>JBPPMX010000158.1:0-5634 GCA_051306275.1 Tepidiformaceae bacterium
GCGATAACCTTCGCGCCGCGGTCGTGGCCATCCAGGCCCGGCTTGGCAATGAGGACCCGGATCTTCTTGGTGTCAGCAGGGGCGGTCATGTGGAGGCCTTCCTTCCGTTATGTGCGTTTTCTAAGTGTCCCGCAGTATGGCACAGGGGCAGCGTCACGCGCCCGTTGCGTTGTACTGGATGAAGCCGAACGGCATCCCATGGCTGCCACTCGTCACCGATGCGAAAACCGCCCCCGGCTGGACAGCCGGGTGCGGGTCCTCGGCTTCGAAACCAGCCGCTCGAATGGCCGCGACGGCTTGATCCATGTCCTTCACCGCAAGCACGACGCCGGACAGGTTGGCCTTCACGCCATCCTCGGCTTTCGGCTCACCCGGGCCGGCGAACTCGAGCACAACCTCGCGCAGCTTCGCGAACTCCATGTGCGCGCCGGTGCCCGGCCGGCTCATCACACGCTTGATCTCGATGCCGTAGTTCTCAGTGAACAGCTTCGCGGTCGCGGCCGCGTCGTTCGACCCGATCACGATGTGGTCGACATGCGTCGCCCCTACGCCACCCGCGGGCGCCCCCGGCTCGTGGTGCTGCCCTGCAGGCGGAGTCGCGAACTCGATCAGCACGCCATGGTTCGACTTCGGATGGAGGAATCCGATCATCCCCGCGAGCCCGGCGCGCGGCGCCTGGTCGATCAGCGCGATGCCCTTCGCAGCCGCGTCCGTCAGTTCCTTCGCGACGTCGTCGCTTTCGAAGCAGATGTGGTGCATCCCTTCGCCGCGGCTCTGGAGGAATCGTGCGACACCGGTGTCGTCCCGTGTCGGCTCCAGCAGCTCGATCTCGGAGTCGCCGATCTTGAGCAGCACACCGCGGACACCCTGGTCCTCGATGATCCGGTCGTCGGTCACCGGCAAACCCAGCGCCGCGCCATAGAACTTTAACGCCTCGTCGGCGCTCTGTACCACGAGACCAACGTGGTGAATCTTCGTCAGTGCCATCGGACCCCTCCTTGAACGTGCGCCCCATCGCGCGGACGCGGGGGCGAGTCTATCCCGGGATTCGCGCCCGGGCGATTTCAGCAGCTCAGATCTGCCGCGCCATCTCCTCTGGCACCGACACGGACGTGCGGAGTGGTCGCCGTACGCCGGCAGCGCCCGCAAGCTTGGCCGCGATCTCGTGCCAGTGGTCACGGTCGTGGGCGATGTGCGCGTTCAGCAGCGCCGCCGCCATCGAACGCTCGCCAGCGATCTCTTCTTCGGTCATCCCGGCGATCGTCTCGAGGAGGCGTTCGCGCTCAGCCTTCAGCTGGCGCAGGACGCTGAAGAAGTCGAGCATCCGCTTCCGGGCCATGTGGTCCGCATTCCATTCATCATGGCGCGCCTCGTCGAAGTCGAGGATGTGCGGCCGGCGTCCCTGCCGGACTTCCTGGATCGAGGTAATCACCTCGGCTTCCCAGCTTGCCACGTGCCCGACGATGTCCTTCACCGACCACGCGTCGATAAACGGCTGGTCGATGTCGCGGATGCGGCAATAGTCGACGTTCCTCAGGAGCTGGTTCCGTTCGAGTTCCAGCTCCGCCAGGATTCGCCGGCGTTCATCGCCGCGTCCGCGGATATCGTCGTCCGACACCTAGATGACCACCGCCTGTCGCTGCTCGCCCCACACGCCGCGGAGCTTGTGGCCAATCTCGCCGAGCGTCGCCTTCGCCTCCACACACTCGACCATGATCGGCACGAGGTTGTCGGTCCCGCGGGCGGCCGTATCGAGCTTCGTCAGCATCGCTTCGACCATTGCGTTGTCGCGCTCGGCCCGCAGCTTGCGGAGCTTCTCCGCCTGGCGCTGTCCGATCGCCGGGTCAACGCGAAGCGTCTCGAACGGCTCCGACGGGATGACGAAGTCGTTCACGCCGACGATGACGCGCTCCTTCGTCTCCACATGGCGCTGGTACTTGAACGCCGCGTCCTGGATCTCGCGCGCCTGGAAGCCACGCTCGATCGCGACGAGAGCGCCGCCCATGTCGACGATCGTCTTGATGTACTCATTCGCCTCCGCCTCGAGCCGGTTCGTCATGTCTTCGATGAAATACGACCCGCCGAGCGCGTCCGCGATGTCACCGACGCCGCTTTCGTAGGCGATGACCTGCTGCGTGCGAAGCGCGATCTGCACGGCCTTTTCGGTCGGCAACGAAAGCGCCTCGTCCATCGAGTTCGTGTGGAGCGACTGCGTGCCGCCGAACACCGCCGCCAGCGCCTGCAGCGCCGTCCGCACGATGTTGTTCTCGGGCTGCTGCGCCGTCAACGTGACGCCACCCGTCTGCGTGTGGAAGCGGAGCATCTGCGAGCGCGCGCTCTTCGCGTTGAAGCGCTCCTTCATGATCCGCGCCCACAGGCGTCGCGCAGCGCGGAACTTCGCGATCTCTTCGAGGAAGTTGCTGTGGCAGGCGAAGAAGAAGCTCAGTTGCCCGGCGAAGTCATCGATCTCCTGTCCCGATGCCAGCGCCGCCTCAACGTAGGCGATGCCGTTCGAAAGCGTGAACGCGATCTCCTGCGCCGCTGTCGAGCCGGCCTCGCGCATGTGGTAGCCACTGATCGAAATCGTGTTCCACTTCGGCACGAACTCCTTGCAGTACGCAAAGCTGTCCGTGATCAGCCGCATGCTCGCCTGGGGGGGGTAGATGTACGTCCCCCGCGCGATGTATTCCTTCAGGACGTCGTTCTGGACCGTCCCGCCGAGCGCCGTCGAGTCGACCCCCTGCTCCTTGCCCGCCGCCACGTAGAGCGCGAGCAAGGTCGTCGCCGTCGAGTTGATCGTCATCGACGTCGTGACCTTGTCGAGCGGGATCTCGTGGAAGAGCGTCCGCATGTCCTCGATCGAATCGACCGCCACGCCCACCTTGCCGACTTCGCCAGCCGCCATCGGGTCGTCCGAGTCGTAGCCGATCTGGGTAGGCAAGTCGAATGCGATCGAAAGCCCCGTCTGCCCCTGCCCGAGCAGGTAGCGGTAGCGCCGGTTCGATTCCTCGGCGTCACCGAAGCCTGCGTACTGGCGCATGGTCCAGAAGCGCCCGCGATACATCGTAGGCTGGATGCCGCGCGTGAACGGGAATTCGGACGGGTACCCGAGGTCCCGGTGGTAGTCGAAGTCCTTCAGGTCATCCGGCGTGTACACCGGGTCGATCGGCATATTGCCCGTGGTCTCGAAGACCTTCTGGCGCTCCTTCGCCTTCTCTGTCGCCTTGGCATAGGTTCCCTGCAGCCATTCACTCTTCGAAATACCGGGCATCAAACAATTCTCCGTGTAGACAAGGGGAAGGAGGGCACGCGGCCCTTTCGATTCAGCGTCGGAAGTATAGGTGACCCCTATGGGGCCGGGCAAACCAGCGGCGCGACCCTAGCTCTCGTCTGGAGCCGCGGTCGGGATGAGCAGGACAGGCCGGTCAGCCGCCCGCATCACCGCGTCCGAAGTGCTCCCCAGCGCAAGCCGGATGACCCCGCCACGGCCGTGGGTCGCCATCGCGATGACCTCGCAGTTCTTCTCCACCGCGTACTCAAGTATCACGTCGAGCGGTCGCCCGGACCGGATCTCCCACGTCTCACCGTCGAGCGCGACGCCCTTCATATAGATCTCCGCCGATTCGTACAGCTTCCCGGCCAAGTCGCCCATGTCCCCCGCCGGCCCCATCGGCGTAACGGCGAACTCGGAGTACGGGTTGTACACGCGCAGCAGGTGGACCTCGGCTCCGGCCGCTTTCGCCAGGTCACGTGCCGCTGCGAGCGAGATTTCAGCTGTCTCGGAACCGTCGAGCGTCACCAGGATCCGGGTCAGCCCCGCCGGTATCCCCCCCGAGCGATCCACCAGCAGCGGGACCGGCGACGCCTGCGCCAGTTCGCTCGCGATGCTCCCCTGCACGAACCGCTTGAACCCGCCGCGCCCGTGCGACGTGATCACCACAAGCTCGGTCTCACCCTCTCGCGCCACATCTACCAGCTGATCCGAAACGTCGCCTACCCGCACCTCGGTGGTGACCGTAAGCCCGGCAAGCACTGGGCTGGCGGCGGTGCGCTCAAGGTACCCCTGGAGGGCGGTCCGGATCTCCGGCATCTCGGCGTCCGCACTCAGGCCAGCGCGCGTCCAGATCGCTTCGTCATACGTCCACACGCTGACGAGATGCACCTCCGCCCCCGTCACCTTCGCGAACAGGGCGGCCCAGGGCAGCGCTTCCTCGGCAAGTTCGGATTCATCCAGCGGCACGACGACTCGAGACATAGGGCACCTTCTCTTTCACATCAGGGGGAAACGAATAGCAGCAGACTACGCCGCTGCAGCCCCACATACGACCCGCGTGACATATGAACTCCTTGTTTCATTAAGAAAATCCCTACCCGTCGGTATTTACCAGAACGCCGCCGTACCTATACTTCACCGTCCGGCGCTCTGTGAAGGCGCATCGAGACTCTTATGTTGGGATCGTGAGATTTGGACGGCAGGCACTTTCTGAGCGTTGTTGTTGTCGCCCCGCGAGAAGCGGAAACGGCGCCGTTCATCCGCGCGCTCCACGCCGCCGGGTTCGCTGTCCTTCAACGCGAAGCCGACCCGACGGTCAACGCGCTCGTAGCTGCCGGCGACGTAGACCTCGTCCTTTGCTGGTGCGCCGCTGGTCCCCGGCCTCTCGCCCCATTCGCCAATAGCGGCGTCGGGCTCATTGCGGTCCTGCGAGACCCACTCCCCGGCATGTTTAGCGCCTGCCTGGAATCGGGCGCCGACGCATGCCTCGATGCCGCCGCAGACCCCGAGCTCATCGTCGCCCAGGCCCGCGCAATCCTCCGCCGCCGCTCCCCGGCGTCTTCACCTGCGCTCGACGCCGAACTTGGTATCCTTCAGATCGGCGACCTGAGGGTCGATAGTAACCGCTGTGAGGTCGAACGGGCGGGCGAGTACATCCCGCTCACCGCGTCTGAGTTTCGTATCGTGGAGTACATGGCCCGCAACGCGGGAAAGGTACTCCCGCCTCACGAGATCCTCAATGCGGTGACGCAGGAGTACGATTACCTGCCACGCGAGGCCCTGGACGTCTTCAAAGTCTATGTGCGGCGCATCCGGCGAAAGCTGGAGGCAGCCGAAACCGATCCCGCCTACATCGTCACCGTACGCGGGATCGGATATCGCCTCGAAGGAGGCGCCGCCCGCTTCCGGGCGGACGGGTCGCACACCCAGACCGCTTGAACGGCTTCCCGGGCGCCGCATCGGCATCCGGGAGCAATCGTTGTCCAACGAACCTGACGCAGAAGCGCTTGTTGACCGCCTGAGAGACGTCGTCTCCGGCGATGCCGCGCTGCGCCAGCTTCGCCGGCGCTACGAATCCCTCCGGCACGACCACGAGACCCTCCTCGATCGCCTCGCCGAGCTCGAAGATCGCGTCGCCGCCACCACCCGTTCCACGCTCCGCGCGGTCGACCCCGACCCGGCGCCACCCACGCCCGTCCTCGCCCCTGCATCGTCGCTAGACGAAGGCCTCGTTAGCCCCCTCCTCAAACTCCGCGACGACTACCTTTCTGCCGCGAACGGGATCCGGGCCATCGTTGAAGGCCTCGACGCGCTCGCAGCGGCCGCCTTCAAAGGCCAGCGATCCTCGGACCCCGCCGCGC
>JBPPMX010000159.1:0-4001 GCA_051306275.1 Tepidiformaceae bacterium
GAGGGGTTGGGTTGCGGGCTCGGGTTCGTCGGATGGCAGCGCGGGTGACCTCTCGCCCTGATGGGCGAGGACGGCGAAGGCGTCACGCAGGCGGGCGGTGAATTCGTCGAGGTCTACGCGGTCTGGCCAGGAGGAGGTGACGCCGACGCGGAAGGCGCCGCGATAGCGGACGATGGCGACGCTGACGGACTGGCCGCCGAAGAGGGGGACGAAAGGGTAGAGTTCGCGCACTTCGGCGCCGCCGAGGGTGTGGGGGCGTGAAGGGCCGGGCACGTTCGTGATGAGGATGCCGTAGGAGCGAAGGCTGCGCGCGAGCCAGTGCAGGAGCCGCTGGCTCCAGAGACCTGTCCAGGCGGTGAGTTCGCCGAGGACTTCGTAGCCTTCGGCATCGCCGCGGCGCTTCTGTTCGGCGGTGTGGTGGCGGATGCGCGCGACGCGCTGGCGGGCCTCGCGAGTGGGGACTTCGAGTGGCGTGAGGAGGAGGCCGAGGCGGTTGCCGAGATCGTGGCGCTCCGCCCGGGTGCGGAGGGAGACCGGGATGGCGGCGCGGGTGTTGTTCGTGGTGCCGTGCCCACGAAGGCCGCCGAGCGCATGGGATACGGCGGCGAGGAGCATGTCGTTCGCGCTGCCGAGGAGCGGCCGCCGAGCGAGCAGGAACGGGCGGTCCGGGACATCGAACCAGCTGACGCCGCGCTCGCCTTCGTCGGAGCCGTGGAGGCTGGTCGTGGGGCCGGGGGTGAGCAGACGGACGCAGGTCCGCAGGAAAGCTTTTCCGCGGCGGACCACGTCCCGGCGGCGGCCAGGGTCCGTGGCGAGTGAGAACGCGCGAGAGCCGAGCATCGCCGGCAGGCTTGCCCAGCGGCCGAGGTCATCGCGGAGCAGGCGCGGGCGGTGGGGGGTGTGCCCGCGCGGACGGTGCGCGGGGTCGCATCGGCGCCATCGAGGAAGCGGCGTAGGAGGTCCATCCCGGCGATGCCATCGACGAAGGCGTGGTGGGCGATGAAGAGGATGGCGAACGTCGCGCCGCCATCGAGCCCGGGGAGGACTTCGACGCGCCAGAGGGGCAGGTCGCGGTCGAGGTGGGAGGCCATCGCGGCTTCAACCACGGCCCGGGCTTCGTCGCGGCTGCTGACCGGGGCGCCGACGGTGATGATGGAGTGCCAGCCGGGCGCCGGTTCGCGCACCCAGATGGGCCAGCCGAGGGGTGTGTGGGAGAGGCGGCGGTCGAGCCCGCGGATTGCGGTGGCTCGTTCGACGAGGGTGTCGCGGAGGCGAGTGGTGTCGAGGGTACCGGAGGCGTCGAGCCAGGGCGCGGCTTCGATGAGCGCGAGGGCGCCGATGTGCATGGGGCGGCCCGCGCCTTCGAAGGAGAGGAAAGCCGCATCCTGGCCGGAGAGGCGCTTGTATCGGCCATCCGGCGATGAGGAGTGCTGCGGCATCGTCTCCACTGTACCGAAGGCAGGGTTGGCGGCTGTGTGAGCGACAGCGGGTCGCCGGCTGGGGCGGGCGGTGGTCAGCCCGCGGTCAGGTCGTGCCTTCGTCGATGGTTTGCTGCCAGCGGTCGAGGAGGTCGTCGAGGTATTTGCGCTGGGTGGGGTTGAAGGGGGCGTCCTGCAGTTGTTCGCGGACGGCGGCGATGTCGGCGCGATCGATGGCTGCGTTGAGGGCGGCGCGGTGTGGGCTGCTTTCGAAGCGCTGGTTCTCGACCCATTCGCGAAGGGTGAGAACGAGCCATGCCTGGTCTTCCATGGGTTTGCCTCCGTTCGGCTGGCTTCGCGCTACCCCTTCGCGGCGGCCTTTGTTTGCTTTGCGAGGTCGGCGCGGAGCATTTCGAAGTCGGATTCGGGGACTTCGTGGAGGTTGCCCTGGTAGGCGAGGGTCCAGTTGGCGCGGGGCCACTTCTGGGTCCAGGTGAAGCGATCGTGGTAGGGCTCGGCGTCGATCCAGTCGGCTTCGTCGAGGACGACATCGGGGGCGATGTCGACGCGGTAGGGGTAGAGCTCGTCGGGCTTCTTGGAGCTGGTCCAGACGCGGGTGCGGTCTTCGGCCATCTTGCCGGTGACCTTCACGGTGCCGGCGAACTGCTTCTTGCCGGTGATGTAGAAGGCGATCATGTCGCCGGGTTCGATCTTGCCGGCCATGACGCGGCGGGTGCTCTTGAAGCCGTGCTTCGTGAAGCCGAGGTCGCGGGTGGTTGCGTAGATTTCGGGGCCGCCGACGACGATCCAGTACCGTGCCATGGGCACACCTCCGCGGCGGGATTGTTCAGGGCCGCGCGCTAATTGTACGGCGACCAGCCGCCGGTGTAGCCGCGGACGAGGATATCGTCGCCGACCTGCTCGATCGTGTGGTCTTCGAGGCGGCTGGCGTCGGAGATCGAAGCTGCGCCGAGGCCACCGACGGCGGGGATGCCCGAGCCGAGGATGAGGGGCGCGACGAATGCCCAGACTTCGTCGACGTGGGCGCCATCGAAGAAGGAGCCGAGGACGGTGGAGCCGCCTTCGACCCAGAGCGACATAATGCCCCGCGCGCCGAGGGCCGGGAGGAGCTGTTCGAGGTTCACGCCGGCGCCATCGCGTTCGCATTCGATGACCTGCGCGCCGGCGGCGACGACGGCGGTCTTCCAGGCGGCGTCGGCTTCGCGGCTGGTGGCGATGATGACGTGGCCGGGGCCGCCGAAGAGCTGTGCGGTTGGCGGTGTGCGGCCGCGGCCATCGAGGACGATGCGGACGGGCTGGTGGGGCGAGAGTTCGCCGCCGGGGCGGGCTGTGAGCGCCGGGTCGTCGGCGAGGACGGTGGCGCTCCCGACGAGGATGGCATCGACCCAGGCGCGCTCGCGGTGGACGCGTTCGCGGGATGGTTCGCCGGTGATCCACCTGGAGTCGCCGGAGGCGGAGGCAGTGCGGCCATCGAGGGTCGCGGCCCACTTGGCGATGACGTAGGGGAGTCCGGTCTGGCGGTGCTTGAGGTACGGGCGGAGGAGGTCGACCGCCTCTTCCATGCCATCGCCGAGGACGACATCGATGCCGGCTTCGCGCATACGTTCGATGCCGCGGCCGCGCATGTGTGGGTCGGGGTCTTCGAGCGCGACGACTACGCGGCGGACGCCGGAGTCGATGATGGCGTCGCTGCAGGGAGGCGTGCGCTTGCCGGCGAAAGGCGCGCACGGTTCGAGGGTGACGTAGAGGGTGTCGACGGGGCCGGTGGCGGAAGCGAGGGCGGCGGCCTCGGCGTGTGGGCCGCCGGGGGGCGAGGTGGCGCCGAGAGCGACGATGAGGTCGTCGCGGACGGCGACGGCGCCGACCCAGGGGTTGGGGCTGGTGTAGCCGCGGACGGCGTGGGCTGCTTCGAGTGCCCGGCCCATGAAGGTGCTTGCCCTGCTCACGTGGGAAGGGTACGCGACGGGGGCCTCGAAGGGCATTCGCGCTGTCACCTGCGGGCGCTCACCTGTAGGCTCGAACGATGCTGATCCTTGCGGCGGATATCGGTGGGACGAACCTGCGCGCGGCGCTGGTGGCGGACGACGGCGTCATCTTCGAGCAGCGGGTTGCGCCGAACCCCGGTGGAGCGGCGGCGGAGGTGACGGGAGCGATCGTGGCGCTGATGTCCGGGGTGCTGGCGGTCGCGCCGGAGCGTCCGGTGGCGGCTTCGCTGGCGATCGCGGGGCTGGTGGACGCGGACGGTGGGCGAGTGCTGGTTTCGCCGAACATCCCGGCGTTCCGGGACACGGCGGTGGCAGGGATCGTGGCGGGGGCGCTGGGGCTGCCTACCTATATAGAGAACGACGCGAGCGCGGCGGCGCTGGGCGAGCACCGGTTCGGCGCGGGGCGGGGCCTGCGGCACCTGCTCCACCTGACGCTCGGGACGGGAATCGGTGGCGGGATTGTCATTGGCGGTCACCTGTACCGGGGCGCGCGTGGGATGGCGGGGGAGATCGGGCATACGGTGATCGACCCGGCGGGGCCGGCGTGTAACTGCGGGTCGCGGGGGTGCCTGGAGGC
>JBPPMX010000160.1:0-4363 GCA_051306275.1 Tepidiformaceae bacterium
ACTTTGCCCTCTTCGCTCGAAACCGGGGCAGCCAGCCTCGGGCTCGATTCGCCCAGCGCCGCCGGCGGCCCTGCAGCCCCCGTCGGCATAACGAACTGACGCCCCGCTCCCAGCAGGTTCAGCTCCTCGAGCAGCTGCTCAGGCCGCGATACCAGCTTCGCCGTGCTCTCCCGAATGAGCTGGTTCGTCCCCTCGCTCTGCCGCGAAAACACGCTCCCCGGGATCGCGAACACGTCCCGCCCCTGTTCGAACGCCCAGTTCGCCGTGTGCAGCGCCCCGCTCCCCTCGCCCGCCTCCACCACCAGCACCGCCTTTGAAAGCCCCGAGAGGATCCGGTTCCGTCGCGGAAAGTAATCGGGTCGCGCCGGAATTCCCACCGGGTACTCGCTCACCAGCGCTCCCGTCTCCATGATTCGCTCCGCCAGCCCCGCGTTTTCCCGCGGGAACACCTGGTCCACGCCGCCCGCAAGCACCGCGACCGTCGGCGCGCCATGCTCCAGCGCCACCCGGTGGGCGATGGCGTCCACGCCCCTCGCCAGCCCGCTCACGATCGCCACACCCGCCGCCGCCAGCGCTTCGCAGAACGCCTCCGTCGCCTGCCGTCCATACGGGGATACCTTCCGTGTCCCTACGACCGCGACCGCCTGCGCGAACTCTGGCCCCGCCGTCCCCCGCACGAACAGCACCGGCGGGCTCTGCGGGATCTCCCGCAACGAAACCGGAAAGTCCGGGTCGAGCCACGTGATCGCGCGCACGCCGTGCTTCTCAAGCAGCGCCAGTTCCTTGTCCGGGTCGAACGTCGCTCGTGCCTTCTCGAACCCCCGCACGTACTGCGCGTCGAGCCCCGCCGCCTTCACCGCCTCCGCTGTCGCCCCCCACGCCGTCCCGATATCGCCAAACCGTGCGAGCAGCAACGCGAAGTTCGTGCTTCCCAGCCCCGCCCGCCGCAGCGCCAGCCAGTACGTCAGGTCAGGATGCGCGCCGCTCATCGCCCGGAACTATACCAGCGCACCCTTACTCGTTACTCGTTCCCTG
Source organism: Tepidiformaceae bacterium (assembly GCA_051306275.1). GTDB lineage: Bacteria > Chloroflexota > Dehalococcoidia > Tepidiformales > Tepidiformaceae > JBPPMX01. The sequence continues at coordinate 1,036 of JBPPMX010000160.1, forward strand.
TCACCCCAACCGGCACCCGGCTGATCCGTATCCTCCGCACCCGCCGCCCGGACATGCTCAGCACCCGTAGCTGCAGCCCATCCACCATCACCTCGTCCCCCACCGCCGGCACCCGCCCCAGCTGGTGGATCACAAACCCCCCGACCGTATCGAAGTCTTCGGACTCCACCTCGTACCCGAACAGCTCGTCCAGGATGTCGGTCGGCGCCCCCGCATCCAGGACCACCTCGTCCTCCGAAATCATCTCCATCGTCGGCTGGCTGATGTCGTACTCGTCCTCGATCTCGCCAACGATCTCCTCGAGCAGGTCCTCGATGGTCACCAGCCCGGCAGTCCCGCCGTACTCGTCTACCACGATCGCAAGGTGCGTTCGTGTCGACCGCATCTCCGTCAGCAGCTGGTCCAGCCGCTTCGATTCCGGGATGAACACCGGCTGTCGCAGGAGCCCGGCCAGCCGGGCCGTCCCGTTTCCGTTCGTCAGCGCCCGCAATAGGTCCTTCGCGTACAGGATCCCCACCACGTCGTCGATGCTCTCGCGGTATACCGGCACCCGGCTGAACCCCCGCTCGTTGATCATCTGGCTCGCCGCCGTCAGGTCGTCGTCGATGTCCACCGCCGCGATGTCGATGCGCGGCACCATGATCTCCCGCGCGCTCTTGTCCTCGAGGTCGATGATCCCCCGGATCATCCGTCGCTCCTCCTCCTCAACGCCCCCCGCCGCTTCCTCGCGCTCCACCAGCGAAAGGATGTCGTCGTAAGCCCTCAGGTTCAGCGGCACGATCCGCAGGAACCGTGCCAGCAGCCGCGATGGCAGCCCCAGCACGAACGCGGGTACCGCGAACAGCCGATTCGTCAGCTCTGCCGCCCCGCTCAGTCGCAGCGCCGCAGATTCCGGGCTGCGCGCCGCGAGCAACCCCACGGTCATCTGGACGATCGCCACATACACCCCGCCCGCCATCCCGCCGCCAACGATCCCACGAACCTCCCCGTATGCATCCACACCCACCCACGCGAACGTCGTCACGATCAGCGCCGCGAACAACACCCGCGCCGTAGTCAGCGGCCCCAGGAGGTCGCGCGTCTTGCCTTCCACGCTTACTGCGATCCGCTGCGCCTGCACGTTCCCGCGCGCGGCCAGCGCCTGGATTCGCACATCGTTCACCCGTTCGAGCGCCGTCTCCGCGGCCGCCACCAACCCCAGCACAACTGACCCAAGCGCGACCACCACAGCGGCTATTGCTACGTCCATCGTTAGCGTTTGGGCTTCTTTCTCGATTTTGACTTCGGCTCGGCTTTCGCCTCGGGAAGCGTCGCTACCCCGAGCGGTCGCGCAGGCACCCCGGCCCACTTCTCACCCGCTGGGATGTCCTTCGTCACTACCGAGCCGGCCCCCGTGATTGCCCCATCGCCAACGCTCACTGGCGCCACGAGCATCGTGTCGCTCCCGAGTAGCACCCGGCTCCCCAGCACCGTCCGGTTCTTGTTCACCCCGTCGAAGTTGCAGGTGATCACACCCGCCGCGATGTTTGTCTCCTCGCCGACCGTCGCGTCCCCGACATAACTGAAGTGGTGCATGTCGCACCCGCGCCCGATCACCGAGTTCTTCACCTCGGCATAGTTCCCCAGCTTGCACTCGTCCCCGATCACCGCATTCCCGCGCACATGCGAGAACGGCCCGACGCTGCACCGCTCCCCAATCCGCGAATCCTCGATCACCGACGCTTCCACTCGTGTGTCCTTCCCGATCGCAGCGTTCCGCAGCGTCGTACCCGGGCCGATCGTCGACCCCGACTCCACCCCCGTCGCGCCGTACAGGTAACAGTTCGGCATCACCGTAACGTCAGCGCCGATCTCCACCCCGGCATCGATATACGTCGACGCCGGGTCGACGATCGTCACGCCTGCCAGCATGTGCTCCGTCAGGATTCGTCGGCGCATCACCGCTTCCGCCGCCGCCAGCTTCACCTTGTCGTCCACGCCCAATCCCTCCTCCGCTGGAACCTCGAAGGTCGCCGCCGGGCACCCTTCGCCGTATGCCTGCTCGACGAGATGGGTGAGGTAGTACTCGCCCTTCGGCGTCACCGGAACCCGCTCAATCCGCTCCCACAGCCATTCCGCCTCGAACGCATACTCCCCCCAGTTCAGCTCACCCGCGCGCTCAACCCGCTGCTCGTCCGCCGCCTGCACGATCGCCCGCACCTGGCCCGCCTCGTCACGCACCACCCGCCCGCGGCTCTCAATGTCGTCGACCCGCTGCGCCGTGAACGCCATCCGGCTCCCCGGTAGCCGCGCCAGCAACTGCCGCAGGGTCGCCGCCGTGATTAACGGCTCGTCGCCGTTCAGCACCAGAACTGCACCACATCCGGCCATCGTCTCACGCGCCCGCTTCACTGCATCCCCGGTGCCCAGCAACTCCGTCTGCTCTACGAACGTCACGTCGCGCTCCGCGAGCGCCTCCCGCACCAGCTCCGCCCCGTGCCCCACGACCACCGCGATCTCCGCCGGTGCCAGCGCCGCCGCGGCGTTCAGCGTGTGGACTACCATCGGGACGCCGCACACCGGCTGGAGCACCTTCGGCAGGCTCGAACGCATCCGCGTCCCGGCCCCAGCTGCGAGCACGATCACGCCCAGCGCGTGGCCACTTCCCGCCCGCGCGACGTGAATCTCGCCCGCGTCAGTGTCAGGGGAAGTCGATCTCGACTGGGTACTGTCAGGCTCTGCGTTCATAAAGGACGCGCGAAGCGTCCACCGGCAATGCTAGAAACCCGCGATCCCCCCTGTCAACACGCACTCGGTCGCTCGCTCGCTAGAACGGCAGCCCCTTCACGCCCATGACACCCTTGAGAGCAGCGATCTCGCCGAGATGCTCTCCCATGTGAAACACCCCCACCGTCGCTAGCACCTCCCCCAGCGGCTGCGCGCGCCCCATGGCCTGCACCTCGCGATCGAGGTCCGCGTCCGTCACCGTCGCGAAGAACGCTTCCGTCGCCGCGAACACCTCATCCACGTACGGCATGAACGTTTCGAGGTTCAGCGTCATCTCCGCATCCCATTCCACCGTCTGAACCGGTCGCTCCGGGATCGCCATACCCCACTTCGCATCCCAGCCTCCGCTCACCCGCAGCGTCGGCCCCCCCTTCGCAATCGCCTGGATGAACATGTCCTCTGATAGGACCGCGTGCGCGAAGATCGTCCCCGCCTGGTTGATCGTGCTCCCCGCCACCTTCTGGTTGATCAGCTCCGACTCCATGTCCCCGATGATCGACTTCGCCATCCGGTGGTTAAACCCGATCGCCGTCCCAAGTACCTGTACTCCGTTCATCGCAGT
>JBPPMX010000161.1:0-2757 GCA_051306275.1 Tepidiformaceae bacterium
GGCCCGAGCATCCCCTTTTTCGGCAGGTCGAGCGCTAGCGTTGTGGTCGCGTGGATGTGGACGTCGGCTGCCTCGCCGGTGGTCGCGTTCACTCCGGTTGGGACATCGATGGCGAGCACCGGGCGCTTCGCGTTCGTCGCCATTTCCACGCAGGCCAGTGCGATTCCCGACGGCGGCCCGACGAGACCGTAGCCGACAAGGGCGTCGACGATGAGGTCGGCCCGCATGAGCCGTTCTTCGACGACGTACTCGCCGCCCTGGCTCTCCTTGGGCTCGGCGACACCGGATTCGCGCAGCACTTTTAGCTGCCGGCGCGAGGCAAGGGGCATTTCGTCCTCAACCGCGCCGAGGACAGGCTCCACGCTGAACCCCATGTTCGCGAGATGCCTCGCCGCACAGAGTCCGCCACCGCCCTTGTTCCCGTTGCCGACCAGGACGACGACGTGCTGTCCGCGCGCGTGGCGGCCAAGCATCGCGTGGGCGAGGGTCGCCGTTGCCCGGCCAGCGTTCTCCATGATCTGGATGATTTCCAGGCTGTAGTCTTCGAGCGCAATCCGCTCGATCTCGCGCATCTGCTCCTTGGTGACGGACGGGATGTCGCTCACCTTGCGCTGGGGAAAGCCCCCGGGCGCTGCGGTCGAGCTTTCGTGGCGTAGTCCAACGTGTAGCGGGTTCCTCGATACCACCCCTGCCTCCATCACGGCGACCGATCTCGCGGCCACCGGCCAGTCTAGGCCCGGCTCGAAGTTCCGTCACGAGATCTCGTATCCCGCGCCGACCCTATACTCGTGCCATGACCGCTCAGATCATCGACGGTACGGCTATCGCCGCACAGATCCGTTCTGAAGTTGCCGCAGAGGTCGCCGAACTGGTGGCGGCCGGCGTCAAACCAGGCCTCGCCGCGATCCTCGTTGGGGACGACCCGGCATCCGTCAGCTATGTGTCGTCGAAGGCGCAGGACTGCGCTGAGGTCGGCATCTTCTCGGAGACGTTCCACCTGCCGGCGGAGACCACCGAAGCCGACCTGCTCGCCCTCGTCGGGCGCCTGAACGCCGACTCGCGATTTCACGCTATCCTCCCGCAGCTTCCGCTCCCGCGGCATATGAATGAGCGCACCATCATCGATGCGCTCGACCCCGCGAAGGACGTCGACGGCCTGCACCCGCACAACCTCGGGCGGCTGCTTCGTGGCCAGGTCGACGGGGCGATTCCCTGCACGCCGCACGGCGTCGTCCAGCTTCTTCGGCGGACAGGGAACGACCCGGCGGGTAAGCATGTGGTGGTCGTCGGGCGTTCGACGCTGGTTGGGCGGCCGCTCGCAGTGCTGCTTTCGAACAAGGCAGAGGGAGCGAATGCGACGGTCACCATCTGCCACACCGGGACGCCGGACATCGGGCATTTCACCCGCGAAGCCGACATCGTCGTGCTCGCGGCAGGACACCCAAAGACGTTGACGGCCGATATGGTCCGCCCCGGCGTGATCGTGATCGACGTTGGGACGAACCGGATCGACGACGCTTCGCGGGCGCGCGGCTGGCGGCTGGTCGGCGATGCCGACTACCCCGCTGTCCGTGAGGTTGCTTCGTGGATTACGCCGGTCCCCGGTGGGGTTGGCCCGATGACGCGGGCGATGCTTCTTGTGAACACGATCCGCGCGGCGCGGCGCACCCTCGACGGGTAGCTGTTTACTGGCCGCTACCCCTCCCGCCCGGCACACTTGATCTCGTGGAAGAACAACTCAACCGTTCCCGCGAACTCCTCCGCCGCATCTCTGACATCCTGGTGCGACTTTGACATCGCTGCAGATGAGCAGCAGGTAGCCGAACTCGAAGCACAGAGCTCCTCACCCACGTTCTGGGACAACGCCGAAGCCGCCCGCGAAGCGATGCAGCGCACCGCTGTCGTCCGCGCGCGGGTCGAACGCTGGCGCGGCCTCGAATCGCGTGTGCGCGACACGGTCGAACTGCTCGAACTCGCTATCGCCGAGGGCGACGAATCCGTCGTGGGAGAAGTGGACCGCGACATCGCCGAGGCGACGGCGGAACTCGAGAAGCTGGAGTTCGAAGTCGTGCTTTCTGGCGAGTACGACTCACGCAACGCGATCCTCGCGGTCCACGCGGGCGCCGGGGGGACGGAGTCGCAGGACTGGGCCGAGATGCTCCTGCGGATGTACCTGCGCTGGGGCGAGTCCCACGGCCTGACGACTGACATCCTCGACCTCAACGAAGGCGAAGAAGCGGGGATCAAGAGCGCCACGGTCGAGTTCGCTGGCCCCTACGCCTACGGGTACCTGAAGGCGGATCGGGGCGTCCACCGGCTCGTCCGCCAGTCGCCGTTCGACTCGTCGCATTCGCGCCACACGAGCTTCGCGAAGGTCGAGGTGCTTCCGGAGGTTGGTGAGGCGGGAGAGGTCGAGGTCAACCCGGACGATCTGCGCATCGACGTCGACCGGGCGAGCGGACACGGCGGCCAGAACGTCCAGACGAACTCGACGGCCATCCGGATCACGCACCTCCCGACGGGGATCGTGGTCACCTGCCAGAACGAGCGCTCTCAGGGCCGCAACCGGGAGAGCGCGATGAAGGTGCTGACCGCCCGCCTGCTTGAGCTTGAACTCGCTCGCCACGAAGCGGAAAAGGCCAGGTTAAAGGGCGAACACGTCGAAATGGGCTGGGGAAATCAGATCCGAAGCTACGTGCTCCACCCGTATAAGATGGTGAAGGATCACCGCACCGAGTACGAAACCAGCGACACGAC
>JBPPMX010000162.1:0-2334 GCA_051306275.1 Tepidiformaceae bacterium
GCCAGCATCGGAGTGCGTCTTGTTGAATCTGAGGAGCCGGGTTGATAGCTGCGTCTTCCGCGTTGTCGTCACGTGCGCGCGCGAAACGAATGCGGGGAGAGTTCGAATCTCCCCCTCTCCGCCACAGATGTGATTTGCCCCGGTTAGAGGGATAGAGCGAGGGCGGCCCATATGGGCCGCCCTCGTGGCGTTCGGATCGCGGAGCGGATCCTAGGTGAGCATTTCGGCGCGGGCGTTCTTTGCGCGGGCGGCGCCGATGGCGGTCTTGACGGAGCGCTGCTCTTCCGGCGGTGGGATGACGGCGGGCATGCCGAGGGCTTCGAGCCAGAGTTCACGGGCCCAGCCCATTGTGTGGTAGAGGTGCTCGTCTTCCTGCTCCTCGACCTGCTCGTAGGCCTCCTTGAGGGCCTGGCGTTCTTCTTTGGGGAGCTTCGATTCTTCGGCGAGCTTGCCGATGAGTTCCCAGTTGCCGTGGTCCTTGGTCTCAGCCTCGACGACGCATTCGGCGGCGACAAGCTGAGGGGCTGAACCGGGCATCGTGGCGCGGGCCTTGTCCATGGCGGCGACCAGGCCGGCAGCCTTCTCGCGGACGATCAGGCGGCCGGGGGATGTTTCCTCGGGGTCGAGGCCGAGCTTTCCGAAGGCCTCGCGCAGGATGGCTTCGTGCTCGGTCGTCTCTTCGAGGTACTTGGTCCATTCCTCTTTGAGTTCCGGCGTGCTGGCGCACTTGATGGCAGCTGTGTAGATCTTCTGTCCGCCCTGCTCGGTTTCGATGGCCTGCAGGAGGAGCTCGCGAACGGCGTCGTTACCGTGCATGTGTGTTGGTCTCGCTTTCTCTCGGGGAGACTGATGGCGCCTCCCCGGTGTAGATCCGAGGCTACGAGCGAGAGTGAGACGGGAGCGTCACAACGACGGCGGGGCGGGTTGCGGTTTCATTGCACCGGGGTGAGAGGAAGCGGGTAGTCAGCCGAGACGCGCTTCGAGCGCGGCCTTCACGGCGGGCCATTCATCGGCGACGACGGAAAAGACGGCGGTGCTGCGGACGCGGGTGTGGTCTGAGGACGGGCGGTTCCGGCGGAGGACGCCTTCGGAGACGCCGCCGATGCGTTCGATCGCGCGGCGGGAGCGGGCGTTGTTCTCGTCGGTCAGGAAGAAGACGCGGTGGACGCGCCAGGTCTCGAAGGCGTGGCGGAGCTGGAGGTACTTCGCCTCGGTGTTGATGGGCGTGCGCTGGGCCGAGGCGGCGAGCCATGTGTAGCCGATCTCGAGCGAGTCCGGATGGTCGCCGGTGCGGGCGAGTGGGCTACCGGCGGGCCAGGTCCAGCGCTCCATCTGGCGGAAGCGCGTGGTGCCGACGACACGCCCGGAAGCGAGGGCGACGGTCGCGAAGGGGACGGACGTTCCGGCGTCGCGCTCGGCGAAGGCGAAGTCGAGGTAAGCCCGCATCGAGGGTTCGTCGTTGGGGACGATGGTCCATTCGTAGGTGTCGCGCGATTCGTTGGCGGCCGCGAGCAATGCGGGGATGTGCGCGTCAGTCAGCGGTTCGAGCCGGACGTGGCGTCCTTCGAGGGTGAGGCTGGCGAGCGGGTTCATCGGCCTTGTGCGCCGAGAACGGGGCAGCGGGGCGCTCGGGCGGGGGTGTTTGGCACGCGGATGGCTCCAATTCTTGAAGTACGCGCGAAGGGGGGACCGGCCTATGGCTGTGCATCGGCGGTACTCCGGGCCCTGGCGAGTGAGCTGGCGCAGCGGGCCGGGCTGCTGCTGCTCTTCGCGTCCGTTGCGGGAATCGTGCGCTGGACCGTGATGTGGGTCGAGCCCGGCGCACTGTACGAGCAGCGGATCGAGGGCGACCCGCCGTTCGAGTGGAGCTGGTGACCGGGGTGGCGAGCATCGGGGTAGTTGCCGTGACGCCCTGGGCCGCATACCGAAGCTGGAGCAGCGGGGTGCTACTCCCGGTCGCCCTCGTGATCTTCGGGTCGCTCGTCGTGGCGCCGCATTTGCTTCTGCACGACACGGTCAGCTACCCCGCTGGCGGGGGGCTGGCAGCGCCGCATCTCCTGCGAAGCGAACAGCGTGTCGGGGGTTGGATGTGTGTGCTCGTGGTCGCGTGGTACGTACAGCTCTGGGCGAACAGCCTCGTCCTGCTGCACGAAGTGCACGTTACGCTGCCATTCACACTGGCGACGTGGGGGTGCGCGGCCTGGATCCGCGAATCGCGCTGAGCGGCCGGGGGCAAGCGGACCTGTCCCCGTGGTGGCGGAGACGCTTGAACTCGCGAAGGGCGCCGAGAGAGTCGCGGCCTGATCAGCGCATGTCCCGATTGGTTCGACGCGG
>JBPPMX010000163.1:0-10794 GCA_051306275.1 Tepidiformaceae bacterium
GGGTAACGCCCCGTTCGCTTCGGTCGTTTATTCTCGGCGGATGGCAACGATGATTTTCGTGAACCTTGCGGTGAAAGACCTCGAGCGCGCGACATAGTTCTACCTGTCGCTTGGGTTTGAGAAGAACCCGCAGTTCAGTGACGAGAACGCGAGTTGCATCGTGATCAGCGAGACGATCTTCGCGATGCTCCTGGTGGAGCCGTACTTCGCGACGTTCACGAAGAAGCCGCTGGTGGACGCGAAGGCGCGAACGGAAGTGCTTCTCGCGCTCTCGGAGGAGAGCCGCGACGCGGTGGACGCGCGTGTCGCGAAGGCGCTGGCGAATGGCGGCGTCGCAGCGCGTGAGGTGCAGGACCTCGGCTTCATGTACTCGCGCGCGTTCGAAGACCCGGACGGGCACACGTGGGAGCTGATGTGGATGGACCCCGCCGCGGTCGACGGGTAAAAGGGCCGATCAGTCCGGGCCGTAGGTCACTTTCGTCACCACCGTCCTCGCCAGCAGGTCGCAGGTCGTTCGGCCGTCGGTTTCGCGTGAGAGAAGCTGGCGGCAGTACCAGATGAGTGCTCCGGCGGCGATCCACGCGAAGAGGATGGACGTGTACCACATCGCGATGGCGATTGTGAGGGGTAGCGCCCAGAGAAGGGTGCGGAGTGCGACCCGCCCGAGGCTTGCATCGGAGCGTTCGGGGTAGGTGCGAATGCGGATTTTCATCAGGCGCTTGCCTGGTGTCGCTCCGAGCAGGGCGGTTGTGCCGAGTTCGTAGACGAACAGCACCCCGGCGATCACACCCATCGCGGCGACCCCCCGAGCGGTCGGCGTCGTTGGTCCCCACGTGATCGTATCGACCGGATCACCCGGGACGCGATCATCTGGCGGCCCGTCTTCGTTGCGGTCCGAGAGCGTCCCGGAAATGAGCAGGACGAGGATGACGATGGCCCCTGCCGCTGCGATCACGAGCATGTCGAGGCCGCGTGCGATAACCCGGTCGAGGCGCGTGGCGTGCCATGCCGGGTCCGTCTTGCGCGCGGTGTCGTAGCTCCGGAGCGTTTCGACGGCCCGATCGGCGAGGGTTGGCTCTGGTGATGGTGTACCGCTCATGTGTCGAGTGTACGCACGCTGTCAATGTCGCTCGCGGGACCGCAGCCTACGGTTTGACGATGGTGATGAGGACCGTGAGGGTGAGCATGCTCAGGAGCGTCGACGTGACGACGATGCGGGTGACGAAGGCGGGCACGGCGCGGAACTCGGTCGCGAGGATGGTGGCGATGACGGCGGTGGGCATCGCGGCGAGGACCGTGAGCGTGGCGCGGGGGATGCCATCGAGCCCGAGTGCGGTGGCGGCGAACCAGGCGACGATCGGCGCGATGACGAGCCGCCCGGCGTTCACGGAGGCGGTGTCGAGCAAGTTGTCGCGTCCGCCGGCGTTGCGGAGCTGGAGCCCGAGGACGGTGAGCATGACGGGGATAGCGGCGGCGGCGAGCGATTCGATTGGGGCCCGGATGGTGGTGGGCAGGTCGACGTTGAGCGCGTTGACGACGAGTCCGCCGAAGGCGGCGTAGAGCGCGGGATAGCGGAAGGGCGCGCGGAGGGCAGCGGCGCGGGAGCCGCCAGCCATCGAGGCGATGGCGATGCCGAGGGTGTTCACCATCGTCGCGCCGAGGACGAAGTTCATGACGGCGATATCGAAGCCGGCGTCGCCGAAGGCGAGGAGCGCGACGGGCAGGCCCATGTTGCCGACGTTCGGGGTGGTGGCGGCGAGGGCGTAGGCGGCGCGCATCGGCGGTTCGTGGCGGACCGCGAACGACCAGGCGGAGGCTGCGGCGTACATAACGGCGAAGGTGACGAGCATGACGCCAAGGATGCGGAAGGAGGTATCGGCCGATACCTCGGTCGTGGCCATGGAGTTGAAGACGAGGCAGGGGCTGAAGAGGTAGAAGACGAGCGCAGAGATGGGTGGGACGGGGACGTTCCGCCAGCGCCCGACGATGCCGCCCGCGATGGCGACCAGCGCGACCGGGAGGACGACCTCAAGGAAGACTCGGAGCATCGGGCCTCACGGTGCGGAAGGGGTGCCGGATGGCTGGAGGGAGTACAGCACCGGCGCGGGAAATGGTCGAGGCGCGCTACTCGAGCTTCTTGATGTCGTTGATGACGCCGAGGAGGAGCTGGATGTCGACGCGGTCGCCGGGCTGGGCATCGCGGTAGATGGACTCGGCGGCGACGCGCCCCTCGCGGTACTGCCCCGGCTCGTCTTCCCAGGCGTAGGCGATGCGGAAGTAGGGCGTGCCGTGGATCTCGTACGGCTGGATGGCGGCGAGGATGGCGTTCGGCATGTGGAGAGTAATGTACGACACCCGGCCTATTGACAACAGGTGCACCGCTCGCGCGCGAAGACTGCGCGAGCGGTGCACCTGTTCCATAGACCCCGCTCTCCGGGCAAAGGCACATGTGATTACTGCAGGCGGCTCGCCAAAGAGAATGCAGGAGGTCAGGGCGGAATGTTGGTGCAGAAAGGACGCGTGGCACGCACCCGTCACCCCGCCGACGTGACGGCGGACCAGTTGACGCGGCGGGAATCTGAAGTGTTGTCCCTACTCGGCGAGCGCCTCACGAACCGAGAGATCGCGGCTAATCGTGTCATCAGTGTACGGACGGTCGAATCACATGTCGCCAACATTCTGCAGAAGGTTGGGGCGAGCGACCGGCGCCATGCGGGGCAACTCTGGCGCGATGGACGAATATCAGCACTGACCACTGATGACGCCGTTCAGACATGCAGTCAAGATGCTGTTGGCGGGGGCGAATGGAATAGCCCCGCGGAATCCACGGATGTCCGGGAGAGCAAGAAGCATGCAGAGCCGCTCAGACAGAGTTCCTTCGGGTGACGCCCATCGTAGAATAAGGCGAGGGGAGCTGTTCGCACTTGCTACCGTCGGCCTGATCGTGTTGACGGCCTCGCTCTCAACGGCTCGCGGACTTGGGGCCGGGGCATCGGGCGGGACGCTCTATGAACATCCTTCGTATGGGTCAGAGAAAGTCTGGTCGCTGACGGTTTGGAGTAATGCGACCGGATGGAACTATTGTAACAGAATAAATTGCCTAGCTTGGCCGTACTACGCCCACGTCACGTGGAATATAACAGATGGGACAAGCACTTTTGACTATGCATTCGGCCAGCAGTTCGGCGACGGCGGCGAAGGGTGCCTTGAGGAAAAGGTAATGGTTGCAGTCTGGGCGGGGCCCGGCTACTCCCAAGGGAATCAATACCTTTGGTTTAACCAAGTCGGGTGCTACGTGGGGTATTCCGCTCTGTGGCCTTGGGCGGCGGGCATGTGCGACACGCAAACGAACTGCTACTGGAACACGTCGCGCGGCCCGCACATCGGGTGGTACTGGAGCGCTCCGTCAAGCAGTGCGTTCGGCTTCAGCTACTACTGGTAGGAGGGGGTTTGAATGACTTCGGGACATTTGGTTCGGTCAGGCCGGGTCTTTTGGGCGACAATCGCAGTCGCGGCGTTGTTGGCCGCGCTGTATTGGGTGGCTCGCGAAGAACCGAGTGCGGCAACATCCGTACCCGGGACCGTTGTTCAGTCATCCACCGCCGAAGACGCCGGGACCTTGATCGGGTTGGAGAAGGCGGTCTTCACAGCAAGGGGAGTTGACGCCTGGGTGCGGATTACGCCGTCCGATCCGGGGCTTGAACCGGCCGGAGTCTCTCCACAGGCGGCGAGCCTCTCGGGCGTCTCCGCTGAGTCGGTCCGCGTCCACGCCGGAGGAGTCGCGGTCTTACGATTCCCCAGCGGTGACTTCACCGGAGCGCTCGTTCTTCAGATCGCCGCCGTGCAGGTTCTTGGTGAAGGGGATCGGAAGGAAACCATCGCTGGCGACTGGCGCCTTGCGATGATTGCGCCGCCTGAGGCTGATTTGGAGGAGGCGCGGAGAATCGAGCCATTGGGTTCCGTTGAAGCCGATGCCGACGGCGCGCGGATCATGGTTGAAGGCTTCCGCATGGCGAGCGCGACTGTCGTCCGATACTATGTGCCGCCCACGGTAACCGCGATGGAGGCACCCGTCCTTCGCGTCGGGGAGAGCCTGCTCCAGGCCGATCGAGTTGAGAGCGCTGACGGGAGGGCCTTCGAAGCGTGGTATCAGGCGACCGATGACCGAGACACTACCACGCTGGTTATGAATGGACTGTTCGTACTCAAGTCTGGCACCGGCGGTGCGACGTTTACGGTGCGGATTGAGCCGTTCAGCCCGCCACCGCGGGGGACCGAGGGGGAGGTCGACAAGCGCGAACTTGCATGGACGTCGCGCGAGCTTCCAGTCGGATACGAGGTCCTCTCGATCGACTGGCGGCGGGATCTTGATGCCATGTCTTCGCTGGTGGTCCGAGTAGAAGGATTGTGGGATCCAGCGCAAGGTGGCAAACCCGTTCTCCTTGCTGATGGTGTCCCACTGGAGGTACGCGGTACCGGACTCTACCCCAAGACGCCGGACGACAATCCGTTCACGACCGTCGAGGCGCGGCTCCCAACCGACGCAGCCCCGAGCGAAATTACCCTGATCATGGGTGGCGTTGTTGAGTCAATCGGCCCCGTTGAGGCAGTGCTCAGGCGTTAACCGGTCGCAGTTGGTTGAAAGTCGATCGCGGGTGTGACAGTATTCGCGTCCCGGCTGGCAGGCGCGGGTTTGAGGTGGTGTGCAATGGTCCAACAGGCGGACTTCGACGCGTCGGCGCCGCGCTTTCTGCGCGACAAGTACGCGATTGTCGGTGTCGGTGAGACGACGTACACGCGCGGGTCGGGGCGGACGACGCGGGCGCTGGGGACGTGGGCGATCCGGAACGCGATGGCGGATGCGGGCATCGATGCGTCGGAGATTGACGGGATGCTTTCGTACTCGGGGAACGACTCGACGCCTTCGACGACGATGGCGGGCGACCTGGGCATCCGGCTCAACTTCTTCATGGATGTGATGGGCGGCGGTTCGAGCACGGAAGCGCTGATCGGGATCGCGATCGGCGTGATCGAAGCGGGGATGTGCAAGACGGTCGTGATCTTCCGCGCGATGAACGGTTTTTCGCAGGTTCGGATCGGCGGGACGGGGGCACGCGCGGCGGCCCCAGTCGGCGGGGATGCGCTGCACACGACCGCGTACGGCTGGATGAGCGCCGGGCAGAGCTTCAGCCAGAGCTTCATGCGCCACATGTACGATTACGGGACGACGCCGGAGCAGCTCGCGATGGTGAAGGTCATCCACAGCGAGCACGCGAGCAACAACCCGAAGGCGTACTACAAGCGGCGCATCTCGGTGGAGGACGTGCTCAACAGCCGCTTCATCGTGAAGCCGCTGCACCTGCTCGATTGCTGCGTCGAGACCGACAACGCGACGGCAATCATCATCACGCGCGCCGAGAAGGCATACGACTACCGGCACACGCCCGCGCGGATTATGTCGGTCGTGGGGCGCTGCTGTAAGCCGCGCATCGATATGCACTACCAGCATGGGCCGATATCGCGGGTTGCGGGCTACTACGCGAAGGACCTGCTCTTTCCGAACGCGGGGTTGGGGCCGGAGGACATCGATGTCACCGGCGCATACGACGCGTTCACCTTCACATCGATGCTGCAGCTGGAGGAGTACGGGTTCTGCAAGAAGGGTGAGGGCGGCGACTACGTAAGCAGCGGGATCATGCGGCTCGGCGGGGAGCGCCCGAACAACACGAGCGGTGGCCACCTCTGCGAGGGGTACACGCACGGCATGAACATGGTCATCGAAAACGTCCGCCAGCTCCGTGGTGACGTCGATGACTACTGCCCGGTGGGCGCCGATGGGAAGCGCGAGCACTCCTTCGACTATAGCGAAGGGCGCTGCCGCCAGGTGGAGGACGTGAACGTTACGGCGAACCTCGGCTGGGCGATGCCTGGCACCGGGTCCGCGCTGATCATGAGGAAGGGGTAGGGCGATGGGCATCACAGGCGAATATCTCGGGATGTCGTTGACGGTGGAGGACCTCGATGTCGAGAACACCGATTACTTCGCGTACTGCGCCGCGGGCGAATACCGGCTGCAGCGCTGCAAGGCGTGCGGACTCGTGCGATATCCGCCGGGGACGGCGTGCCCCTGGTGCAGCAAGGCCGATTTCGAATGGGTGCCGGTCGAAGGGCGTGGCGAGGTGCATTCGTACGGCGAGGTCCACCAGGCGATCCAGCCGGCGTTCCGGGCCCACGTTCCGTACATGGTCCTGCTCGTCGACCTCGATACGCAGAAGAGCCAGCCGACCGAACATGAGGCGCTCCGTGTCATTGGAAACCTCGTGACGCCGGATGGGGCACTGGCGCCGCCGGAGGTCGTGCGGTCGGTCGGCATCGGTACTCGCGTGCGCATGGTGTTCGTGAAGGTTGGCGATGGACTCGCGATCCCGCAGTGGACCATCGACGAGTCAGCGCCGCAGCCCGCGAAGCCGTGGCGGTACGCCCAGGAGTAGCCGCCGGGATCTCGTGTCTTCGGATGGAGCGGCCGGCCCTGTTAGGCTGGACGAATGAAGCCTTGGGACCTGATCGCGACCGCGTCGCTGCCGGACGGTAGCTGGCTCGAGCTGCGGCATCACGACGACGAGTGGGTGATCCGGGCGGACGGATACGACCTGATGAGCAGCCGGGTGCATGGTTCCGAGGACGCGATGATGTCACTCGCGTGCCCGAACCCGCCGCCGGATGCGCGGGTACTCGTTGGCGGGCTGGGGCTGGGATACACGCTTCGTGCGACGCTTGAGCTGCTCCCTCCGGGGGGACGGGTCACGGTCGCCGAGCTCGTGCCGGAGATCATCGAATGGAACCGCGAACACGTCGGCGACCTTGCCGGGCACCCGATTGATGACCCGCGCACGGAGATCTTCCGCGGCGACGTGGCCAATGCGATCCGGCAGGCGGACGGCATGTACGACGCCATCCTCCTCGATGTGGACAACGGGCCGGATGCGATGGTGCAGCCCGCGAACCGCTGGCTCTACTCGCCGATGGGGCTGAGCGCGATCAAGTCGGCGCTCAAGCCCGGCGCGGCGCTAGCGGTCTGGTCGGTCGGGAAAGACCGGGCGTTCGAGGAGCGCCTCGCGGCGGCGGGTTTCGACGCCTACGCCCACCGCGTGGTGACGCATCGCCGCAAGCAGGTTGTGTTCGTCGGTACGAAGCGCGACCGGCCGGTTACGCCTGCTTCCGCGTGAGGGCAATCACTGGGATGGTGCGCGTGGTCTTCTCCTGATATTCGGCGAAGGCCGGCATGAGCCCCGCCTGTTTCGCGTAGAGGTCGTCCCGTTCGGCGCCGGTAAGTTCGGTTGCGAGTGCCTCGAACTTCTCGGAGCCGACTTCGACGATGGCCATAGGGTTCGCCTTGAGGTTGTGGTACCACGCCGGGTGTGAAGGCGAGCCCGCCTTCGACGCGAAGATGATGTAGCGGTCGCCGTCGGCGAGGTACATGAGCGGCGTCGTGCGTTGCTCGCCGCTCTTTGAACCCGTGGCGGTGACGAGGATCATCGGGCTGCCTTCGAATCCTCCCCCGACCTTGCCGCCGTTCGCGCGGAATTCTGCGGCGATCTGTTCGTTGTAGGCGTACGGGCTGGTCATGAGGACGCTCCTTGCTCGGGAATCGGCTTGATTCATTCTTGCGCAAGCAGGGGCCAGGCGCCACGTGTGGCTTTTGCGGATGGTATGGAGCGCCGATAGTCGGGGGGATGGATATCGCATTCATGGTACTGGCTGCGCTGGTGGCGGGGGCGCTCGGGTGGCTGGGTGGCGCGAACCAGCATCGGCTTTACCGCCAGGAGGAGAACCGCGAGAGTCCGGCGACGGGACGAGCCGCGTGGGCGATACGCGCTGGGTGCGCCGTCGGCGCGGGTTTGGTCGCGGCCGTTGCATTCCGGCCCGACCACTACGAATTCGGGCCGGCGCTTGCGACGGCGGGATTCGGGCTGGCACTCGTGGTGCTCTCGAGTACGGACTTCGAACGGCGATTGCTGCCGAACAATCTGATGCACCCGGCGATTATCAGCGCGGTGCTGCTGTGCTGGGTGTGGCCGGACCGGTCGATCGCGGATGTGCTGGTCGGTGGGGCGGTAGCGGCAGGGGTGGGCGTCGCGCTGTTCATGCTGGGGATAATCACAGGCGCCGCGCTGGGCGTTCGGGCGACCGCGTTCGGGCTTGGAGATTCGAAGCTGATCCTGCTGATCGGCTTGCTCGTGGGGTGGCCAGCCATCATCAACGCGCTCTTTATCGGGATACTGGCGGCGGGCGTGCCGTCGGTGTTCATGATGCTGCGGGGCAAGGGGAAGAGCGTCTTCAGCTACGGGCCGTATCTTGCAGTGGGCGGGCTGGTTGTGCTCCTCTGGCCGGAGCGGTTCATGTAGCAGTTGCGGGAGCCGCCGGGGAGCGGCACGCTGTCTCGATTCCCGCAGGAGTTCGCCCGTGACCTTTCGCGCATTCGTAGTCGACAAGACCGCTGATAACTTCACCGCCCGGCTGACAGATATGGACGAGTCAAAGCTCCCGGCGGGTGACGTCACGATTCGCGTGGCGTGGTCGAGCGTGAACTATAAAGACGGCCTGGCGTGCATCCCCGACGGGCGGGTTGTGCGGTCATATCCGATGGTGCCGGGGGTCGACCTGTCAGGGATTGTGAGCGCGGCGGGGGACTCGCGGTTCGCGGTGGGGGACCGGGTGATGGTGACGGGATTCGATGTCGGCACCGCGCATTGGGGCGGGTTCGCGGAGATCGCGCGGGTGAGCGGCGACTGGGTGCAGCCGATCCCCAAGGGACTCTCGATGAAGGAGGCGATGGCAATCGGGACTGCGGGGCTGACGTCTGCGCTCTCGCTCGAGGCGCTGGAGCGGAACGGTCTGAATCCGTCAGATGGCCCGGTGATCGTGACGGGCGCGACGGGTGGCGTCGGGAGCACAGCGGTGAGCATGTTCGCGCAGGTGGGGTACACGGTGGCGGCGAGCACCGGGAAGGCGGCCGAGCACCAGTTTCTTCGGGACCTCGGCGCGACGGAGATCCTCTCACGCGAGGACGTCAGCGCCGAAAGCACACGGCCGATGGACGCGGAACGCTGGGCGGGCGCGGTCGACCCGGTCGGCGGGGCTACCACGGCCTACCTCGTCCGGTCGATGAAGTACGGCGCATCAATCGCGCTCTCAGGCGTAACTGGCGGTGGACCGGTGAGTACGACCGTGTACCCGTTCATCCTGCGGGGCGTGAACCTGCTGGGAATCGAGAGCGTGTACTGCCCGATGGAGCGACGGCTGGCTGCGTGGGCGCGGCTGGGGACGGACCTCAAGCCCGCTCGCCTGCTGGACTCTATCGCGGTCGAGGTAACGCTTGACGACATCCTGCCGGTCGCGCGGAAGATCCTGACGGGGGAGGTCCGCGGCCGGACGCTCGTACGCGTGAGCGGCGAGGCATGACCGGGCGACCGGTGGTCGTCGTGGACTACGATCCCGCATGGCCGGGCATCTTCGAACGGGAGCGGATGGCGTTATCGGTCGCGCTGCGGGGGACTGCGCGGCGGATCGAGCATGTGGGGAGTACTTCGGTGCCGGGGCTCGCGGCGAAGCCGATCATCGACGTGATGGTTGGCGTGGATTCGTTTGACGGGGTCGAGGCGGTGGTCCGGGGCATGGTGGGGTTGGGTTACATCCACCTCGGGGAGAACGGGATTCCGCGGCGGCACTACTTCGAGAAGGGGGAAGGTGGAGCAGGTACGGTGGTCCACGTCCATGTGGTCGAGCTGGGGAGCGAGTACGAGGCACGGTACCTGGCGCTGCGTGACTACCTTCGCGCGAACCCGGCGGAGCGAGATGCGTACGCGGCGCTAAAGAGGGAACTGGCGGAACGGTTTGGGGAGGACCGCGAGGGATACACCGAGGCGAAGACGGAGTTCATCCGCCGGATCGAGGCGTTTGCGCTCGCTCCCGCTACGGATGTGCCGGGCTAGTGCCCCTGCGCGCGGTCCTTTTCGATATCGGTGGTCCGATCGATGAGGAGGAGCAGCTGGAGCGACTGTTCGACCAGCACATCGTTGAAGCGCTGCGAGCACAGGGCATCGATGCGACAACGCGCGCAGTCGCGGGCGCGAGTGAGGCGGCGGTGGCCGCGTTTGCGCCGAACGCCTATCAGTACATCTGCTGGCGGCTCGCGTCGGGCGACCGGGCCGTGGCCGAGGCCGCTTACCGGGAGGTCGCGGACCGGGCGGTGGAGCGAGACGCGATCCGTGGTGGGATGGAGGTCCGTGAGGGCATCGCTGACCTGATCCGGGGGCTCGCGCGGGCGGGGCTGCTGCTCGGGGTGGTCGCGAATCAGCCTGCCCGGGCGGCCGCGCATCTTGAGGTGGCCGGGATCGCGGGGGCCTTTCGGTACGTGGGCTTGAGCGGCGACATCGGCTACCGGAAGCCGGACCCGCGTCTTTTCGTGCACGTATGCGAGGGGCTCGGCGTGCTCCCGGAGCACTGCCTGATGGTGGGCGACCGGATGGACAACGACATCGCGCCGGCGCGGGCCCTCGGGATGCGGGCGATCCGGTTTCGCACCGGCCGGCATGCCCGGCAGGAGCCCCGAACATGGGAGGAGGCGCCAGACGAGGACGTCGCCTCGATCGGTGAGCTTCGTGACGCGATCTGGCGGGTGCTCTACTCCTGAGGGTCGATACGCCGGAGAAGCGCGTCGTAGACGTCAGCCGTGACGGGCCGGACGACGCGGCCATGTGTGGTCCAGTGCGCCCATTTCCAATCGGCGGTGGC
>JBPPMX010000164.1:0-3494 GCA_051306275.1 Tepidiformaceae bacterium
GGGCTGTTCATCAGGCCTTCCATCGCGAGCGTCGCCGTCTCGGCCGGCGCGTAGCCGTTCGCGACCAGGTTCTCGCCAGCCTTGCGGTAGCTCAGCCCGAAGCGGTTGATGATCTCGATCCACATCCGGTAGCCGAACGGGTCGACATGGCCGAAGTAGTTCTGCTGTCCCATCTGCATCGTGCGGACGCGGGCGATGTAGGCGAGGCCCGGGTCCCAGGACAGCGGCGCAAGGCCCGCCTTCGAGCGTTCGGCGTTCAGGGTCTCGAACATCTGCTGTTCGTACGGCTTGATGTCGCCGGTTTGGGCGGCCGGGTAGTAGAAGTTCGCCGGCAGGTTCGTCAGCTGGTAGTTGCCGGGCACGAGTACCTGCTTCGCGGCCGGGACGACCACGACCGGTGCGACCGGGGCGACTGGCTGCTGGACAACGATGTTCTGAACGGGGGCCGGCGCCGGCGTAGAGCTGGCGACGAGTCCGCCGACGCCCACCCGGTAAGTGAGCCGCGCTCGCATGGCAGCGAGGTCGTAGGTCGGGGTCGTGGGCTCGTCGGCCAGTGCCTGCGGCACGATCGGGATGGCAATGGCGCCGAGCGTCAGCGCCCCAATCGCGAGCGTCTTGAGTGTGGTAAGGGTCGCGGTCCGCGTCTTCATGGTTGTCCTCCGTGAGCTTCCCGAGCGCCTTGCTCGTGTTGCTCACTAGGAGGTTCGAACCCCCGCACCGATCCCCGGATTGGCGCGATCCCGCGATCCCGATCCTCGAACCCTGAACCCCTGGGGGTAAAACCCCTACGCCGCACCGTGTCTGCAACGCACAGAGTGACGGCCGGGTGGACGCCGAACCTGCCGCCGGTAGCCCCCCGGTGACACCCGAAAATCGCCGTACACTCACCCGATGGACATCACCACCGCCCGGCTCCGGCTCGTCCCCATGTCCGTACTTTTCATGGCCGCGTCGCTCGGAGGCGACCGCGCCGCTGCCGGACGCGAACTCGGCCACCCCCTCCCGCTCGATGGGCCCGGCGAAGCGGCCCGCTTCCTCGGGCTCCGTCTGCCCCAGCTCCGCGTGAACCCCGCCCTCCAGCCGTGGCTCATGCGCTCGATGATCCTCCTCGAAAGCGGCGAGGTCGCGGGCCACATCGGCTTCCACGATGCCCCGGACGCGGAGGGAGTGGTCGAAGTCGGCTATACCGTGTTCGAACCGTTCCGCCGTCGTGGCCTTGCGACCGAAGCTGCCCGGGGCCTCTTCGATTGGGCCGCCACCCAGCCCGGTGTCACCCGCTTCCGCGCTTCCGTCGACCCCGCCAACGGCCCCTCGCTCGCCGTCATCGCAAAGCTCGGCATGCTTCAGACCGGGACACAGTGGGACGAAGAAGACGGCGAAGAGCTCGTCTTCGAACGCCCCGCGCCCTAGCCCGGCCGCTGCGACAATGGCTCCATCTCCGTCAGGAGGAGCCAACCCATGTACTCCCCGTCACTCTTCGCACGCTTCGCCCGGTTCATCTCCCGCATCGTGGGCCAACCCGCGACGTTCGCGGCCGCAGCCCTCGTCATCGTCGGCTGGGCGGTCAGCGGCCCGCTCTTCGGCTTCAGCGACACGTGGCAGCTCGTGATTAACACCAGCACCACCATCGTCACGTTTCTCATGGTGTTCGTGATTCAGAACACGCAGAACCGCGACAGCGCCGCGCTCCAGATCAAGCTCGACGAACTCATCCGCGCCACATCCGGCGCCCACAACGCCCTGCTCGACCTCGAAGAACTCGAAGAGAAGGACCTCGAACGCCTCCGCCAGACCTACGAACGCCTCGCCCGCGCTGCTCGCGCGAGGGGGTTCGACGACACCGGCAGCCCCGAGGTCTCGGCGTCTATCCCGGGTGCGTGAGCAGCGCCCACGCCGCCCACGCGAACGCGCTGAACGTCATCGCGTACTGCGCCACGATCGGCATCGAAGAACTCCCGGCCCAGGAGCAGGGCCAACCACATTGTCCTCCTCGCGGCGGCACGGGCGACACCGCAGCGTCTATCCGCCGATTGAACCTGCGACCGCCATCCATCCCTCGGAGTTCGACCGCAGCCCACCGAACCTGCGACCGCCATCCATCCCTCGGCGTTCGACCGCAGCCCACCGAACCTCACCCCATGCCGCCGTTCGCCCTGCCACCGTCGCTCTCCCCGGTCCTCCGTCCCTACCAGTCGCGCACCGTCCTCGCCCTGCTCCGCGGCGTCGAAGCGTTCCCCGGGGAGACGCTCACCGTCATGTTCCCGCGCCAGTCCGGCAAGAACGAAGTCTCGGCCGTGGTCGTCGGTGCGCTCCTTCTGCTCCACGCGCGCACCGGCGGAAGTGTCATCGTCTGCGCGCCGACGCTCACACCCCAGGCGCGGATCAGCTTCGATCGCACCCGCCGCTACCTCGATTCGCTCGCCCGGCACCTTCCGTCCGTCGCCCGCCCGGTCGTCGCAGGCGATGGCATCCTCGCCGTTGGCCGCGCGACCGCTACCTTCCTCAGCGCTTCGCCCCTCGCACACGTTGCCGGGCACACCGCCTCCATCGCGCTCGTCGCCGACGAAGCCCAGGACATCGATGCCGATTGGTTCGACCGCCAGTTCCGCCCGATGGCCGCCTCAACCGGCGCCCCGACCCTGATGTTCGGCACTGCCTGGGATGGCGCCACCCTCCTCGAACGCGCCGTCGACCGCAACCGCCGCCTGGACCGCCAGCGCCCCGGGCCGGTCGCCCGCCATCACCAGGTGGGCTGGAGGGAGGTCAGCCGCACGCAGCCGGCCTACCGCCGCTACGTCGAACAGGAGCGCGACCGCCTCGGCGCCGACCACCACCTCTTCCTCACCCAGTATGAACTCGTCGCCTCCCGTGCTGCTGGCCGCCTCCTTTCCGGCCTCCAGCTCGCCGCCATCGAGGGCGCACACCCGCGCCTCCGCCTGCCCGTCCCCGGCGAACGCTACGTCGCCGGGCTCGATATCGGCGACGATCGACCCGGCGCGGATGCCACAGTCCTCACCATCGCCCGGCTCGTCGAAGGCCAGGTCGAGGTGGTCGAGCACGTCGCCTGGCAGTCCGCCCAGTTCGCCGAGGTCACCGCTGCGGTCGAAGGCCTCGCGCGCCGCTGGCGGCTTGAGCGGCTCTGTGTCGACGCCACCGGTCTCGGCGGCCCCCTCGCCGCCATCCTCGAATCCGCCCTCGGCCCGCACCGCGTCGAGCGCTTCGCCTTCACGGCGCAGTCGAAGTCTGAGCTTGGTTACGCCCACATCGCCGCCGCCAACACCTCCACGCTCTCCCTCTACGCCGACGACTCCAGCCCCGAATCACGCGCCTGCCGCCTCGAACTGCGCGAATGCCGGGCCGCCACCCGCGGCCACGCCCGCCTCGACTGGGGCAACCCCGCCGGCCACGACGACTACGTCGCCAGCCTCGCCCTCTGCCTTCGCGCCGCCGCATCCGCCGGCCCGTCACGCATCGCCACTGGCCGTCCCCGCCCC
>JBPPMX010000165.1:0-20758 GCA_051306275.1 Tepidiformaceae bacterium
CCGCGTCCCGTTCGTCGTGTACAGCACCCCGCCCCGCCCCTTCACATCGAGCTCCCCGGCCTCCATGGGGGAATTGCCGTGGTCGAATCCTGCAGGCGGTACTCCCCCAACTTCGCCAAACAACAATCGTCCCTCGCGCCGCGCGATCTCCGTCGCAAGCTCCACGCTTCCCGCGACCACCAGGTCCGCCAGCCCGCCTTCGAACAGAACAGCGATCGTCGTCGTCGCCCGCAGCACATCGACGACGACATAAGCGTCTGCGTCCATAAACGGCGCTTCGGAAGGGAGGAGTGCAATGTCGTAGAAGTTCCCCATGGCGCCCCCAAGCATCGCCGATCAACGCTCTCCCGGCATCCGCGTGCTATCCTCGGCTTCGATGGACGCTCGTCCGGTTGGGATGTTCGATTCCGGGGTTGGTGGACTCAGCGTCCTCCAGCACTTCCGCCGCATTGCCCCCGCCGAAGACATCGTCTACTTCGCTGACACAGCCTACTTCCCCTACGGCCCCCGGCCCGCACCAGAAGTTCGGAAGCGTGCCTTCCAGGCCACATACGCGCTCCTGAACGCCGGCGCCAAGCTCATCGTCGTCGCCTGCAACACGGCCTCTGCCGCCGCTATCTCCGACCTCCGAGAAGCATTCAGCGACGTTCCGTTCGTTGGGATGGTCCCCGGCCTGAAACCCGCCGCCGCCCTCACACGCACCCGCCGCGTCGCCATCCTCGCCACCCCGGGCACACTCGATGGCGGGCTCTACCAGCGGGTCGTGGACGAGTTCGGCTCTGGCACCACTATCCACAACGTCCCCGGCCACGGCCTCGCCGAGCTCGTTGAAGCCGGACTCGCCGACTCCACGCAGGCCCACGATAGCATCCGTGACACCCTCGCTGCCGAGGTCGATGCAGGGGCGGACACCGTCGTCCTCGGCTGCACCCACTACCACTTCCTGACCGGCGCCATCGCTGCCACCTACCCCGAACTCGCGATCGTCGACACCAGTGAGCCCGTCGCCCAGCGAGCCCTCGCCCTCCTCAGCGAACGCGATCTCGCCGCCGCCGCCGATCGGGAGGGAGCCGTCCGCTTCATCGTCAGCGGGAACCGCGAGCCCTTCCTCGCCGCAGTCACTGCCCTCGGCTTCCAGCTCCAACCCGAAGGAGTATCACGATGACCTACCTCGAAAAACTCGCTCGCCGGAGCCGCGAAGCCCGCACCCTCGTCTGCGTCGGCCTCGACCCCGACTTCAAGAAGCATCGCGTTGAGGACCTCGGCGACTACAACCGCGCCATCATCGAAGCCACTGCTCCGTACGCGGCGTGCTACAAGCCCAACCTCGCCTTCTACGAGCAGTTCGGTACCGAAGGCCTCCGACAGCTTGAAAAGACGCTCGCCGCGATCCCCGCCGGCATCCCCGTCATTGGCGACGCCAAGCGCGGCGACATAGGGAACACCGCCGCTGCCTACGCGCGTTCACTCTTCGAGCACTGGGGCTTCGACGCCGTCACCGTCAACCCCTACCAGGGCCGCGAATCCGTCGACCCCTTCCTTGCCTACGAAGACCGCGGCGTGTACGTCCTTTGCCGCACCTCCAACGACTCTTCCCGCGAATTCCAGGAACTCGACCTCACCAACGGCCGCCGTTTATACGAAGAAGTCGCCATCACCGCCTCCTCGTGGTCCCCGCGCGTCGGCCTCGTGGTTGGCGCCACCGCTCCCACCGAACTCGCCCGAGTGCGTGCGCTCGCGCCGTCTGCGACCCTTCTCGTACCCGGCGTCGGTGCGCAGGGCGGCCGGCCAGAAGAGGTCATCGCCGCCGCTGGTGGCGAACCCGGGACGCTCGTCGTCAACGCCTCCCGCTCGATCTACTACGCCGCCGAAGGGCCAGGCTTCGCTGAGGCCGCCGGTCTCGCCGCCCGCGGCCTCCGCGATGAACTCTCCCTAGCCGCCGCCAGCGCATGATCGCCGAAGTCCACGCCGGTGAGGTGTACCGCATGCGCCGCCAGCATCCCTGCGGCGGCTGGGAGTGGGAAGTGACCCGCACGGGCGCCGATATCGGCATCCGTTGCCTCACATGCGGGCGCCAGGCAATGCTCGAACGCCGTCGATTCGAATCACGCGCGAAGGCCCTCGTCCGGGCCGCCGATGACTGATCCGCCCCAGCCGCTCCTCCAGCAGCCGCCCTTCCGGCGCCTCTCCTTCTCCCGCTTCTTCTCTCGCGTAGCCCAGAACGGCCTCAACTTCGCGCTCGTCCTCCTGATCGTGGACGAAACCGGTCGCGCCTTCATGAGCGGTCTGCTCGTCCTTGCCCTCGTTATTCCGGCCACCGTCGCGGGCATCGTCGCAGGCACCCTCGCCGACAACTTCCCCAAGCGCCTGATCCTCGTCGTAGCCAACCTCGCCCGCGCTGGGCTATGTGTTGCCTTCATCCTTGCTGCTGGGGGCGTTCCCTCGTACTTCGTCGTCGCCGTCACTCTCGCCACATTCACCCAGTTCGCCGGCAGCGCTGAGGGCGCGATTCTTCCCGCGATCATCCCGCGCCACGACCTCGCGAAAGCGAACGCCATCGGCCAGGCCATCACCGGTGTCGCTCAGATCGCCGGCTTCGTAATCCTCACGCCACTTATGCTCCGCGTCTTCGATAGCCCCGACGCGCTCTTCGCCGTCGCCGCGGTCCTCTTCGTCCTCGGCGCGATCAACGCGATCGGCATCGGCCGCGTCCGCTCGGTCGCCCCCCTCGAGGTGGGAGCGCGTAGCGGCGGGCGATGGTGGCTCACCGGCTGGCGCGAGATGCGGCGCGACCCGCGAGTCCTCCACGCCGCAGTCGAACTCACCCTCATCGCAACCTCGCTCATCATCCTCGGCGGCCTCATCCCCACCTACATCCAGGATGTCCTTGGTCTCCCCGTCGAGATTGGCGCGGTTGTCCTCCTACCGGCAGCTATCGGTGTCGCCCTGGGCCTGCGCATCGCCAGCTTCCTCGCCCATCGCGTTCCCCACGCGATCCTGAGCACCTCCGGCTTTGTCGGCTTCGTCGTGCTCCTGGTTGTCGTGACCTTCGCGAATCCGATCGCGGAGTTTTTGGGCGGGTACGGCTGGTTTTCCTGGCTCAACAGCGTCAGCGTCGGACGTTTTGATGGTGGCGGGGTCGTCACGATGATCGCCGTTCTCCCACTCGGCTTCTCCTACGCCGTGGTCTCCGTTGCGGCGCAGACAGTCCTCAACGACCTTGTCCCGCTCCACCTCCAGGGTCGCGTCCTCGCCACCCAGGGAGCCCTCGCGGCCATCGCAGCCTCATTCCCGGTGCTTCTCGCCGGCGCCCTCAGCGACCTCATCGGCGTCACGCCCGTAATGGCCATGCTGGCCTTCGCCATCGGCCTCGCCGCGTTCATGAACCTTCGCAGGCCCCGGGCCTCAATCGCGCCCACTACCTACGCCACCTGACCCGCGTTGACGCCCCGATCCGGGCGCTCCTATCATCGAGCCAGTGGGGCGTGGCCCCGCAGAGGTGGGTCTGTGAAAGAGCTGACGATCGAAAGCATCCGCCTCAGCCTGATGAACTATCAGCGAGTGGTCATCCTTCGCGAAAAGGACTCCGACCGCTACCTCCCCATCTGGATCGGCCCCGCCGAAGCTGACGCAATCGCCGTTCGACTCCAGGACGTTGCCGTCGCGCGGCCGCTCACGCACGACCTCCTCCGCAGCATGATCGAACAGCTCGGCGGTCGCGTCGCTTACATCGTCGTCAGCGACCTCTCGAACGACACGTTCTTCGCCCGCATCGTCCTCGATCTCAACGGCGAAACGCTCGAAATCGATTCCCGCCCTTCGGACGCCATCGCCCTCGCTGTCCGCGTCGACGTCCCTATCTATGCGGAGGACACCGTCCTCGACCGTGCTGGCGTTGTACTCGACGACGAAGGCCAGGTCCGCGACGATTCCGCCGATCCGCTCGAACCGCGCCGAGCCGTCGACCCGGCCGAACTCGAACGCCTCGGCGCCTTCAAGGACTTCATCGCCGGCCTCGATCTGAGCGATTTCGATGACCGGACATCCTGAATAAGTAGCCCCGAAACCCGCTTGCGCTTTGCTTCACAAAGAGGCTACGATACGGCGGGTTTGAATCCCGGGGCAGTCGAGGGGGTTCCCGGTGGGTAGCTGGATGGGTCCAGTTGCCTCCCTGGCGGGTATCGGGTGGTTCTTTGCCACCTGTATCATCCTCGGCGTCGTCATCGGCCATTGGGTCGATGGCAGAACGGGCCTCGAGCCTCTATTCACTCTGGTAGGGACGTGTATCGGACTCGCCGCCGCGCTCGTTGGCGGCATTCGTATGCTTATGCCAGTCATTAATCGCTTCGGCAACGGCCCCACGGAGAAGAGCTGAACGTGAAGATCGCGCTCATCGCAATCGGCCTCCTCGCCTTCATCGCTGTTGGCTTCCTTGTCGCATCCGGTCCTCAGCCTCACATCGTTATCCCCGGCGAGCTCCTCTGGACCGTCGGTCCTCTCAAGATCACCAGCACCCTCATGGCCGCTTGGTTCTCCATGATCGTCCTGATCATCATCGCCTTCTTCGCAACCCGCTCGATCCAGCTCATCCCCAGCGGATTCCAGAACTTTATCGAAGCCGTCCTTGAGTTCCTCTACAACCAGGTCGAAGAGATCGCCGGCCCCGAACACGCTCGCCGCTTCTTTATCCCGGTAGCCACCCTCTTTCTCTTCATCCTCATCGGAAACTGGGGCGCGCTCCTTCCCTTCTTCAAGACCATCGGGATCACCTACGACGAAGCCAACCACATCTTCCACGAGATCGAGGTTCACGCCGAGGAGGATCACCCCTTCGACAAGACCAAAGAACTCATCATGTGGAACATGGAGGACACCGGCGGTATCGGCGTAGTCCCGATCGGCGCTGGCTCCATGAAGTTCAAGCTCTACGAAGGCGAAGAGGCCCACGACACCCTCGACCGCTTCATCGTCACCATCGCCGAACACTTCACCGACTTCGAGTCCGATATCGAAGCCCGCGAAGTCCCCTCTGCCGACGAAGTCGTAGCCGCGGCCGCGGCCCTCGAAGCCGACCCTGACGCCCCCAAAGTCCTCCTCGCCGAGTCGCACGCCGAAGAGGAAGGCGAAGAGGACAGCGGCCACCACGGCGTGGAAAGCGCGGCCCTCGGGGGCACCGTTGAAGGCATCGCCTATCCGACGACCAAGCTCGCCATCGTCAATCCGTTCTTCCGCGCGGCCTTCAGCGACCTCAATAACACCCTTGCCCTCGCGATCATGGCCTTCATCTTCATCGAGATGTGGGGCTTCCAGGTACTCGGAGTCGGGTACCTCGGAAAGTTCTTCGTAGCGCCCTGGAAGAGCCCGATCATGATGTTCGTCGGGTTCCTCGAACTCCTCTCAGAGTTCATCCGGGTCATCAGCTTTAGCTTCCGTCTCTTCGGAAACATCTTTGCAGGCTCTGTCCTGCTCCTGATCCTGACTTTCCTCGTGCCGTTCCTGGCCCCGACGGGTATCCTCGCCCTCGAGCTCTTCGTCGGGTTTATTCAGGCCGCAGTCTTCTCACTGCTTGTTCTCGTGTTCGGGCTCGGCGCCGTCGCCTCCCACCACGAGGACGACCACGAAGGCGGCCACGGACACGACGAGGGTCAACCAACCCATGGTGCTGCACAGGCTCATTGAGAGCTCTGTTTACAGTAAACAACCCCTGCGCCGGGGAGACAGGCGCAACGGAGGAGTAACCGCATGGACCTGATACCGCTGATCCTTTTCATCACCACCGACAACCCGGACGTCGGTAAGGCAATCGGTGCCGCCCTCGCAATGGGTATCGGCTCGATCGCCCCCGCCCTCGCCATCGGCATGCTCGTAGGCAAGGCCATGGAAGCCCTCGGTCGCAACCCCGAGGCCCGTGCCGCCATCCAGACGAACATGATTCTCGGTGTTGCGTTCGCAGAAGCCATCGGCATCTACGCGCTCCTCACCGCCCTCATCATCGCCTTCGTCGTTTAGCTCCTGCCCTATCGGGCTGAGGTGCCACCATGGCAGAAGCATTTACGGCGCTGGGAATCAACATCCCATCGCTAATCGCGGCGATCGTGAACTTCCTCGTGTTGTTCCTGGTCCTCCGGTTCGTCCTCTTCAAGCCCCTTCTGAAGATGCTTGATGAGCGGCGCACCCGCATCGCCGAAGGCCTGAATGCCGCCGAAAAGGCGCGTGCTGATGCAGCAAGCGCCGAGGCGAACATCCAGGCTCAGCTCGATGCTGCCCGCCGCGAAGGCCAGGAACTCGTCGCGAGCGCCCAGGGCATCGCCCAGCGTCTCCAGGCTGAAGCCCGCGAGCAGTCCAACCGTGACCGCGAACAGGCGCTCGAACGAGCCCGTGCCGAAATCCAGCTCGAACGCGACCAGGCCATCGCCGAACTTCGCCGTGAGTTTGCCGATATCACCGTCGTCGCGGCTGAGCGCGTGATCGGCCAGTCACTCGACCGCGACGCACACCGCCGCATCATCGACGAGGCCCTTGCCGAGTCCACCTTCCGCGGGAGCTAGCCAACATGGCCTACGAACCGGAAGCAGCGAAGCGATACGCACAGGCAGCCTTCGGCCTCGCCGTCGAATCGGGCAGCATCGATCAGTGGCGCGCTGAACTCAACGACATCGCAGAGGTGCTCGCTGAGTCTCAGCTCGCCCGCCATCTCTCTGATGGCAAGGTCCCGGTCGCCGAACGGCTCGCCCTCGTCGACCGCGTCCTCGATGTCCGGCCGCTCGCGATCAACCTCGCAAAGCTTCTCGTTCAAAGGGGCCGCCCCCTCGCCGCCCGCGAAGTCGCCGATGCCTTCAACCGCCTCGCCGATGAGCACCAGGGCATCGCCCACGCCCAGATCACCACTGCTGTTGACCTCGATGCCGGCCAGGTCGCCGAGATCGAGCGGAAACTCAGCGATGAGACCGGCAAGGCCGTCAAGGCAACCGTCGCGGTCGACCCCACCCTCGTCGGAGGGATGATCATCCGCATCGGCGACAAGCTCCTCGATAGCAGCGTCCGCACCCGCCTGCGAATGCTGCGCCGTCAACTCGAAGGCATCCGCTAACCCCGGGCGCCCGTTACACAAGGAAGGCACACATGGCCGTTCGCGCAGACGAGATCGCCTCGATCCTCCGGGACGAGATCAAGAATTTTGGTACCGAAGTCGTCGCAACTGACGTCGGCACCGTGATCGATGCCGGTGACGGCGTCGCTCGAATTCATGGGCTCGCCGGTGCTATGAACTCGGAGCTCCTCGAGTTCGCCAACGGCCAGATGGGCCTCGCACTCAACCTTGAGGAGGAATCCGTCGCGGCCGTCGTCCTCGGTGACCACGTCGGCATCAAGGAAGGCGACGAAGTCCGCTCGACCGGCCGCATCATCGAGATTCCCGTCGGCGACGCCCTCATCGGCCGCGTCATCGACCCCCTCGGCAACCCGATCGACGGCAAGGGCCCCATCGCCACCTCGGGCACACGCCCCCTTGAGCGAATCGCCCCCGGCGTAACCCTCCGCAAGAGCGTCGACACCCCGGTCCAGACCGGCATCAAGGCGATCGACGCCATGATCCCGATTGGCCGCGGCCAGCGCGAGCTCATCATTGGCGACCGCTCCACCGGCAAGACCGTCATCGCCCTGGACACGATCATTAACCAGAAGGGCGGCGACCTGATCTGCATCTATGTCGCCATCGGCCAGAAGGCCGGTAAGGTCGCCCAGGTGCTCGGTATCCTCGAAGAGGCCGGCGCGATGGAGCACACCATCATCGTCGCCGCCAACGCCTCCGACTCCGCCGCCCTCCAGTACCTCGCCCCCTACGCAGGCTGCGCGATTGGCGAAGAGATCATGGAAAGCGGCCGCGATGCCCTCATCGTCTACGACGACCTGAGCAAGCACGCCTGGGCCTACCGCCAGATCTCCCTCCTCCTACGGCGCCCCCCCGGCCGCGAAGCCTACCCCGGCGACGTCTTCTACCTTCACAGCCGTCTCCTTGAGCGCGCCGCGAAGCTCGAAGCCGGCGGTTCGCTCACGGCCCTCCCCATCATCGAAACCCAGGCGAACGACGTCTCGGCCTATATCCCGACCAACGTTATCTCGATCACCGACGGCCAGATCTACCTGGAAGCCGACCTCTTCAACGGTGGTGTGCGCCCCGCCATCAACGTCGGACTCTCCGTGAGCCGCGTGGGTTCGGCCGCCCAGACCAAGATCATGAAGTCCGTCTCCGGCAGCCTGAAACTCGACCTCGCCCAGTACCGCGCACTCCAGGCCTTCACCCAGTTCGGTACCAGCGACCTCGACGCGCAGACTCGCCGTCAGATTGAGCGCGGCCAGCGCGCCACCGAGATCCTCAAGCAGGGCCAGTTCGTCCCGCTCAAGCTCGCCGAAGAAGTTGCCATCAGCTTCGCACTCACCCAGGGCCTCCTTGACGACGTGCCGGTTGAGAAGGTCGGCTCTTTCGAAACGGAGTTCCGCAAGTACTTCGCCGCCAATCAGCCTGACCTCGTCGAAAAGATCACCACCGGCCGCGTCCTCACGGACGAGATCAGCGAAGGGCTTCGCGCCGCCATTACTACCTTCAAGCAGTCGGTTCCGTTCTAGGCCGCCTGCCCACCATCAACGCACTGCCGGCCCGCGCCTAACCACCGCGGGCCGCGCGCCAGAGCAAGGACCGGGACCAGCCCATGGCAACGATCCGTCAGATTAAGCGCCGCATCACCAGCATCCAGAGCACGACGAAGATCACGAACGCGCTCCAGCTTGTTGCTGCGTCGAAGATGCGCCGCGCCCAGGATCGCGCGGTCCAGGCCCAGCCCTACGCCGAGAAGCTCCGGACCGTGCTTGCCGGGCTCTCCACCCAGGGCTCCGACGGCGACGAATCGCTCCATCCGCTCCTAGTTGAGCGCCCCGCCCAGAACATCGCCGTCCTCCACATCACTCCTGACCGCGGCCTCTGTGGCGGCCTGAACGCCAACATGAACCGGTCGGCGGGCAACTTCGTCGCTATGCAGCACGAACCCGCCCACATCATCGCCGTGGGCAAGAAGGGCCGGGACTTCTTCGTCCGCGCCCACATGCACCTCCTTGCTGAGTTCACCGAGCTGGGCGACTACCCGAGCCAGGCCGACACCCTCGCCATCGCCCGCGTCGTCATCGATGACTACCTCGATGGCACCGTCGACCGCGTTTACGTCAGCTACCCGCAGTTCGTCAGCACCGCCGTCCAGCGTCCCGTGGTTCGTCAGCTCCTCCCGATTGAGCCGCCGACGATGGACAACGCCGCTGATGCCGAGTCCTTCCGCCAGTCCTACATCTTCGAACCTTCCCCCAAGGTCGTCCTCGAACGCCTCCTTCCCCGCTATATCGAGATGCTGATCTACGAAGCCGTCCTCCAGAACGCTGCCAGCTTCCAGTCGGCCCAGATGGTCGCGATGAAGAACGCGACCGATAACGCCCTCGATATCCAGAAGGAACTCACCCTCACCTACAACAAGGTGCGCCAGGAGCAGATCACGAAAGAACTGCTCGACATCGTCGGCGGCGCGGCCGCCCTGGAGGACTGACGCCCTGGCCCACTTCGCTGCCGTCATCTTCGATATGGACGGCGTCCTCGTGGACGGCGAGCCTCTGCATTTCGCCACCATCAACGAACTCCTCGCTGGCGACGGGATCTCGATCTCGTTCGACGACTACCGCCCCTACATGGGAACCAAGTCCGGCTGGCGCGAAATGGCTGTCGACTTCGGGCTGAAGCGCCCGCCGGCAGAGTACGCAGGTCGCTACAGCGACCTCGTCCTCGCTCACTACCGCAACACGCTCCCGCTGCCTGGCGCACACACGCTCGTCGATGGCCTTCGAAGCAACGGTGTCCGCCTGGCAGTCGCCTCTTCGTCGATCCGCCCGTGGGTCGAAACGTGTCTCGAGGCCATCGGCCTCGCGGACAAGTTCGATGCCATCGTCACCGGAAGCGAAGTCGAGCGCGGCAAGCCAGACCCCGACATTTACCTGCTCGCCGCCCGCAGCCTCGAAGTTGAGCCTGCCCACTGCCTCGCGATTGAAGACGCCCCGGCGGGCATCCGCGCAGCCCACGCGGCTGGCATGGAATGCTGGATCGTCCGAACCGAGTACACCCGCGGCCTCGCCCTCCCAGGCCCCCGCCGCGAGTTTGAGTCACTTGAAGCGGTCGACCTCGCCGACATCGTCGGAGTCGCCGCATGAACACGCACACGGTCGTTCCACTGGAGGTAGCACCATGGTCATGACAACAGCTAACGAAGGACACGTCGTCCAGATCATCGGCACCGTGCTCGATATCGAGTTCCCCCCGGGGAAGCTCCCGGGCATCAACAACGCCGTCGATGTCATCCGCGACGATGGCACCCACCTCGTCACCGAAGTGCAGCAGCACCTCGGTAACAACTGGGTGCGCTGCCTCGCCATGGACTCCACCGAAGGCCTCCGCCGCAACTCGGTTGCTGTGGACACTGGTGCGCCGATCTCCGTCCCCGTTGGCGAGGCCTCCCTCGGCCGCATGTTCAACGTCCTCGGGAAGTCCATCGACAACCTCCCCGAAGCCGATGACGCCCCCCACTGGCCCATCCACCGCCAGCCTCCCGCCTTCTCGGAGCAGGAAACCGCACCGTCCACGCTCGAAACGGGCATCAAGGTCATCGACCTCATCGCCCCCCTCGTCCGCGGCGGTAAGGTCGGCCTCTATGGCGGCGCCGGCGTAGGCAAGACAGTCGTCATTCAGGAGCTCATCTCCAACATCGCCCGCGAGCACGGTGGTTTCTCCGTATTCGCAGGCGTGGGCGAGCGCTCCCGCGAAGGCAACGACCTCTGGCACGAAATGAAGGGCTCGGGCGTGCTCCCCAAGATGGCCATGGTCTTCGGCCAAATGAACGAACCGCCCGGCGTCCGCCTTCGCGTCGCCCTCACCGGCCTCACCATGGCGGAGTACTTCCGCGACGAAGAAGGCCGCGACGTCCTCTTCTTTGTCGACAACATCTACCGCTACACCCTCGCCGGCATGGAAGTTTCGGCGCTCCTCGGCCGTATGCCCTCCGCCGTGGGCTACCAGCCCACACTGGCCACCGAAATGGGTGACCTCGAAGAGCGCATCACCTCCACCAAGAAGGGCTCCATCACGTCCTTCCAGGCGATTTACGTCCCCGCCGACGACTACACCGACCCGGGCGTCGCGACCACCTTCGGCCATCTCGACTCCGTCGTGGCACTCGAGCGCTCCCTCGCCGAGCAGGCGCTCTTCCCCGCGATGGACCCGCTCACCTCGTTCTCACGCGCTCTTGAGCCCCGCATCGTCGGCCAGGAGCACTACGACGTGGCCCGCGGCGTCCAGGGCGTCCTCCAGCGCTATCGCGACCTCCAGGACATCATCGCCATCCTCGGCATCGATGAACTCTCCGACGAAGACAAGCTGACCGTGGCCCGCGCCCGCAAGATTCAGCGCTTCCTCACCCAGCCGTTCTTCGTGGCCGAGCAGTTCACCGGCTACTCGGGCAAGTACGTCTCCACCCGCGAAACCATCCGCGGCTTCAAGGAAATCCTCGATGGCCTGCACGACGGGCTTCCCGAGCAGGCCTTCTACATGGTCGGTACCATCGACGAAGCCGTCGAAGCCGGTCGCAAGATGGCGGAGGGCTAGGCCGCACCATGCCGCTAACCGTCGAGATCGTCACTGCTGAACGCGTCGTCCGCGTCGAACAGGGCGTCGATGTCCTCATCGCGCCCGGCACCGAGGGCCAGCTCGCGATCCTTCCGAGCCATGCTCCCCTCATGACGACCCTCGATGCCGGCCCCCTCACCTTCCGTCGCGGCTCCGACGAGGAGGATTTCGTCGTCACCGGGGGCTTCATGGAAGTCCGCCGCGATCACGTCACCATCCTCGCTGACTCAGCCGAGTCAGCCGAAGAGATCGATATCGCTCGCGCCGAACAGGCCCGCGCCCGCGCTGAGGAACGCCTTCGCCGTCGCCGCGACAACATGGACAGCGATGTCGATCTCGCGCGCGCCTCCGCGGCTCTCCAGCGCTCACTCATTCGCCTGCGCGTGGCTGAACGCCGCCGCCGCCGCCCGACCAACCCCCGCATCGGCGGATAGCCCACGTCGCCTACGACGTCACAGCGCGGCCGGCCCCGTCAAAGGGCCGGCCGTTTAGATCCGCCCTTGCTGCTCCGCCTCTTCAAGCAGGGCGAGCATATCCGCCAGCCATTCATCCCCGTCCGGGAACTCCACCCCGTCCTCCCTGCACGTCACCACCAGGTCGAATAGCGCCATCTCGCCGATCGCCTCGTCGTCTTCCGGCGTTCGCAGTCCCGCCCCCACCATCAGCCCGTGGTGCATCTCCTCCAACTCTTCAGGCGGGGTCAACCCCTCGAAGTGCGGCTGCAGTATCGTGTGGCAACGGGCATCCAGGCTTTCGAGGAACGCGAGGTTAGCGACCTCCTCGTCCTCGCTCAGGTTCGAGCCCGGGTACGGCAGGTGCGTCGAGGCGATCCACCTCAGCATCTCGCCGTGCGCCTCCACCATTCGTTCAAGGTATACCCGTCGTTCCATTCACCAGCTCCTCGTCGAGGTCCGGCCACTAGTATGCCGCCCGCCTGAGTAGCCTGCGATCGTGCCTGCCCCTATGCTGACTTTCTGAGATGACCTATCGGAGTCCCCGCTACATCGTCCAGGGCGGCGCGGTCCTCCGCGGCACTGTCCGGGTGTCCGGCGCGAAGAACCTCGCTGTCGCGGCGATGTGTGCGGCCCTCCTCACCGGCGACCCAGTCACCCTCACGAACGTCCCCCATATCCGCGACACCCGCAAACTCGCCGAGATGCTCGAAACCCTCGGCGCGTCCGTCTCCCACAACGAAGACGGCGAACTCCGCGTGAACGCGAGCGGCGTCAACTCCACGGAGCCACCAGCGGACCTCGTCTCGACCAACCGAGCCAGCTTCCAGGTCATTGGCCCGCTCCTCGCGCGCTTCGGCCGCGCCGCCTCCGTCCTCCCCGGCGGCGATCTCATTGGTCAGCGCCCCATCGATGTTCACCTTGCCGGCTTCGTCGCCCTTGGCGCGACCGTCGAACGTGACGGCGAGGTCTACATCGTCGAGGCCCCCGGTGGTCCCGGGACTCTCCGCGGTGCCCGCATCTTCCTCGACTACC
Source organism: Tepidiformaceae bacterium (assembly GCA_051306275.1). GTDB lineage: Bacteria > Chloroflexota > Dehalococcoidia > Tepidiformales > Tepidiformaceae > JBPPMX01. The sequence goes on from JBPPMX010000165.1 coordinate 13,198, forward strand.
CGTCCGTATCCGGCACCCAGAACGTAATGATGGCCGCCGTACTTGCCCACGGCCACAGCACCCTCGTGAACGCCGCCACCGAACCTGAAGTGCAACACCTCTCTCACCTCCTCAACGCGATGGGCGCCCGCATCACCGGTATTGGCACACAGGTCATCGAGATCGACGGCGTCCCCGCGCTCGGCCCGGCGAACTACCGCGTCATGCCCGACCGCATCGAAGCTGGTACGTACGCCATCGCGACCGCGATGACCGGCGGCGAGGTCGAGCTTGTCGATACCCCCGCCGCCTTTATGGATGCCCCCTTTGCCAAGCTGCGCGCGGCCGGCGTCGATATCGAGGAGGGCGAAGGCTATATTCGGGTCTCCCGGCAGGGTCCCCTCCGCGCCATCGACTTTCAGGCGCTCCCGTACCCCGGACTCGCCACCGACCTCCAGGCCCCCATGGCCGCGATGCTCACCCAGGCCGAGGGGATCTCGTCTGTGCACGAGCGTGTCTTCGACAATCGCATGCTCTACACGGGCGAGCTCCGGAAGATGGGCGCCGAAATCGTCGACGTCGGGAACTCCGCCATTATTCGTGGCCCGAGCCCTCTCCACGGCGCCCAGGTCCACGCCCTCGACGTCCGTGCAGGGGCCGCTGTCCTCCTCGGCGCCCTTGTTGCGACTGGCGCGACTACCATCGAAGACATCTACCACCTCGATCGCGGCTACGAGCGCCTCGAGGAGAAACTCCGTGGACTCGGCGTCCAGATTGAGCGTGAAGATGGCGTTTGAGTTCCTCGCCTCCAAGAAAGCCGGCATCGACCTCGGTACTGCCAACGTCCTCGTCTACGTTCGCGGCCAGGGCATCGTCGTGAATGAGCCCTCCGTTGTCGCCGTCCATCAGCGCGATAACGCCATCGTCGCCGTGGGCACCGAAGCTCGCGCGATGCAGGGCCGCACCCCCGGCTCCATCTCGGTCATCCGCCCCATGCGGGACGGCGTCATCGCCGACTACCTCACGACTGAAGCGATGCTGCGCTACTTCATCGGACTCATCGCCGGACGCTTCAACCTCATCCGTCCCGAGGTCATGGTCACCGTCCCGGCTGGCGTCACCAGCGTTGAACAGCGCGCCGTTCGTGACGCCGCTGAACAGGCCGGCGCCCGTAAACCCGCCAACCTGGTTCCGGAGCCGCTCGCGGCAGCCATCGGCGCCCGCATTCCCGTCGGCACGCCCCGCGGCAACATGGTTGTGAACATCGGTGGCGGTCGCACCGAAGCCGCCGTCATCTCTCTCTACGGCATCGTGGTCAGCGAGTCCGTCCGCATGGCCGGCGACCGCATCGACGAGGCGATCGTCGCCTACGTCCGCCGCCGCCACAACCTCATCATCGGCGAGAAGACGGCTGAGGAAGTGAAGATCGCCATCGGCAGCGCGCTTCCCGTGGACGAAGCCCTCTCCACCCAGGTTCGCGGCCGCGATCAACTCAGCGGTCTCCCCAAGACCATCACCCTGAACAGCGTTGAGATCTCCCAGGCTATCCAGGACTCGCTCGGCACTATCGTCCAGACCGTCCGCGCCGTGCTCGAAAAGACCCCCCCGGAACTTGCTGCCGACGTAATCGACCGGGGCATCGTCATGACCGGTGGCGGCGCCCTTCTCCGCCATATCGACGAGCTCCTGACCCAGGAAACCGGCGTCCCTTGCTACGTCGCCGACAACCCGCTTGAGTGCGTGGCCATCGGCGCGGGCATCGCCCTCGACCACCTCGATGTCATCAAGCGTTCGCTCCCGACCGAGGAAGAAAACCTCGTCGGGCTGTTCCCTCAGCCGGAGCGCTAGCTCGGGGGCGCTTGATCGCCGGCGTACCATGAATGCGAATCCGTAATGGAGGCGGTGCCACATGCGTGCGCATCTCAGTCTTGTCCTCGCCGAAAAGGGATCGGGCGTCTATACCATCCCCAGCAACGCAACCGTCCTCGAGGCGGTCCGCGAGATGAACGCTAAAGGCGTCGGCGCGCTGCTCGTTATCGACCACGCCAGTGTCGCAGGCATATTCACCGAACGTGACGTCCTTCGCCGGGTGGTCGACCAGGGGCGCGATCCTGCAACGACCCCGGTGGCGAGCGTCATGACACGCGAGGTTATGAGCGTCTCTCCCTCCACGACCGTCGGCGAAGCGATGTCGCTGATGACCCGCGATCGCGTCCGCCATCTCCCCGTGCTGGCCGGCGGCGAACTCCGTGGGCTCGTCTCGATTGGCGATCTGACACGCTGGCTCGTCCGCGACCAGCAGGACGAAATCGAGCACCTCGTCAGCTATATCACCGGCCGGGTGACCTGAGTCCTGCCTCTGAACGGCCGCCGTCGAGCCACAACAGTGCCTCGCGCTTCGAAAGCGGCGAAAGCACCCCTTCGTGTTCGGCGACGAACCAACGCACCCACGCGCCGTTCGTTTTTGAGTACTCGCGTAGCGCCCACCCGATGGCCTTACGGATGAAGAACTCGCGCTCGTCCGCACGAAGCAGGCAGTAGCGCGCCAACCGGTCGCGGTCGGTGTTCGCTTTGTAGCCCAGTTGATGCAGGATTGCCGTCCGTTGCAGCCACATCTCGTCCCCGCTGATCCATTCGTCCAGCGTCTGGCTCAATCCCGCCTGCGCGGCGGCAAGTGGGCCCACGCACTTCGCCGCGAGCGTATCCACCGTGTCCCACCACGATTTTGTGGTGATGAGCTCTCGCAGCGTTGCGATGAAGTCCGGCCCACATCGGCCAATCCAGCGCGCCGCGAGTTCGACGCCGCAGTACTGGTACTCCCGCTCCGGGAGTGCCCACAGACCGAGCACCGCATCGCGCAGCTCCCCCTCGCTCGGCGGCTCCATGTCGTGCAGCGCCGCTCGATACTCCACGCGGCGCACGGGCATCGGAAGCCCAAGAAACGCGAACTGATCTCGCATGTACTTCGCCATCGGGGCCGCCGCCGAATCGTCCCGCAACGGCTCAAGCCTCGCTCGCAACCGCTCGACGACTTCCGCCCCGTAGCCCGTCACTTCGCCGAGGCGCTCAAGTCCTTGATGTAGAACGTCATGCTCTGCATCGCGATTACCGGGTCGATCTGTCGAACCCGCACATTCTCCGGCACGTGGGCCGTCATCGGTGCGTAGTTCAGTATCGCGTGGATGCCCGCGTTCACCAGCCGGTCCACTACCTCCTGCGCCACGTTCGCCGGTACCGCCACCACGCCGATATCCACAATGTTCTGTCGCAGAAAGCTCTCTAGCTCCTCTGTGTTCCGCACCGCCACCGAACCAACGGTCTTGCCAACCATCTCCGGATCCGCGTCGAACGCCGCCACGATATGAAACCCCTGCGGCCCGAATCCGCCGTACTCCACGATCGCCTGTCCCAGCCGCCCAACCCCAACTACACATACCCGCCACTCGCGGTCCAGCCCCAGGATCTCGCGCAGCTTCGCCAGCAGCCCGTTCACGTTGTAGCCGCGGCCCTGCTTTCCGAATCGCCCGAAGTAGCTCAGGTCCTTTCGGATTTGTGCGGGCGTCACATCCAGCCGCTCGCCGAGTTCCTGTGAGCTCACCACCGTCTCCCCTTCCTCCACCAGGGTCGCGAGCGCGCGCGCATAAATAGGGAGACGGTTAATCACGACCTCGGGGATCTCAAGCGCCAAGCAGCATACCCCGGAGCATCCGCCGGTTGTGAAATATGTCGCGAACGATAGCACCTTCGCCCGGTCTCCGGCAATGAATCATTGCCGCGCGTTTGACACGCCCTGCACCTCCATTACAGTGGTGTTTCTAAATCGCCGCCGGGAGCGAAATCGGCCGGGAGCATCCCGCATGTCGGCCGTTCCGTTTATGACGAACCAGGTTCAGCGCCGCCTCGCCATCGCCGTCCAGCCAGTCCCCAAGCAGGACGCTGCTGAGCGCCGCAAGAACTTCGACGAGACCTACTTCGGCTTCGATGTCAACGCCGCCCGCATCGAGGCGGCCCGCTGCATCCAGTGCCCATCGGCCCCCTGCCAGGAAGCCTGCCCGGTCGAGAACGATATCCCCGGTGCCTTCGCCCTCATCGAAGAAGGCGACATCCTCGGTGCCGCCATGAAGTTCCGGGAGACAAGCAACCTCCCCGAGATGTGCGGTCGCCTCTGCCCCCAGGAAAAACTCTGCGAAGGCGCCTGCGTTGTTGGCTTCGCGATCCGTCCCGACGGGCGCGCCGAACCCCCGGTGACCATCGGGAAACTCGAAGCGTTCTGCACTGACCACCAGCGCGAAGAGACCGGCGGCTTCCCGCTCCCCCCGTACCCACCAGCCGCCAGCGGCCGGAGAGTCGCGATCATTGGCTCTGGCCCCGCCGGCCTCGCTGTCGCCGAAGAGCTCTCGAAGCTCGGCCATAGCTGCACCGTGTATGAAACCTGGCCCGAACCCGGTGGCGTCCTCGTCTACGGAATCCCAAACTTCAAGATGCGCAAGGAAATCGTCGACGAGTACATCGCCTACCTCGAGGTGCTCGGCGTCACCTTCATCTGCAATACCTTGATCGGGCGCGACATAACCGTCGACGACCTCCTCGATTCCGGATTCCACGCGGTCTTTCTCGGCACCGGTGCGGGCGCCGGCAACCGCCTCCAGATCGAAGGCGAAGACCTCACCGGCGTCTTCGAAGCCACCGACTATCTCGTCCGCGGCAACCTCCGCTCTGACCAGCTCCCGGGACACCAGCGCGAGCCGCTCCCGGCCGCGAAGAACGTCGTCGTCGTCGGCGGCGGTGATACCTCCATGGACTGCGTCCGCACTGCCATCCGCCTGGGCGCAGACCGGGTCACCTGCGTCTACCGCCGCACCGAAGCCGAAATGCTCGGCCGCGGTGAAGAACGCAAGAACGCACGCGAAGAAGGCGTCATCTTCCAAATGCTCACTCTCCCCCTCCGCTTCCTCGGAAACGAGGCCGGGCAACTCACGGGCGTCGAATGCCAGCGGATGGAGCTCGGCGAACCAGACGAATCGGGGCGCCGGAAACCCATCCCCGTTCCCGGAAGCGAGTTCGTGATCCCCGCGGATGTTGCCGCCATCGCCATCGGCTACGGCGCGGACCCCCTCGTTCCGAACACCACGAAAGGCGTGGCAGCCGACTCCCGCGCGCTCATCCGCGTCGACCGCCGCGGCCAGACCTCCCGTCCGGGCGTGTTCGCAGGCGGCGACAATGTGAACGGCGCCGACCTGGTGGTTACCGCCCTCGCCGACGGACGCCGGGCCGCGGATGCTATCCACGCCTACGTGTCGGCACTCCCCGCGCCGCGGTAACCGCCTTCTTACTCACGAAACCCTGCGGAGAGCGTCTCGAAGACCCGAACATCTACCTGTGACTACCACAGGATCTGTCGCGTGTTGAGGCTGCCGTTTGGGCGATCCGCCCCCGCTGGGGCGATTACCCCCGAGCAGGTCGTGCCGGAGCTTGCCCACACGCTCAAGCTCGTCCGTCCCGCGGTCAACGTTCTCTGGCTGATCACGTTCGCCGCAGAAGGCTACCTCGCCTTCGTCCTTCCGCAGATGCAGGTCTTCATCCTGCTTGCGCTGACCACCGTTCTCTTCCTCGGGTCGCTCGTCCAGGTCCAGTTCGAGCGTGCCGAGCAGGATGACCTCGTCGAACGCAGCGCAGCTGGCATGCGTGGCCGCCTCTACGAAGACGACCTGACCGCCCTCCCGAACTCTCGCCACTTCGTCGCGGAACTCCGCCGCCGCATGATCCGGGCATCCCGCAGCGGTCGCGTCTTCGCCCTCGCCCTCGCCCAGCTTGATGGCTTCGCGCCGGGCGCCCTCGACGAAAACCAGGTCTTCCCGCCTCTCGGCCGGGCCATCCGCAAGTCCGTCGACGACGGTGACTTCGTTGCCCGTCTCGAAGGCATGGTCTTTGTTGCAGTCATCTCCGACGGCGCCTCCGATTCCACCCGCGACAAAGTCGAAGCCATGCGCTGGGGAATCGCCGGGGTCCTCCCTCCCGAAGCCGCCGAGTCGATCAACGTGGTGACGTCGACCACCCTCTACGCGGGCGAGACCGAGGTCCGCGACCTCCTCCGCCGCGCCCAGCTCGACCTCGACGAGGCCCGGCATTTCGCGGCTGCCCTCGCTCGCGAACGCGCCCATCACGACGCGATCCTCCGCGCCGCCGACGCCGCCACCGATCCGGACGCCCGGGTCGCTTAGCCCGGCACCCTCCCGATCACCTCTATCTGCGTGTACATGAAGAACGCATCCGGCGACTGCGCCCAGGTGCGCCAGCCCTCCGAGATCGCCTGGAGTTCCGCCTGCGTCACGATGCCGTACTCCACCGCCTGGCTTCCGAAGCTCGAATGAACCGCCCGCTCCGACCAGCTGAGCCCCCAGTTCGACGTCGACGCCTCGTCCGCCATGATCTGGACCGCCCCGGTCGTCTCGATGTCGACGTACCCGGCCTCGCTCACCCACGACCGCAGGTGCCGCCCCGCATCGCACTCAGCCCCGTTCCGCGCTGCGACCGCGTGGTACACCTCGAGCCATCGGTCGAGCATCGGTGACTTCGGCGACCACCCGAATGTCGCGTAGTCCGCGTCCCGCACTGCGACTATTCCGCCCGGCTTGAGCACCCGGTGCACTTCGCGGAGCGCCTCAACGGGTCGCGTGAGGTGCTGCAGGACCTGGTGCGCGTACGCAGCCTCGAAGGCGTCTTCCTCATACCCCAGCTGATACACGTCCCCCGCTTCGAACCGCACGTTCGTCACGCCCTCCGCCGCCGCGCGCTCCCTCGCCTCCGCCAGCACCCCCTCCACGATGTCGATGCCGACCACCCCTCCGGGCGCAACCGCCTTCGCCAGTCCCAGCGTGATGCTGCCCGGCCCGCACCCGAAGTCCAGGAGCCGCATCCCAGGCTTCAGGTGCGGGAGCAAGAATGCCGCATCGCGTTCGGCTGTCCGCCGCGCGTGTTGCTGCACCACCGAGGCGTGGTGCCCGTGCGTGTAAACGTCCTTCGATCCGGCACTCGTCATGGCCGCGATCATACCGGCCAGCGCATCGCATGCACCCACCGCCGCCCCGGATGCCGCCTATACTGCTTCCATGTCCGAATCCGCCGCTCCCGCCACCACCTCAATCCTCATCATCTCCGACTTCAACTGCCCCTGGTGCTACGTCGGGATGTCCGAAATCGCGAAGCTCCAGCAGGAGTACGAGTTCGACATCGAGTGGGCGCCCTACCTCCTCGACCCCTCCATCCCGCCCGAGGGTCGCCTCCGCGAGCCCTACAGCAAACCCGGCGATCCCCCATCACCCATTGAGGAACGCGCCGAGAATCTCGGTATCCGGATAACCCGCGGCCGAACGTTCTACCCTAACTCCCACCTCGCCCTCGAAGCTGCCGAGTTCGCCGGCGAGCACGGGAAATCCTGGGAGTTCCACCTCGAAATGTTCCGCGTCTACTTCGAGGAGATGGCGAACATCGGCGAACTCGATGTCATCGTCGGTGTCGGCGAATCCGTTGGCCTCGATGCCTCCGCCCTGCGTGAAGCCCTCGAGACCCGCCGTTACCGCGA
>JBPPMX010000166.1:0-2658 GCA_051306275.1 Tepidiformaceae bacterium
TCGCGTCCCACTGCGGGCGCTGATCGCTCCACCCGGTTCGCCCTTCTGACTCCGCCGCGTTTCCCACCGCTCCTCCGCCATTCGGACGATGCCTCCGCACTTCGGCGCCCTTAACCTTCTAATCGATCCTCGCTCTCCTGCCGTATTAAGGTAGGAATGCCACTGCGCCGGGAGTAACCCTCTGTCCACGCGTCATTTCCTTCTGTTTCCCGCACTCGCGTTCGCTCTCGTCGTTTCTGCTGTCGCCTGCAGTGGCGGCGAAGGCGAAACTGCGAAACCGTCCTCCGCGCCTGCAAGTGCGACCGCGACCGCCGAACCCTCCCGCACGGCGGAACCGACGGCCACCGCCACTCCTTATAACGGCCCCGCGATCCGCCTGATGATTCCGAAGCTCGGCGTCGATACCCCGGTCGAAGTCCTCGGCGTGAACGCCGAAAACTACCTCGATACCCCGGCGAACCCCCTCAACGCCGGCTGGTACGGGAACGGCCTCTCCGATGTCCCCGGCTGGAACGGCAACGCCGTATTCTCGGCACACTACAACCAGCTCCTCGGCGGCACCTGGCACGATGCACCCTTCCGCCACATCAGCACACTCCAGCAAGGTGACGAGGTCGTCGTCGTCATGGCGGACGGATCCGTCTACCGCTACCGCGTCCTCACCTACACCCGCTACGAAGAGGCCAGCTTCCCGACCGGCGAACTTCTCGACGGCCAGGGAAAGCCGGCCGATGCCGAATGGATCACCCTCATCACCTGCGGTGGTCGCACGTCCGAGCTCGACGCGAACGGCGTCGGTTCATTCCTCGACCGCGATGTCGTAATCGCCGAACGGATCGACAATAAACCCAGGAGCACGACGTAACGGCGGCTCCCGCCACCCGATACGATTCGCGCGGAGAAAGACACCGATGACCCAGACACACGCTGGCCGCCACACTGGAGCTGGCGTCCGCGTGCTCCGCTACCTGGCCATCCTCTCGTTCATCGCGGGGGTCTCGATCTTCGCCGGTAGCCTCGCCTGGTACTTTCTCGGCGATGATCCTGCCCCCGCGGCCGAAGCTCCGTTCGTCCCCATTGAAATTCCGACCCGCACTCCCACCGTCCCGTCCACCGCAGAGCCGAGTCCCACGGCAACCCCGGTTCCCTACGACGGCGCCGTAACCCGCCTCCAGATCCCGCGTTTCAGCGTCGACGTCGGTATCGAGAACATCGGTGTCATCACCGTCGCCGGCGGTGGTACGCAGCTCGACACCCCCGCAGATGTGCACAAAGTCGGCTGGTACGGCATCGACGGCCTCTCCGACAAGCCAGGCTTCGGAGGCAACGCCGTCTTCGCCGCGCATGTCGACTACTTCCCCAACATCCGTGGCCCGTTCTACGAACTCAACCGCATGGAAGCCGGCGACGAGATCGTCATCGTCATGGAGGACGGGCGCGCCTACACCTACAGCCTCATCGCCCGCCGCAGCTACCCCGCCGACAACATCCCCATGGGGGACCTCCTCGACGCGACCACCGTCGACGCCACAAAGCCCGAGGGAGCGGAGTGGATTACCCTCGTTACCTGCGGCGGCGAGCTCGTCCGGGATTACCCCGGTGGGCCCGGTCACTATAAGGACCGTGTAGTGGTCATCGCCGAGCGCATCTCCTGACCCCCGAACCACACTTCCGGAGCATCTCGTGAAAATCCTCGTCACAGGCGGAGCGGGCTTCATCGGCTCGCACATCGTCGAAGCCTTCGTTGCCGCTGGCCATCAGGTCGAAGTCGTCGATTCCCTCTCCACAGGCAAGCGCGCGAACCTCCCCTCTGACATCCCCATTCACGTGGTCGACATCCGTGATCCCGCCCTCGATGCCGTCTTCGCAGCCTTCAAGCCCGAGGTCGTCGCACACCTCGCCGCCCAGGCGAGCGTCAAGATCAGCACTGGCGACCCCATCACCGACCTCTCGATTAACGGCGGAGGCACTGCCAACGTGGTCGAGCACGCCGTCCGTCACGGCGTCCGCAAGCTCCTCTACACCAGCACTGGCGGCATGCTCTACGGCGAGCCGCATATCCTCCCCACACCCGAAGACCACCCCACCATCCCCACATCGAACTACGGCCTCTCCAAGCGCGTCGGCGAGCAGTACGTCGAGCTCGCCGGCCGGATGCGCGGCCTCGACTACACCATCCTTCGCTACGCGAACGTCTACGGGCCCCGGCAGGACCCTGCTGGCGAAGCCGGCGTAATCGCGATCTTTACTGCCCTCATGCTCGCCGGCCAGCCCTGCACCATCGATGGCGACGGCGAACAGAAGAAGGACTACATCTACGTCGAGGATGTCGCTCGCGCGAACCTCCTCGCCCTCGATGCGGGCTCCGGTCGCGCCATCAACATCGGGACGGGCGCAGGCACCTCGGTGAACACGATCTTTGCCACCCTCAAGGATGCCGTCGGGTACACCCTCGAGCCGAACTTCGGGCCGCCCCGACCCGGTGACGTTCGCAACGTCTGGCTCGATACCTCGCGCGCCCGTGCCGAGCTCGGATGGCAAGCCACGGTGGACTTCACCGACGGCATCGCCCGCACCATCGCCTCCTTCCGCTAGGGCCCCCGGCAAACACAGTCACGAAACGTACCGTGCGGTTACCGTTTCGACGCTCAAGGCTAG
>JBPPMX010000167.1:0-12800 GCA_051306275.1 Tepidiformaceae bacterium
AATCGCCCTGAAGTCGGGTGCGAACACTAGCTGACCGCCGCGGCCACCCGCGTAACGGAGCCGGTCTCAACGCCAATCCCCGACAGCATCGAGTGGATTCCGCGAGCGGTCTCGATGATGCGCTTCGCTTCGTGGCCGAGCACCGCCTGCTTTCCGTCGCACAGCGCTTCGGCCGGGTTGTTGTGGATGTCGAACTCGACGCCCTGCGCGCCAGCCGCGACAAAGCCGTAGGTAACGCGTTCCACGAGCGCGCGGTCACCGGAGCTGTGGCTCGGGTCGGCGAGGAGCGGCAGGTGCGACTTCCGCCGGACGAGCGGGATCATCGAAACATCGGCGCCAAAGCGGGTCTCGGTCTCGAAACTCTTGATGCCGCGGTAGCAGAGGATCACGTTGCGGTTGCCATGGCCTACGCTTCGGCCTTCGCGGTCGATGCCGGACATGATGTAGGCGGCCGATGCCAGCCACTCGTTCATGTCGTTGCCGAAACCATGCTTGAGGATGACCGGCACATCGACGCGGGAAAGCTCTTCAAGGAGCGGCGAGTACTGGGCGCTCCGGGCGCCGATCTGGATGACATTAATCCCCGCCTTGAGGAAGGCGTCGAGGTGCCGGAGGTCGATCAGTTCGCTTACCGTCGGCAGGCCCGTTTCAGCGCCCATCGCCGAGGCAATCTCCAGCGCACGGTTGATCTCGAGTCCGCGGTAGTCGTACGGGCTCGTGCGTGACTTGTCCACGAAGGCCCGCAGTACGTCGACGCCAGCAGCCTTCGATAGGCGCGCGGATTCGAGCGCCTGTGCTTCCGTCTCGATCGCGCACGGACCGCCGAAGAAGGTGAGATTCGCCCCGCCGACCTTCACGCCCGCGACATCGACGATGGTGTCTTCGCGTTTGAAGTTGCGGCTCGCGTCCTTGTACTTCTCGGTGATGCGGATGACGCGGTCGACGCCCGGGAGCTCGGAGATGCGGCCCTCGTCGATGACGCCCGCGATGCCCTTCACGCCGATGATGGTTGAGTCAGCTCCGACGATGGTCTCGCACCGGAGGCCATACTCCGTCACGATCCGGTCGATTACGCGCTGTGTCTGCTCGGGCGTCGAGCCCTGTGCCATATGAATGATCATGGGGATCCCCGGTGTTCGTTATGTTGGAGCCGACATTGTCGGGGGTGTCCGGCTTATGTGCGATGCGGAATCAGAATAGGAGCATCGCGAGCCGGCGCTGATAGTCCTTCGTCACCTCGGAATCGAGACCAAGGATCTCGAAGATGGCGAGGACCGCCTTCCGCGCCGCACCGTCGGCAAACGCGCGGTCGATCCGGACTGATTCGAGGAGCTCGTCCAGCGCCGCCTCGTACTGCTCCCGGGCGGCGAGCAGGACCCCCCACCGGTAGCGGGCCCGCGGGTCACCGGGCGCAGCTGTCGCCTCCGCCTCAAGGTCTTCCGCTGCATGGCGGGCAGCGAAGTCCTCGAGAAAAATGCGGTGCTTCAGCGCCTTCGCCCGGCGGTCAGCGGGGACACGCGACAGCAGGCGGTCGGCCTCATCAGTCTCGCCCCGGGCCGCAAGCAGGGCAGCGAGCCCGACCACCGCGGCAGGGTGGGAGCTACTCGACGCCAGCGCACTCCGGAACGCTGCCTCCGCCGCGACAGTTTCACCAGCACGGGCAAGCGCGTCCCCTTCCGCGGCGAGGCGTTCAGCCGGGCTCGGGACGAGCTTCTCGAAGAATGCACGCACCTGCGGCTCCGGGATTGCTCCGGTGAACTCGGCGGCAACTCTTCCATCGCGAAAGGCTTTCACCGCCGGGATCCCCTGGATCTGGAACGCCGTGGCGGTGCGGGGGTTCTCGTCCGTATTCAGCTTGGCGAGGATGACCTCGCCGCCGTAGCTCGCTGCGACATTCTCGATCATCGGGCCGAGAACCCGGCACGGGCCGCACCACGGCGCCCAGAAGTCCACCACGACGGGAAGGGCCCGCGAGCGATCGAGGACCTCCGCCTGGAAAGTAGCGTCGGTGACGTCGATGACGAGTGCTGAGGCGGGCATAGGGACTCCGGAGAAGAGATGGGTTACCACGATCGTAGTGACACCAGGCCCGGTGATGGAAGGGGTGCTTGTGAACGCGTCCACATTCGCCCACCATGCGCGGGTCACAGGAGGGATGGCGATGCAGGTAAGCGCGAGCGTGCGAGCAGTCCAGGTACCGGATGAAAACCCGATGCACCCCGACTACACCTCGATCTACGTGGTCGGGAAGGACCAGGTGCTGACGATCGACTCCGGCGAAACGCTCGAACGCTACCAGTGGATGCTGCGTGGGTATCTCGCTGCGACCGAGCGCGCCGAGATCGCGCTCGCGGGCATCACCCACCACCACATGGACCACAGCGGCAACCTGAAGTTCATCCAGGAGGCCTACAACGCCGAAATCATCGTCCCAAAGGACGCGGTCCCGCTCCTGACCGGGAAGCTCCCGAAGAAGCGCACGACCTTCACAGACGAGGAGAAGATAATCGACCTCGGCGCGGGCACCCGTGTGCGCGTGATGCGAACGCCCGGACATAGCGTCGATTCCCTTTGCTACTACATCGAGGAAGAGGGCGTGCTCTTCAGCGGCGACACGATCCTCGGGTCCACGACCACAACCGTGAACGACCTTGGCGACTACCGCCGAAGCCTCGCGAAGCTGCTTGAGCTGCCCAATCTGAAGGTCATGTGCCCGGGTCACGGCCCGCTCATCCACGACCCTCGCGAGCGCATCCAGCAGTACATCACCCACCGGACCAACCGCGAGCGGCAGATCCTCGGGGTGCTCGGGGAGGGCGGCGAGATGACCAGCTGGGACATCATGATGAAGGTCTACGGCGAAACCATCGACAAGCGCCTCCGCCGCGCCGCAGAAGGGAACGTCCGGAGCCACCTCTCACAACTCGAGGCCGAGGGCCGGCTCAAGGTCTACGAAGGCAAGCCAAAGCGCGCGAACCCGGCGAAGCAGCAACGCGACATCGAACACGCGAAATACCGCGACGGCGTGAAAGCACAGGCGAAGAAGTTCGAAACCGAAGACCGGCGCAAGGAGCTGCGAGCGCAGGAGAACCCGGCGAGCGCACAGTGGTCCGTCATGCCGAAGTACGAGCTTGTAGGGTCGGCGCGTGACTGATCGGGGCGATAGCGTTCGTTGCCCGTGGCGCGACGGCGCGTCTATAGTAGGCTCCTGAGCCGATATGCTGATTGACCTCCACGCACACACTTGGCCCCGTTCCCACGACAGCGTACTCAGCCCCGACGACCTCATCGTCCGGGCGAAGGCTGCCGGGCTCGACGGCATCGTCTTCACCGAACACGACACCGTCTGGGACCATAAGTCGATCGAGGAACTGCGCGCGAAGCACAACTTCCTCGTCTTCGCGGGCGTCGAAATCAGCACCGACGACGGCCACATCATCGCCTTCGGCATCGACAAGTACGTCTTCGGGATGCACCGGGCACGCGAGCTCGCGGGCTACGTGGAGAAGGGCGGCGGCACCATGATCGCCGCGCACCCCTACCGCCGTCAGATGCCGTGGTTCAGCCGGAACGACGAGGAATACCAGGCCTCCCTCGAAAAGGCCGCCCGCAACCCCGCCTACGAGTTCTGCACAGGCCTCGAGACCCTCAACGGCCGCGGAAGCGACAAGGAAAACGAGTTCTCCCAGCGCCTCGCTAAGCTCATGAGCCTTCCGGGGACGGCCGGCACCGACTCCCATGCCATCAGCGACATCGGGAAGTGCGCCACCTACTTCGAAAAAGATATCCGGGACGAAACCGAGCTTATCGCGGAGCTAAAGGCGCAGAAGTACTACGCCGTGGATCTCCGCACCGGCAAACCGCTAGAAGCGCGCTAGGGCGCGCCCCGCTCCGCCACTCCTCTTGCCTCGACCGCCTTCTTTGCGCGCGGGCGGCGTGGAGCGAACTCCTCTCCCCAGCTCACGAACGCTTTGAGAATTGGGTCGAGTGCCTCGCCCTTCTCCGTGAGGAGATACTCCGCACGCGGCGGATGATCCGAATAGATCTCGCGGCGGACGATAGCGTGCTCCTCCAGGAGCTTTAGCCGGTCCGAGAGCAGCCGCGGTGAGATGCCGAGAAGCGACGCCTGGAGCTCGGCGTAGCGGCGTTGCCCGCGGGACAGATCGCGGATGATGAGCAGCGTCCAGCGGTCCCCGACAATGTCGAGCGAACGGGCGATTGGGCATCGTTGCTGGGTAGGATAGATGCGGGCCATAGGCAACTCCCGGGTGGTTGACGGATTCGATTGTACTCTCTACAGTTTGGGCGTCTCACTTCCCAATAGGAAGTTACTGGCCAGCCGCTACGAAAGCCAAAGGAGGATCGGATGAGAACGCCCACGAGGTAGCCCCGATTGCGCCTCGGCGGCCACAAACCGAAGGGCGTTTACACGCCCCACCAGTTCGTCTAGTGTTCGAACGATTTCAAAACCCTCGAGGAATGTACGCATGACAGCAGAGGTTGAGTCCCTTATCACGGACGCGATGCGCGCCCACATCGGCGTCGAATCGCCGCCAGTGACCTACGAAGTCGACAAGAACTCCGTGCGAATGTTCGCCCGGTCGGTCGGCCACACAGACCCCGTGTACTACGACGAGGCAACGGCAAAGGCCGCGGGCTACAAGAGCCTCCCCTGCCCTCCCGGCTACCTCGGCACCCCGGTCTTCGACCCGCGAACGGCCGACCCCACCTTCGGTGCGCCCCGCAACCCGAACCCGATGCCAGAGCCACCCGTGAAGCTCACCCGCGTGCTCAACGGCGGGACCGAGATCGAATACTTCGACGACATCTGCGCCGGCGACACGCTCACCTCGACCAGCTACGTCTCGGACATTCAGGAGCGGCGCGGAAGCATCGGCCACATGCTGATCACGACATCGAAGACGGTCTACAAGAACCAGGACGGGAAGGTCGTGGCAATCGCGACCGGCACCGGCATCCGGTACTAGGCGAGAGGAGCCGAACAATGGGAGCCAAGTGGGATAGTGTCACAGAGGGGATGGAGATCCCCACCCTCAAGAAGAGCCCGTCGAGCCAGCAGCTCGTCCAGTGGGCCGCCGGTTCTGGCGACTTCTACCAGATCCACTACGACAAGGACTTCGCCATCGGGACGGGCCTCTCTGGGATCATCGTCCACGGCGCGCTGAAGAACGCGTTCCTCGGGCAGCTCATCCACGACTGGATCGGGAACGAAGGCCGCATCAAGAAGTACGGCTGCAGCTACCGCGGGATGGACTACCCCGCCGTCGACATGGCCGTGAAGGGCGTCGTCACGAAGAAGTACGAAGAGAACGGCGAGAAGCTCGTCGACCTCGAAATCTGGACGGAAAACGCCGAAGGTCAGAAGACCACCCCCGGGACCGCAACGGTTCGCCTCCCGTAAGGAAGTCCGCTCGAAACACGAAGACAGGCCCGGCGACAGTCGCTGGGCCTGTTTTTCGTTACGGCCCGCTCACGGCGATGAGGTCGGCGGCGATCCGGCCATCCCGAGTGAGGCCGCCAGATACGCTGATCACCCGGCCTTCAAGGCGCTGGGCAACCACGAGCGGTCGGCCGACTTCCTCGCCGCCTGCGAGCAGGATGCGCGTCCCCGTTCGGACCGCGACCATCACATCACCACGCTGCGTCGCGACAATCAGCAGGTTCCGCTCGACCCCCGTGACCGTGCCGCTGATCGTCACGAACCGCTGCTCGCGGGGGTCCACTTCTCCTACGAGCACGATTCCGAACCCACCCCGGAGGCGCTCCCCGACTTCGACGCGGAGGCCGATCAGCGAGGGCGCCGCCGCGGCAACGGTCCGGATCGCGGATGGGTCGGCGGAAACGAGGACGCGCTCACCGCCGTCCGTCACGATCAGCACCCGTGCGTGCGTCCCATCGTCAGCCAGTGCGAAGGAACGCACCGTGCCCTGCACCCCGGCTCGAGCTTCGCTGACCTCGTCACCATTCCCATCCGGCGGCGGAGTCGCCCGGTCCGAGAGCGTGACTGTGGAGGCTATGACTCGGGCCTCGCCTGATGCCGTCCCCGCGAACAGCACGGTGCGCCCCGGCATGATGGTCGTCGCATCCGCCGGCTCCGTTCCCTCGGATACGGACGCGTCGGCCGGGATCAGCACATCAAACTCCCCGAGGGCCGTCGTGAGCCGGATGAGCGCGCCTTCCCCTGTGGACTCCGTGGATTCCACTGTCCCTTCGAGCTGGACGAAATCCCCGGCTTCGACAGCCGCAGCTGTCTCCACATTCCGGGCGAATGGTCGCATCCCGGCGATGACTGCGATCGCGAGGACCGCAGCCAGCACGAGCCCCGCACCGACCCCCGTGCGCTGACTGCGGCGATGCCACCAGCGGACGTTCGGAGCGGACGAGGGCGCTGAAGCCAGGTTCCCACCACCGGCGACAAACCGCTCGAAGCGCGCGCGCGCCACCGGGAGCGAGGCGCTTGCCTCCGCCGACAGGTCACCGGTCGTGGCGCGAAGCGCGCCCGCCGCACCGAGGAGCGCCTCTAGTTCCGCGCGTTCCCCGGGCGTAGCGTCCGACGGGATCTCGCCCGACCCGAGCGCCCTGTCCAGAAGCTCATCAAACCGGTCGCTCATGCGGTGCGCTCCGCGGCTTCCATCGCTCGCCGCAGCGAAGCGAGCGCACGGCGCTGGAGGTTCTTCACGGCGTCTTCCGAGCGCGCCATCAGGACAGCCGTCTCTGAGACCGACTTGTCGAGCAGAAACCGGAGCGAAAGCACCGTCTGCTGGTCGTCGGTGAGCACCCGCATCGCGACAGAAAGGTCGCGGCGCATGTCGACCTGGAGCGTCGCGTCGCCAGCTGGGTCGCTCATGGTGTCTGCCAGTTCCTCGGACGTGCCTCGACGGCCAAGCTTCTTGACGTGATCTCGCACCAGATTCCGGGCGATGCCCATGAGCCATGCTTCGATGGGGACGCCGCGGTAGTCGAAGGACTCTGCCCGGTTGAATGCGACTTCAAACACCTGCGAGGCAATGTCCTCGGCCTCTGCAGCACCGCGTAACCGGAAGCGGATGAACGCGTAGATGCGCCGGTAGTGGTCTTCGAAGAGCTGGGACCAGGCCGCAGCGTCGCGCGCTGCGGCACGCCTCGCGAGGTCGCCCGCGGACGCAGGAAGCACTGCGGCAATCTCACTTGTTCCCACCTCACCGTCACGCAAGAGACTTCACCCACATCATGGCGCGAATAGTCGACCGGGTGACGGGTGCGCCGCAGATCGCGGCAAAGTGGGCTTACCCTTCTTGGCGGCTCTCGAGGTAGACCATCGTCTTGCGATACCAGTCCTCTTCGATGTGGCCGGCGGACATCAGGTAGTTCGCTATCTGCTCGACGTTGACGATGGAGACGAGGTTGATACCCGCAGCCTTCAGCCGCTCCCGGCCACCTTCGTTCCGGTCGACCAGGGTCACCGCGTCGCGGACGACAAGCCCCGCCTCAGCAAGCGTCGCCGCCGTCTGGAGAATGCTCCCACCGCCAGTGATCAGGTCGTCGATGATGAGACAGGACTGCCCCGAGACATAGATCCCTTCGATCACATTCGACTTATCCGTCCCTGGCGGATGGATGTAGATCATCGGCGTGTTCACGTTCAGCGAAAACGCCGTTGCGACGTGCAGCCCGCCGAACGGGACGCCCGCAACGAGCGTGAACGGCTGGACGTGGGGATTCCTCATCGAAACCAGCGTTTCGAGCTCTTCGCGAATGATCTTCGCGCACTTCGCGAGCGCCTTCGGGCTGCTGATCAGCCGCCGAAGGTTGATGTAAATCGGGGAGTGGACGGCCGTACGACCAAGCGTGAAGTCGCCGAATTCGATGGCCTTCAGCTTCCACAATTCTTCAGCAAGCCAGAGATTTCCAGCCGGGCGAGCGGATCTACTCAACAGGTTCTCCTGGCACCGGGACGGGTCGATCGAGTTGGGGTGCAGCACCTTTTTCGTTTGGAGCGCTGCGTATGTCAAGTCCTGAGCGTGGCTGCGCGCTTTCACGGGGCGATCGGCGTTGCTATCATCAGCGAGCGCTGTGCGGTCTCACAGACTGCGCTGGGAGTATCAGCCCGGCTTCCTTTCTCTGACTTTGCCGGATGAACGACTGCCGCAACACCCGTTGTCCCGAAGGGGAGCAGGAGGTTGTGGAAGGTAAATGGTGCGATCATCGGCTGGAAACTGTGCCTGCTCCCACCGGTTCGCATTCCTCCCGGGTGCGCCGGCGCAGTTCCGTCGCGACCACGCCCGGGAAAGGGCCAACGCGTTCACCGTCGAGGGGTAACGGGTGCAGTACCGCCTGTGGCAGCTGGTTTCGGCTATCCTCCGGCGTCCGCCGCGCCGGGCGAGCTATGGAGTCGCAGTCGCCGCGGGCTGGGCCGGATATTACCTGTGGCCCCGTGGGCGGCGCTCAATGCACCGTAACTACCGGCGGGTCCTCCCCTCCGCGACCCCGGACGAGATCCGCCGGGTCTCGCGGCAGTCCCTCGTGAACTACTGCAAATACCTCGCCGACTTCGTGCGATTCCCTTCGCGGTCCACCGCCGAGATCGTCGCCGCAGTCGAAAGTGGCGACGCGTTTGAACGGCTCGACGCAGCGCTCGCCGCCGGGAACGGGGCGGTGGTCGTCTGCATGCATTTTGGCAACTGGGACCTCGGCGCCGGCGCGACCGCGGGACGAGGCTACCCTGTGACCGTCGTCGCAGAGACGTTCAGCGACCCACGCCTCGACCGCATGGTGGTCGGCGCTCGAGAGCGCCTCGGCATGCAGGTTGTGAAGATCGAGAAGACATCCCCCTCGCTACTCCGCGTCTTAAAGCGGAACGAGGTTCTCGCACTGCTCGTCGACCGTCCCGCCCCGGGCGAAGGCGTGCAGGTATCGTTCTTCGGCGAGGACGTGGAGGTGCCCGTAGGGCCAGCCCGGCTCGCACTGCGGACCGGTGCAAAGGTCGTGCCGGTGGCCTTCGAACGCCTGTCCGCGTGGGGCCAGGAGGTGCGTGCAACGGCGGACTTCAGCATTGACTTGCCCTCGACCGGCGACACCGAACGCGACATCCAGCTCCTGATGCAGGCCATCGTCGACGCCCACGCACGGTTCATCCGGCAGCGCCCCGACCAGTGGTACATGTTCCGCGAGATGTGGCCGCGCCGCCGGCAATCCACTGGCAGCGCGGCATGACCAAGCTCTGGGAGATGCGCGCGCTTATGCCCCTCGCGGGAAGGTTTCCCCGGTTCTTCTACGCGGTCGCGTGGGTACTCGGCTGGCTCGCCTGGGAGTTGCGGCCGGGCATGCGAAGGCGGGTCACCCGCAACCTCCTCCCGTTTTGCGACGGCGACCGTGCGAAGGCCCGGCGCGAGGGGAAGGAAGTGCTGCGAAACGTCGCCCGCTATTATGTCGACCTTTCGTCCATCCCACACCGGGATATCGCGACCTACGAAGCCGAGCACCTGACCATCCGCAACGCCGAACGCCTGGCCGTCCTCGGCAACGGCGAGCCCGTGATCATCGTCAGCTGCCACACCGGCAACCCCGAACTCGCCCTGCAGGCGCTCACCACCCGTGGGCGCTCGTTCCTGGCGCTGGTCGAACCGCTCCGCCCACCCGCTATGGCCCGTTACCTGCGCGGGATACGGTCGTCCGCCGGCGGGACGTTCGTGAATGCCGACCTCCGTGGCGCCAGGGCCGCCCTTGAGACCCTTAACGCCGGCGGGATCGTCGCAATCGTTGCCGATAGGGACATCCAGGGCACCGGCGTTTGTACGCCGCTCGCAGGCCGGGAAGTCCGAATTGGCCAGGGCCCGTGGGAACTCGCGCGACGCACCGGCGCCGTCATCCTGCCCGTCTTTGCCCGGCGGCGCGGCCACGCCGACCAGGAGATCACCGTGCACGAGCCATACCGGGTCGACCGCGATGCGCCTCACGCCGAGGCGTTGCGAGAGGCGGCGACGCGGTTCGCCGGGCTGCTGGACGCCCACATCCGCGAGGAGCCCCGCCAGTGGACCGTCCACGAAGACTTCTGGGAGGTGCACCGCTGTGGGTAAGGCCGACCTCCACCTCCACACCACCGTGTCCGATGGGATGGCGACGGTGTCCGCGCTACTCGACTTCGTTGAACAACGCACCGACCTCGACGTCATCGCCGTGACCGACCACGAGGATGCGACCGGCGGTCACCGCGCACGAGAACTCGCGGCGAAGCGCGGCCTGCGCGTGGAGGTCGTCGTCGGGGCCGAGATCACCACACGCCACGGGCACCTCCTCGCGCTCTTCATCGACGACACTCCGCCGAGTTTCCGGTCCGCCGAAGCGACGATCGAAGCCATCCACGCGCAGGGCGGACTTGCGATCGTGCCCCACCCGATGAGCTGGCTTACCCGCTCATTGAGCGAGCGGACAATTGACCGGATAGTGTCGAAAAGGGAGGCGGGAGTGACCTTCGACGGGATGGAGACCGCGAATCCCAGTCTTGCTGGAAAAATGACCGCAGCGAAGACGCGCACGCGCAATCGCGACTGGGCGCTGCCCGAACTCGGGGGCTCCGACGCCCACCACCTGCCGCACGTCGCGACCGGATGGACCGAATTCGAGGGCGTCGGCGCGATCGGACTGCGGCGTGCGATCGTCTCCGGAGCGACAACCGCACACGTGGGCCCCTATCCAGGCATCCGGGAGGTCGGCGTCCGCCAGGTGGCCCTTGGACTCGCCTGGGGCTACGCAGCCACCCCACGCAAAATGCTCGCCCGATCCCGCCACCGCGCCGGGGCAGGCCGCCCATGAAGATCGCACTCGTTTCCCCGTACGACTGGAGCGTCGAGGGTGGCGTGAAAGCGCACATCACCCATCTCGCGTCGCGATTCCGATCCTGGGGGCACGAGGTGACCGTATTCGCGCCGGCATCGGACCCCGGTCAAATCACCGATGGGACCGTCGTGATGGGAAAGCCCCGGCAGGTCCCGGTGAGCGGTTCGGTGGCCCGGATCACCTTCGCTTGGTCGTCACCGCGCGTGAAGAAGGCGCTTCGAGAGGGCCGCTTCGACGTCGTCCACCTCCACGAGCCCCTCATGCCGCTGCTCCCCTACCACTTCCTCCGCTACTCAGACTCCGCGACCGTCGGCACCTTCCACGCGGCGAAGGAAGGCGGCAACCGGATGTATCGATACACGCGACCCTTCACCCGCCGTTGGTTCCGCAAGCTCGAAGGGAAGATCGCGGTCTCGCCCGCAGCGGTGCGACTCATCACGCGCTACTTCGCCGGGTATTACAACATCATCCCGAACGGCATCGATTTCGAGCACTTCTCCGGCCCGCACGAGCCGATGCCCGAGTTGATGGACGGCAAGATCAACATCCTCTTCGTCGGGCGCCCCGAAAAGCGGAAAGGCCTGAAGTACCTGCTGCGCGCCTACGTTTTGCTGCGCGCGCGGCACCCGAACGTTCGCCTTATCGTCGTCGGCGCGGGCGATTTCGCACGCTACGAAAAGGCGATGGAAGGCAAGGGAGACGTCGTCTTCCGTTCGAACATCCCCTACAGCGAGTTGCCGCGGTACCACAAGAGCGCTCACATCTTCTGTTCCCCCGCGACGGGAAACGAGAGCCAGGGGATCGCGCTCCTCGAAGCGATGGCAGCCGGCGTCGTCGTGGTCGCCAGCAACATCGAAGGCTTCGCCGGCGTCATCACCGACGGGACGGATGGCGTGCTCGTGAAGCCGAAGGACGCGAACGCGCTCGCGGACGCCTTCGCCGGCCTCATCGACGACCCCGGTCGGCGCGAGGAGCTCGCCTCACGGGGTCAGCAGCAGGCCGTGCACTACAGCTGGGACAGCATCGCCCACCGAGTCCTGTCGTACTACGAGCGCCTCATCTACGAGCGCGAACAGGTCGCAGCCTCCCGGAGGCTGAAGCTCCCCACGCTACGGACGCACGGTGGCTAAGTTCGCCTTCCTGCCCACCCGCCTGCCCCCGGGCCTTTCGGACAGCCTCGGCCGGACGGTCGCGAAGACCGGCGTTACGCCGAACATGGTCTCGGTCGTGGGCTTCCTCGGGAACGCCCTCGCCGCCTGGTTAATCACTCAGGACATGCTGGTGTGGGCCGGGGTCGTCTACGGCTTCTTCAGCGCGCTCGACCTCGTGGACGGAGCCGTCGCCCGCGCGACCAATCGCGCGACCCCGTACGGGGCCGTGTTCGATGCCGTCCTCGATCGCGCCAGCGAAGCCCTCGTGCTGGCAGGCATCGCCTGGTACTTCGGCCACCGTGGGGAGTACGTGCAGGCGGGCGTGACTTACGCCGCCCTCTTCGGGAGCGTCGCGGTGAGCTACATGCGCGCCCGCGCGGAGGTGATGGGGGTGAGCATGCGCGACGGCCTGTTCCGGCGGCAGGAGCGCGTTGTGGTCGTCACAGCGGGCCTGCTCTTCAACTGGCTGACCGTCATCGCCTGGGTCCTGGCCGTGCTCTCGAACGCGACCGCACTTCAGCGCTTCTGGCTGCTCGCGAAGGCCCTCGGGCGGGAGCCAGACAACAGCTAGCTCGCGTCAGGCGGAGGCGAGTCAACCGGTGGCGTCGGAGCGTCCGCAGCGACCGAGCGCTGCCGCGATCGGACAAGCACCCACAGGTACAGCAGCACCGCCAGCAGGCCGAGCATGATCGCGCCGAGGATGATGGCGATCGTGATGGTGCTGACGCCGCCGTCGTCGCCGGAACTGTCGCCCGCGATCGCCCGGGTGGGGACAGCAGTCGCGCCCCGCTCGGGCGTCCGGGTCACGACGGG
>JBPPMX010000168.1:0-2293 GCA_051306275.1 Tepidiformaceae bacterium
CATCGCACTGCACATCGTCTGTGATGTCGCAGGTGAACGCCCGCGCGTCTTTGCCCAGCCCGCGGATCTTCTTCCGCGAGCGACTCGATCTCGTCGGTCGTCCTCGCGCTCACCGCGACGTCAGCGCCGGCCGCAGCGAGCGCAAGGGCCATCGAGCGCCCCAACCGGCGGCCCGCCCCCGTGACAAGCGCGACCCGCCCGGTCAGGTCGAACATGGCGGTACCGCGTAGCTCCGGCCGTTCCATCGGAGCGAAGTCTACGCGGCCAGCGCCTACTCGTAACGGAGCGAGTCTGCCACCGGCACCCGCGAGGCTGCCCGCGCCGGAAGAAACGTCATCAGCATCGATGCGACGAACGCTACGGTGCAGATGATCGCGAGGTTGAGCCACGGGATCAGGAACGCGGCGTTCTCCGTCTCCTCGCCGGACTCACCGAACGAGAACAGCACCCACGCGAGTGACAGGCCCAGGGTCAGCCCGAGGAGGATCCCCGAAATCGCGATGAACCCGGATTCGAACAGGAAGCTCAACGCCACCATGCTGCGCTGATAGCCGATTGCGCGGAGCATCCCGATCTGTTGCCGGCGCTCCACCACGGCCCGCGAGGCGACCACGCCGAGCGCAGCGATCCCAACGACCAGTCCGAGTCCCATGAAGCCCTGGAACACGAGCAAGAACCCGTTCTGTGCCGACTGCTGCTCATCGAGCAGGTCGTCGAGCGACTCCGCCGAGGCTTGGACGAGCGCTGCCTCAACGGTCCGCGCGTAGGCGCCCGAATCAGCTCCTTCTCCCAGCTTGAGGTAGTAGCGCTGATCGTCGACCTCGGAGAAAGCGCCGGTCACGTTCTCGACGGACGTCATGATGCCGCCGGGCGTCCCATTCGCCCCAAGTGCGAGGAAGACATCCGCGGAGTCCTTCATCTGGCCGATGATCGTGATCGTGGTCGTGCTCTCGGTTCCGGGCTCCCGGATCTCGAGCATGAACGGTTCAAAGCTATCGTCGACCGGTTCGAGCGAGAGGCGATCGTCCATCGGCGCGAACGGATCGGGCGGGAGGGTGGCCGCCGCGTTCAACACCCCAAGCGACGGGTCTGACGCCAGGGCTCCCCAGACCTCGGCATCGGTCGCATAGCCGGAGGCGCGGTACTTCATCGGGATCGACGTCGTCTGGAAGAAGCCCGGATCGGCGCCGTAGACCTGGTAGTTCAGGAACTCGGTCACCTCGTCGTCGCTGTTCTCCTTGCCGTCGCGGTTCTCCACCTCGGCGAACACACCCACCACCAGCGCTGCCTCGTCGATCTGGGATGTGTCGACTCCTTCGCCGGAGAGGGCCCCTAGCAGGTCGTCGACGGGGCTGTTCTCGTTCACAATCGCGATCACATCGAAGCCGCCCTTCGAGTCTTCGTTCAGGAACACCGCAGCGAAGTTATGGTTGATGGTCGCCATCATCACGAGCGAGAACATGATCAGGCCGATCATCGCCATCGTCATGCCAGTCCGGAATCGCGACGTCAACGGATACGCGACGGCGGTGCGGATCGCCGGTGTCAACCGCCCGAACCGCGAACCCAGCTGGGCAATCGCTGGCAGCACGATATCGGCGTTGTAGACGACGATGAACGTCCCTGCCGTCACCATCACCATCCCGCTCAAGAAGAACATCTCGATGTCCCCGTTCAGCTCGCCCGCGACTGCCTCCCAGACGCTCGTGGGGAGGTACCAGAAGACCAGCAAGGTCGCACCGGCACCGGTGAACGCCAGCCGCTCCGACATCCCGAAGAACCGAAGCGTCACCGCCACCCAGATCACGATTAGCGAAATGCCCAGGAAGAATGGGAACTGGCTGTCCCGCGTCAGTCCCGTATATGTCAGCGCCACCCCCGCAATCCCGAAGGCCGAGGCCATTCCGACGCTCCAGATAATCTGCGCCTTGTGATCCTGCAGCAGCGCTACCACCAGCCCGAATGGTGGGAAGACGATGCCCACGGCCGGCATCCAGCCCGGCAAGGAGGCTGGCTTCCGGTCGCGCACAATCCGCACAAACAGGAGGGTCAGGAGGTAGAACGGCAGAATGCCGATCCAGCCAATAAACGGGAGCGCCAGGCCCAGGATCCACGGCCAGCTCGGCGGCCCTTCGTCCGTCCGCACACTCGCCGGCGCCGCGAAGTTCGATCCGCGCAGCGCATAAAACCACGGGCTGAACAGGCCCGTGATGATGAAGAGGCTCCCGATCGCAACGCCCGCGCCGCCGGCGAACATGAATGCCAGCCCTAGCGGCAGCGCCATTGCCACGAC
>JBPPMX010000169.1:0-2206 GCA_051306275.1 Tepidiformaceae bacterium
GTATAAGAGACAGGTGCCTGGGATCGTCGGTCTCATCGTGCGAACCCGTGGACTCGCTGTGCTCTTCTTCGCTCTCGTGGGACTCGCGGCGTCCCCGTCGATCCTCGCCACCGCCATCGGGCTCGCCGACGAGGACCCGTTCCTCGTGTACCGCGTCGCATCCACCAAGGATCTTGGCGTGCAGTGGAACGCGGGGCTCGTTGCCGCGCTCGTTCTCGCTATCCCGCTGGTCCTCGTGTTCGTGGCGGGCATCCGCCGCCGCAACGCTCTGTGGATCGGCTACCCTGCGGGAGTGTCCGTCGCGTGGGTCGTTCTCGCCTCCAACGACGTCTGGGGAGCCAACCAGGAGCCGTACCGATTCTGGATCGACTGCTTCGTGCTGATCTCGGTGACACTGCTGCCCATGGTCGTCATGGTCGTGACGGAGTACTTGGGGAATAAGACGAGTCCCCGGGCGGAAGCAGAACCGACACCCGTCGCTCCACGGGAACGCCGTGCCGCCCGCATCGCCCTCGTCGTGGTGTCGTTGGTTGCGGTCGCCTCCATGGTCGACTGGGGTTGGTTCTACGTGTCGCAGTCCCACACGCGCCTGATCGCCTTCGACACCCCTCGTGAGATAGCCATCAAGGATGCTGTGACCGACGCATCCTCGGAAGGGCTCATCATCGCCGACCCCTGCGTCGACCCCATCGCGGTCAAGGTGGTCTCGGGTCGACCCGTCGTGCACATGAACCTTGGAATGGCATGGCCGACCGAATATGAGGCGGTCCTCGCGCTCATGGCGGCCCGCAAAGGCGGGACGTTCGACCTCGCCTCCGCCGATCGCGCGGATGTCCGCTGGCTCCTCACGGACGGCAGCTGCGACATTGACTGGGCTTCGACCTATGCGGGCAACCTCAGCGACCCCACGGTCATCGACTACGACCGCGGATACGGCACGGAGTCGATCACGTTGTGGAAGGTGTCGTCCTAGTCCGGATAGTTGTCCCGGATGTCGCACACAATGAATCCGTCCTCGTCGTACAGGATGTCGCCGCACATGGCGAGCGCCAGATCGTAGAGCGGCTCGTTGATACCCTTCATCTGCGGGCTGAGCACGAGCGGGCCGTCGGTGTTGGGGTGGTCGCCGTGCGGGTACGGGTACGACCTGACACCGGACAGCAGCAGCAACTCCGGGTTCTGGAAGAAGTCGACGTGCTGGACGTTCTCGAACTGGGAGATGAACTCCGCCGCTCTCTCTTGGTCGATGCGGCTGTAGGCGGGTGATTGAGCGGCCTGGACAGCATTGGTCACGGTCTGGAATCCGGCGATCAAGATCCATGCGACTCCGATCGCGACGGCGGTGATCCGAAGGGTGATGCGCGGCTGAGCTCGAAGCACGCGGAGCCCTGCGATACCCAGCGCGGCGAGGACGGGCGGAAGGACCATGAGCCCGGAGAATGCGTGCCGCGCGAAGAAGCTCGAGGAGATTCCCACCCACCACACTGTGAAGATCGCCGAGCTGCCGCCAGCGGCAAGGACCGGCACGAGCCAGTGGGTAAGAGGTCGGGCGTCGGGCAAGCGGGATGCGCGGATCTGCGCCAGAAGCGCGATCACGCCCAGAATCAGCAACACGGCCAAGACCGCGAGGGCGAGCCAGTTGTTGAGGAACCACAGTCCGTCGAGATAGCGCGCGCGGCCGATCAGGTCGTTGTTCCCGCCCGTGCCGCCGATGCCCGATCCGCTGCGCCGGACGAAACTGATGTACGCGCGCAGCGAGTCCACGTACCCGTGGAATCCGAGCGACACCAGCTTGACGCCCTCCCACAGCACACTCGGCAAGACGCTGAAGGCCCCGAGGACGATGGCGGGAAGGAGCCGGGCTCGCCAGACCCCCCGTTTCGCGATCGCCACGGGGAGCAGGATGAGCACGATGATGAAGACCGGCACTACGAGGAACGCGGCGAGTTTGCACAGCGCGGCGATTCCCAGTGCCGTCCCGGCGGCGACCCTCGAGCGCGTCACCAGAAGCGCGGCGAGCAGGATGAAAGCTGCGGAGGGAAGCTCGCCGAGTCCGTCGACGACAGACCAGATCGCGGTGTGCGGGTAGTCGTAGCGGAGGTTGATGGCGAGCGTGGCGACGATCGCCGCAAACCCTGCCCACCGTCCGCCGATGCGCTTGCCGAAAGCCCAGACGACGGCGAGGAACAGGATGTAAAACAGAGCC
>JBPPMX010000170.1:0-19151 GCA_051306275.1 Tepidiformaceae bacterium
GCCGTCCTCAGCTCGGAGGAGGCGAAGCGCGCCGCCAGCTCTTACGCTGCCGGTTCCGACATGCGCTACTGGCCCTACTGCCCGGGCACGCTGCCTGCCGGGACGGTCGGCGTCACAATCGACCCCGCCGCAGCCGGGATCGCGATGAACCTCCTGGGCTCAGGTTTCGAACTCCAGTCCATCACTCTCCGCGCACAGGGCGAGTGCGACGAGTCCGGCAACACGGTCAACGTACAGCCCGTCCTCGAATCGACGTGGACGCACACCGCGACCGGCGCGACTGTCTGGATCCAGCAGCGCGAATCCGAAGAGACCGCCAATTACATCGACCAGTACATGGCTCTTGCATGGTCGGATGGCTACGTCTTCCAGATCTCCGTCAACGCCGGGTATGCCTACCCGCTCATGGAGAAGGAAGCCGCAATGGCTGGCGACGACGCCTCGCGGTCGTCCTTCCCCGCCCCCGAGTTCCTGACAGACGAACAAGCTGCCGCGGTTCTCGCCGAGGCGCTCGCCCAGATCGCCCCGGGCCTCCCGCAGGAGTGCTTCTATCGGATCGTCCTCGGTGACTGGGATGACGTCGCGGCCCTCGGCCTCGGCGACCCACGCTCGGCCCTCCCGGCCGGCTACACCGAGTCGTACGTGAACGTTCGGACCCTTCAGGCGCCTGCCGAGTCGTGTGACTCCCCGGAGCTTGAGGGCTACTACGGCGCCAGCTTTGACGCCTCGTTCTCAGACTCGCAGGGCGGCTGGATCGGCGTCTCCGCCTACCAGGTCCCGGGGGACCAGCCGTTCTATCCCGGCTCATCGACCGCCGGCTCCGTCTACTGGAGCGACGAGAACTGGCAGTACAACATCTACGGCTACTCCGCCGACGGGACTCCAGTTGACGCCGAGACGCTCAGCGCAATCGCGACCGCGTTCGTCCCCGCCTTCGATGGAGAGTGCCTCGCCCAGGATCGCGACATCACCGTTGACGAGATCGTCGCAGCAGGGTTCGGCGAACCCGTCGCCCCTGAAGGCTTCACCCTCCAGAAGTCACAGGCGGTCTTTAACGGTGTGCCCGAAGGCTGCGAAATGCCCGACGACGTTGTCTCTGGCGGTTACCGCCTCGCATGGCTCTTCGCGGACGACACCGGCGTCAGCATCGACGTCTCGGTCAACCGTGGCGAACCCCAGGCTGACGACCTCGAAGCAGGCGGGTTCCTGAACGACTTCGGCGCTGGTTGGACCCGTGCCGACGGTGCCAGCTTCAACATCTGGATCTCGGCAGCCTCCGCCGAGGCGCCGCTCACCCGCGAAGAACTTGTCGCCCTCGCCCAGTCAGTCGACCCCTCACTCGACCCGGCAACACTCTCGGAGGATGGCGGGGGCATTGAACCGATGCCCGCCAGGCCGCCCATCGCCGAGTAGACACAGCCTCTCGGCCCTCACCGCGGAGCGGAGCGCGGGGCCGAAGGAATGGGTAGCGTTCGGGGAGCCGTCTGAGGCGGTCTCCCCGGACGCACGCCTGATCCGATCTGGGTCTTGGCTGAGCGGATGGCTCAGGCCGATGTGGCAGCCTCGATGTGCTTCTTCGGGTCGCCGATGAACTTGTTTCGCGAGGCGATGTCCGCGAAGTAGTACCACTTTCCTTCGTAGTTCCACTTGTAGCCGGACTTCTCGTCGTCGAACTCTTTGCCGGTAATCGCGCAGGTTCGCATTGCCATGGCTGGTCCCTCACTCAGGATCCCGCCCGCTTCGAGGGCTGTCCTCTGCGGGGGGCTCGAGGCCGATTATAGCCACGCTGTCCAGACGATGTGTCAAGTGCGCTACTTCTGCTCCACGGGGTACCTGCGCGCTACCTCCTCGGCCGACATCCCGCCCTCGTTCAGCATCACCTGCTCGTCGTAGAGGATGTTCCCGGTGTACACGCCCGGCTCCTTGTTGCAGATGACCACCGCCGCATCGCCGATGATCTCGCCGGTCATGCGCCACCCGCCGTAGTCTGGTTCGCCGCTCTGCGTCCGGAAGTAGTGCCCGCCCTCCGACCACAGCGGAAGGTCTGGCGAGAGCACATTCACCGAGATACGGTCGGCGTAGACCTCCTGCGCCAGCCCCTGGCTGAAACGCTCAAGCGCAGCCTTCGTCGCGCCGTAGGCCGCGCCACCGGCGCTCACCTTCGTGTACGGGCCCGGGCCCGGGAAGATCGCACCGCGCGATGAGATGTTGATGATGTGCCCGCCGCCCACCTCCTTGAGGTGAGGGATCACCGCCCGGCAGAATGCGAATGGCCCGTTCACGTTCACCCGGAAGATCAGGGCCCAGTGCCGTGCCTGCAGCTCCATCGCCGTGCCAGGGATCAGGATCCCGGCGTTGTTCACGAGGATGTCGATCCGTCCGAACGTGTCGATTGTGTGCTTCACGGCCGCCGCGATGTCATCCTCGTTGCTCACGTCGCATCGCACCGCGCTCACGGTCCCACCCGCGTCCTGGATGAGCTGCTGGGTGTGCGCGAGCGACCCCGCAATCTTCGACTCACCCTCGTCGAATGTCCTTGCCGCAATCACGACCGACGCACCCTCCCGCGCCAGCGACGTCGCGATGTCTTTGCCCAACCCGCGGCTCGCGCCCGTAACAATCGCAACCTTTCCATCTAGCGAACCCATCGATAGCCCTCCTGTATAGCTGTTCGGCCCGATAATAGCGGCGCCCCCGGGCACCCGCGACCATAGTTCTAAGCCGAGGGCGGGATCACCTGCGCCTCCCCGATCACCACAGCCTTGCCGTCCTGGTAGTCTCGGTCGTCTTGAAGGTGAGCCAACGGCGCTCATCGTTCTTCGCGATGCACTCCACCGTGGCCGTCACCGTATCGCCGAAGAACACGGGCGCTCGAAACTGGGAGTTCTGGCCCAGGTAGAGCGTCCCCGGCCCCGGTAGCTTCATCGCCAGCGCCGTCGACAAACGATGCCGTCAGCATCCCGTGCGCGATCCGCTGCTTGGACATCCCATCCGCCGCCCAGGTGCTATCCACATGTGCCGGGTTCATGTCGCCCGTCAGTCCTGCGAACAGGTAGACGTCAGACTCCGCGATCGTCTTCGAAAACGATGCGGATCGAGACCTCGTCGAGCGTTGCCAGGTCCGGAGTCTACGCTTTCGCACCCCGCAAAGTTGACACATCTCACGAAGAATGCGAAAAAGTAGACCGACAAAGTCAACAACCGGCGGTGAGGCCGGTGAAGGAGCGGGATACCGTGAGCTGTAGTCGCTAACCAACCTCCGTCGCGCTGACGGCTGACCAGACACCTGGAGGCCTCGGGAAACACGAACAGTGCATCCCGGGGCCTCTTTCCGTTCCCTGGCCCCTTGGCCCGAACCCCTGAGGTGAACCGATGAAGCGATTCTTGCTCCTCCTGCCCGCTCTACTGCTCGCGTTGGTGTTTGTTGCCGCTTGCGGTGGCGACGACGACAACGCGCCCGATGCAACCTCCGCAGTGGGGACAGGCCCGACGACCGCACCCTCAGCGATCCCCGCTGGCACCCCCGCCGGAAACGTCACGCTACGGCTCGGCTACTTCCCGAACCTCACTCACTCACAGCCGCTCGTCGGCCTCGAGCGCGGAACCTACGCCGAGGAACTCGGCGCGAACGTGAAGATCGAAACGAAGACCTTCAACGCTGGCCCTGCGGTCATCGAAGCCATCTTCGCTGGCGAGATCGATATCTCGTACATCGGCCCCAACCCCGCCATCAATGGCTACGTTCAGTCGGACGGCGAGGCGATTCGCATCATCGCCGGCGCCACCAGCGGCGGCGCGCTCTTCATCGTTCGGCCTGGCGCGAACATCGACGGCCCCGAGGACCTCGAAGGCAAGACCATCGCCACGCCCCAGCTCGGGAACACCCAGGATGTCGCTCTCCGTGCCTACCTTGCCGACGAGGGCTATGAGATCGACGAGTTCGGCGGCGACGTGAACGTGAAGCCGACCGCCAACCCGGACGCACTTACGCTCTTCAGGCAGGGCAACATTGATGGCGCCTGGGTCCCGGAACCGTGGGGTACGCGCCTCATCCAGGAAGCCGGCGGTGAACTCTTCCTCGACGAGCGCGACCGCTGGCCGGAGGGCGCATTCGTGACCACCCACGTCATCGTCCGCACCGGCTTCCTTGAAGACCACCCGGACGTGGTCCGCGCCTTCCTTCTCGCCCATGTCAAAACAACTGAGTGGATCAACGACAACCCGGAAGAAGCCCGCGAATTCGTAAACGCTGCAATCGAAGAGATCACGACAGCCCCCCTCCCCGATGCTGTCCTGGATGCAGCGTGGGAGAATCTCGACATAACCTACGACCCTATCCCCGCCAGCCTCTTCAAGTCCGCAAAGGATGCGTTCGACCTCGGACTACTCGAAGTCGATGACGAACCGGACTTGTCCGGGATCTACGACCTCACGCTCCTGAATCAGGTGCTTGAAGAACTTAAACTTGATAAAGTCGAGTGATGTCGTCAGCAACTCCCGCCAGCGCCGCCCAACTCGGGCGCCCGCTCGCCGTCACCCCGGCGAGCGGAGGGATTGCTCTTGAAGCGACGGGCGTGACCCGCCGCTTCAAGAGTCGCCGGCAAGATACCCTCGCCCTCTCCGATGTTTCCCTGACCGTCCGTGAGGGTGAGTTCGTCTGCCTCGTCGGCCCCTCCGGCTGCGGCAAGTCGACGCTTCTGAACATCGTCGCGGGCTTCGACTTCCCTGATAGCGGGACGGTCAGCGTGAACGGCAAGCCCGTCCGCGGCGCCGGGCCGGACCGCATCGTCGTCTTCCAGGAATCGGCGCTCTTCCCGTGGATGAATGTCCGCACCAACGTCGAGTTCGGACTCCGGCTCGCTGGCCTCAGCAAAGCTGCCCGCCGCGACCGGGCCCGCGAATACCTGAACCTCGTCGGCCTCGGGAAGTTCGAGAATGCATACGTCCACGAACTGTCGGGCGGCATGAAGCAGCGGGTACAGCTTGCGCGCTCCCTCGCAGTCGACCCGGCGATGCTCCTGATGGACGAGCCTTTCGCCGCGCTCGATGCCCAGACCCGCGATGTCCTCCAGGAGGAGCTCCAGCACATCTGGCAGCGTACCGGCAAGACCATCCTCTTCGTGACCCACAACGTCCGCGAAGCCGTACTCCTCGCGGACCGCGTCATCGTCATGGCCTCGAATCCGGGCCGTATCAAGCGCGACATTCAGATTACGCTCGAACACCCGCGCAGCCCGGATTCCCACGCCGTCGTCGACCTCGCCGCCGACATCCGCGAAGAGCTCCGAAACCCGGATCACGTCGCCACCGCCCCCGGTGAACGCTATGCCATCTAACCTCTGGAAGCGCATCGATCCGTGGAAGGCGTTCCGCCTCGCGGTCTTCTACGGGGGCCTGTTCCTCGCCTGGTACCTCCTCGCCGCGGCGGAGGTCTGGGAGTCATACGTATTCCCGTCCCCCGGCGAAGTCTGGAGCGCCCTCGAGCGAATCTGGGACCAGGGCCGTCTGCAGGAGGCGATCCAGACAACGCTTCAACGCATGGCAATCGGCTACGCGCTCTCCATCGCGGTCGGCCTCACCATCGGAATCGCCATGGGCACGCTCAAGTGGGTCGACGAAACCGTCGGCACCCTCGTCCTTGGCATCCAGTCACTGCCCAGCGTCACCTGGTTCCCGCTCGCCGTCCTCTGGTTCGGCCTGAACGAACGCGCGATCATCTTCGTGGTCCTCATGGGCTCGGTCGGGTCCGTCGCGATCTCGGCCCGCTCCGGTGTCCGCGCGATTCCGCCCCTCCAGATGCGCGCCGCGCGCATGTTCGGCGGACACCCCTGGCAGCTGTACACCCTCGTCGTCATCCCCGGGATGCTCCCGGCACTCGTCCAGGGCTTGAAGCTCGGCTGGTCGTTCGCCTGGCGCTCGCTTCTGGCAGCTGAACTTCTGTTCGTCAGCGTCAGCCTCGGCTACCTGCTCAACGTCGGCCGCGAACTCAACAACGTCAGTCTTGTCGTCGGAGTCATGCTCGTCATCGTGAGCCTCGGACTGCTGATCGATCGACTCGTCTTCGCCCGGCTGGAGGCATGGATCGCGCGGCGCTGGGGATTCGCCTCCGCCTGATTCGCGGCACGCTAGAAGCGCTTCTTCTCCGTCACGTCCACCTGCACCACTCGCCCATCCTGGATCGAGAGCTGGATCTGACCGTGCTTCACGCGCCGCATTCCGGCGAGCACCTCACGCAGGATCGCCCGCTCGGATTCCGTGGTCGTAACCGGCGGCTGGTCTTGCAGCCACCGCGGTACCGCCCGTTCGGCCGCGTCATCCGCCTCGGGATCAGGCAGGGCCGTCGTACCCGCCCGGCAGGTGGATGCCGCACTCGCGCTTTGTCGCCTCTTCCCACCACCATCGCCCCTCGCGCTCATGCTGCCCGGGGTTCGTCGTTATCGTGCACGGCTCGCAGCCGATCGAGCGGAACCCGCGATCGTGCAGCTCGTTGTGCGGGATCTGCCGCTCAAGGATGTGCTGCCACACCTGCGCCGCCGACCAGTAGGAAAGCGGGTTGAACTTCACGAGCGGCCGGCCCTCGGGGTTGAGGTGCCCGGCGTCCTCCTGCACGACCGGCAGGAGCCCTCGCGTCGCCGGACTCTGGTCCTGCCGTTGCCCGGTCACGAACGCCTGCAAACCCTGCAAAGCCCGCCCGAGCGGCTCGACCTTCCGCACGCCGCAACACTCCTGGTGCCCATCCTGGTAGAACGAGAACAGGCCCTTCTCCCGCACGAGCGCTTCGACCGCCGCCGGCTGCGGAAAGTACGCCTCGATCACGATGCCGTAGTGGTCGCGCACTTTGTCGAGATACCGGTACGTCTCCGGGTGCAGCCTCCCCGTGTCCAGCGTGAACACGCGGAATGGCTTCCCGGCGCGAACTGCCATCTCGATCAGCACCACATCCTCAGCGCCGCTGAACGAGACCGCGATGTTCGGGCTAAACGTTTCGATCGCCCGCTTAACGATGTCACGCGGGTCCTCGTGCTCGAGCTCGGCGGCCAACGCCGCCACGTCCACGGTGCTAGATGACATACGCTGCCTCCGGTTCTCCATCGCCAGGAATCGTCCGGATCATCCCGGCGCCGACCGTGTTGTGTGTCGCGGGGTCGATCAGGATGAAGCTCCCCGTCCCGCGATTCCGCTCATACGGGTCCACGCACACGGGCTCTGTCGTCTTCACCGTCACTCGCCCGATCTCGTTCAGGCTGAACGACGGCGGCTCCGGATGCGAGATCATCGTCTCGACATCGAGCTTCGTATCGAGCGATTCCACAACGCACCGCACCCGGCGCGTCCCCTGCCGCAGCCAGAACTGCCGCCCGGGCGTGAGGTCAGCCGTCTCGCTCATCCAGCAGAGGTCGCCACTGAAGCGTGTCACAACCGATGGCGGCGATTCCGGGTCCGCGAACATGTGTCCCCGACCGATATCCACCTGGTCCGCGATCCGCACCGCCACCGCGTCGCCAATGTTCGCGGACGGGAGCGAGGCCTCGTACACGTCGATCGATTCCACCTTCGTGCGTTGCCCGCCCGGGAGTATCACGACTTCCGCTCCCTGCCGGATGTGGCCACCTGCCACGGTGCCGGCATATGCGCGGTAATCGTGGAACTCATCGGTTTGTGGCCGGATCACGTACTGCACCGGGAACCGCATGCCGGCGTCCGCGGCCGGTTCCGGGACTTCGACAGTCTCGAGGAACTCAAGGAGGGTTGGGCCCTTGTACCACGCCATCGAATCCGAAGGGTCGACGATGTTGTCGCCCCGAAGCGCCGACATCGGGATCGAGGTCACGTGGATCTTCCCGAGTTGCGCCGCGTGCGCGCCGAAGTCATCGACAATCTCGTCGAACACCGCCTCGCTCCAATCGACGAGGTCCATCTTGTTCACACACAGGATCATGTCGTGGATCCCGAGAAGTGACGCGATCACCGAGTGCCGCCGGGTCTGCTGGATCACGCCCTTGCGCGCGTCCACCAGGATCAGCGCGAGGTTCGATGTCGACGCGCCGGTCACCATGTTTCGTGTGTACTGCTGGTGCCCCGGAGAGTCCGCCATGATGAACTTCCGCCGTGGCGTCGCGAAATAGCGGTAGGCCACGTCGATGGTGATCCCCTGCTCCCGCTCTGCGCGCAGCCCGTCCGTCATCAGCGCGAGGTTAATCGTGTCGTGGCCCTGGGCCTCGCTCGCGCGCTGGAGCCCGGCCAGCGTGTCCTCGAACACCTGCTTTGAATCGAACAGCAGCCGTCCGATGAGTGTGCTTTTCCCGTCGTCCACGGAACCGGCCGTTGCGAAGCGCAGGAGGTCCACTAGAAGTACCCCTGCCGCTTCCGGTCTTCCATCGCCGCTTCGGAAACCTTGTCGTCTGCCCGGCTCGCCCCGCGCTCGGTCACGCGCGCAATCGCGACCTCGTTGATGATCGACTCCAGGTCGGACGCTTCGGAATACAACGCCGCTGTGCAAGTCATATCACCGACGGTCCGGTACCGCACCAGTGCGTTGAACGGCCGTTCCGCGGGCAGCATCGGGATGAACGGGCTTACCGCCATCAGCATCCCGTCGCGCTCGAATACGCGGCGCTCGTGCGCGAAGTAGATCGACGGCACCTCAAGCTCTTCGCGCCCGATGTACCGCCAGATGTCCAGCTCCGTCCAGTTCGAAAGTGGGAACACGCGCATGTGCTCGCCGCGGCGGTGCATCCCGTTGTAGAGGTTCCACAGTTCCGGCCGCTGATTTCGCGGGTCCCACTGGCCGAACTCGTCGCGGAACGAGAACACGCGCTCTTTCGCCCGCGCCTTCTCCTCGTCGCGCCTCGCTCCGCCAATGGCCGCGTCGAACTGGTGGGTGGCGATCGTGCTTAGCAGAACCGGCGTCTGGAGCTGGTTCCGAGATGCCCGCGGCCCCTTCTCCTCGATCACCCATCCCTCGTCGATCGCCTGCTGCACCGATCCGACCACCAGCTTCGCCTTCAGCTCCGCCGCCCGCCGGTCGCGGAACTCGATCACTTCGTTGAAGTTGTGGCCCGTGTCGACATGCACCACCGGAAACGGGATGCGCGCTGGCCAGAACGCCTTCTCCGCTACGCGAAGCAGGACGATCGAGTCTTTCCCCCCCGAGAAGAGGAGCGCGGGCCGCTCAAACTCGGCGGCCACTTCGCGCATGATATATATCGCTTCAGCCTCGAGCTTATCGAGGTCGGTGACAGACGGACTCACCGTTCCCATATCGGTAACGATCGCTTCTACTCCCTGTACTGGTCGTCGCTGGCTAGACGGCGCACTCGCCCTCGCCACGCTCAAGGACATACAGCGCGTCGCGGTCCCAGTCGATGAACTCCTGCACGTCGTCCTGCTGGAACTCGGGCGCCACGCTGAGGTCGCGGATCTCGTCCTCGAATACCTTCGCCCCGACCCGCTCCAGCGTGTCGTTGAACAGCTCGCCATCGGTCCGCTCGCGCTCGTAAAGCTTGATGAACCGCTCGACGACGTCTGGCGCGCGCTTCGCCGGGATCTTCACCTTGAGCAGCGAGCCGATCTTCAGACGAGCTCCGTCCCGGCGATCGCCACCGACAAAGACGTTGTACGACGGCAACTGGCGGGTCGCGTCATTCGATGCCTTGATCGCCGCACCGTGGAAACCGATGTTCCCAAGGTGGTGCATCCCGCACGAGTTCGGACAGCCGCTCACGTTCAGGAGCATCTGGCGCGTGCGGACGTCCGTGACCTCCATCAGTTCGACGCGCTCCGTAAGTGCGCGATTCAGCCCCATCGAAGACGTGATTCCGAGCTTGCAGGAATCGGTGCCGGGGCACGAGACCACATCCATGATCTCGCGTTGGCCACTGCCGCCGAGGTCGAGGGCGACGAGATCTTTCCAAACACGGTAGGCGTGGTTCTCGGGGATCCATCGCAGGACGAGGTTCTGCCACTGCGTCGCCCGGGCGCGTCCACTCCCGTAAGTGCGCATGATGGCCGCGATCCCACGGAACCGCTCGGGGTTCAGGTCTCCCTGCGGCACCCGGATCTCGATCGCCAGGTAGCCGTCCTGCTTCTGCCGGCGCACCGCAGTCCGGTACCACTCGTCATAAGCGGCCCTCTCACTCGCCGGGATCTCAGGGGCTGGGACATCGAGCGAAGGGGCGTCGGCCGCCTCGTCGTCGAGGAAGAGCAGCGGGTCGGGGCTGAAGTCGCCCGCCTGCGCCCAGTCCTTCGTCAGTTCTTCGTCGACCATCTGCCGGAACGCCTCGGCGCCGACGCGGTGGACGAGGAACTTCAGGCGCGCCTTCGCCATGTTCTTGCGGAGCTCGCTTGCGGCATCGAAGATGCGCAGCACGGCTTCCGACACTCGCAGGTAGTCGTCCATCGGCGAGAACTCACGCAGGACGATCGCCTCGCGTGCCATGATCGAGAGCCCGCCGCCCGTGACTATCTTGAACCCCTTCACCGCCTCGCCGTTGACCATCTGGACCTTCGGGATGAACCCCAGGTCGTGGATGGCAGTGAGCGCTTCGTCCTGGTCTGACGCGGAGAACGTCACCTTGAACTTGCGCGGCAACAGCTGGCTGATCGGGTTCCGCACCCAGTAGCGAACGAATGCGCCTGCGTACGGCGTGATGTCGAACGGCTCGTCATCGCGGATACCCGCCCACGGGTCGCCCGTCACGTTGCGGACGGTGTTCCCACAC
Organism: Tepidiformaceae bacterium; assembly: GCA_051306275.1. Lineage (GTDB taxonomy): Bacteria > Chloroflexota > Dehalococcoidia > Tepidiformales > Tepidiformaceae > JBPPMX01. The sequence continues at coordinate 10,722 of JBPPMX010000170.1, forward strand.
GCCTCGCGCGACGAAAGGCCGACCGCCCCGATGTGACGCAGCACGTTGGGCATCCGTGTCAGCGGAATGTGGTGGAACTGGAGGTTCTCGCGCGTCGTGATGTGGCCCTTACCCAGTGGCGCCCACTGGTCGGCAACGTCTCCGAACGCATCCATCTGATCTGCGGTCACACCGCCGAGCGGTAGCTTCACGCGGATCATCTGACGGGCCGGCTGCCGCTGGCCGTACACGCCTTGCTTCAGGCGGAACCCAATGAACTTCTTCTCATCCCGCTCACCCCGGAGGAACGCCATCGCTTCCGTCTCGAAGTCAGAGAATTCCTGCTCGATGATGGGAATGATCTGCCCGGGGGCATTCAAGAGCGGCTGGGTCGCGCGTTCAGTTGTGGTCATAGCACCAAATCCTGGGAGGGCTGTTGACTGCCCATAATACGTTGCCCGCGGGCACGCTGGACAGCCATCGTGGCCGTGCGCCCACTCAAAAGTCAAGTAAGATAGTCAACTATGTCCGATTCCACCGCCCGCCTCGCAAACTGCGAAGCGGCCATTGATCTCGCGAACCGCGAAGACCCCACCCGTGTGCCCTACGAGGACGCCGAGCATCCCACCGCGCTCATCGAGGGTCTCCGCGCTTCCGCCTGGGTCCGGGCGCTGCACGCCGGGGCGTCCGACCCCCTTCTGCTCGCCGCCCGTGCTCACCACATTCGCCGCTGGCTCGTCCCGCGCGATTCGTACCCACGCACCCGCGAGGGGTACCATGCATGGCGCAGTGGCCTCTACGACTTCCATGCCGACGAGCTGGGAAAGCTAATGCGAATCGCCGGATATACCGATGGCGATGTTGCCCGTTCCGCACGCATCCTTCGGAAGCAGGGCATCAAGTCCGATCCTGAAGTCCAGGCGCACGAGGACGCGGTCAGCCTTGCGTTTATCGAACTCCGCCTCGCTGCATTTGCCCCGACGGTCAATGACGAGCAGCTTATTCGCGCGCTCAAGCGCACCCTCCTGAAGATGAGCCCCGCCGGCCGTGACGCCGTCGGTCAGCTCGCAGTGAACGGCGAGACCGCTGCAATCCTTTCGCGCCTCGGAGACGCCTGACTCATGGGCTATTACCCCGTATTCCTCGAACTCGAAGGCCGCCGTGTCCTGCTCGTTGGCGGTGGCAACGTTGCCCGCGAAAAGATCGCGCGACTGGTCGAATCTGGAGCCAGTGTTACCGTCGTCGCGCCGGACCTGATTCCGAGCGTCGCCGAGTTTGTGGACTCCGGCCGGGCTACGCTCCTCCAGCGGGAGTTCGTCGCGGGCGACACTCGTGGCTTCCAGTTCGTCATGGTCGCCACCGACAACGGGGCTGTGAATCGTCAGGTCGCCGACGAGGCGCGAGCCAACGGGGCTCTCGTCAATGCCGCCGACGACCTTCCGAACTGCGATTTCATCCTTCCGGCCGTCGCCCGACGCGGTCGAATCACCCTCGCTGCCTCGACCGGCGGGAGCAGCCCCGCGATGGCCCGCTACCTCCGAACGGTCATGCCCACCTGGCTCACGGACGAACTCGTCGCGCTTGCGGACATTGCCGCCGAGGTCCGGGTCCTCGCGCGCGAACGCGAGGCCGCCTGCGCGGCTCGATGTACCCGCACGCAGACTCCTCCCCCGCTTTGCTGCGACACCTGCATCAACAAGCCAGCGGCGTCACGCTGGCAGGAGGCGTTTAGCCCCGAACTCCTCGCGCTTCTTGCGGCTGGCGAGCGGGACGCCGCCCACCAGCGCCTCTTCGAAGCACTGGGGCTCGATCAGCCGCTCGTCCCCGCGGAGTGGTGGAAGGAACCCGGCGGATGACCACCGCGATCTCCATGAGCCATCAGACCGCGCCAGTTGGCACCCGGGAGCGCTTTGCCCTCCCACCAAACGCCCGGACGGCGCTCCTCGAACGGGCTGCTGAGCTCGGCGGCGGCGCGGCGCTCCTCGGGACCTGCAATCGCCTCGAACTCTACGTGTCGGCGGAGATCCCCCCGGCTGCCCTTCTTGATGTGGTCGCCACCACATCGGGTGCACCCGCCGAGCTCACCCACCGCGCATTTCGCCCCTACCAGGGAAACGATGCCGTCGACCACCTCTTCCGGGTCGCCGCTGGCCTGGACTCCCTCGTCCTCGGAGAAGCGGAGATCCTTGGCCAGGTCCGCACCGCGTTCTCCGAAGCCGTCGCCGCCGGGACGACGGACCGGACGATCACCCATCTCTTCCACTCTGCCATCCGCACCGGTCGTCGAGCCCGTGTCGAGACCGCGATCGGCGCGCACTCGGTCTCCATTTCGGCGCTTGCTGCGCGCCTTGCCGACCAGCACTTCGACGGGCTCCGCGACCGCACCGCGATTGTCGTGGGTGCAGGCAATGCCGGCCGGCTCGCGGCTTCCGCGCTCCGGGACCGGGGGATCGGCCGCCTGATCATCGCCAACCGCACGATCGAGACCGCTCAAGTCCTCGCCGAGTCTCTGGCTGCCGAACCAGTCTCGCTGGACGCCGTTCCCACCTTGCTCCCTGTCGCGGACATTGTTCTGACCAGCATCGGGGCCGGTGTGTCCATCATCTCGTCGACCGCGGTCGAGGCCGCGCTCTCGAGACGCGAAGGCGCCCCCATGCTCCTGATTGATATCGCCGTCCCGCGTGACATCGATCAGGCTGCTGCCGCGATCCCCGGCGTGACCCTTTTCGATGTCGACCACCTTGAGGCACTCGCGACCGAGAACGCGGCGCTCCGCAAAGCGGAGGTCGCCGCTGTCGAACGTATCGTCGCGGCGAGCCATGCGGACTTCGCCACCTGGGCCGAACAGCGCGCAGCCATCCCAACCATCCGCGACCTCACTGGCTGGGCCGACACCGTCCGCGCGCGCCAGCTCGCCCGCGCCCTCGGGGGCTCCGGCCTCTCGCCCGAAGAACGCGAACGCATCCTTCCGCTGCTTGATTCCTTCTCTCGCTCGCTCGTCCACCAGATCCTCCACCGCCCTATCTCAGCGGCGCGCGAGGGTCCCGGCCCCCGAAACCTGGCAGCCCTCCGCGAACTCTTCGACCTCGACCAGCCGGAGGACTAACCCCGCCCCGGAGCCGCTCATGCTGACCCAGACATCGACCGCAGCCTTCACTCGCACCCGCCGTACGCGTCGCACGGCCGCCCTCCGTGGTCTCGTCCGCGAGACCCGGCTCTCTGCGGCGCAACTCGTCTACCCCATGTTTGTCTGCCACGGGGCGGGTGTCCGCGAACCCATCTCCTCGATGCCCGGCCAGTCCCGCCTATCCGTCGACCAGCTGGAAGCCGAAGCGCGAGAACTCGCGGCGCTTGGCGTCCGCGCCGTCCTGCTCTTCGGCCTGCCCGCATCGAAGGACGCGGTCGGCTCCGAGGGCTATGACCCCGACGGCATCATCCCTCGTGCCATCCGCCGCCTGAAGGAAGTCGACCCGGGGCTCGTCGTCATCGCCGACGTTTGCCTCTGCGAGTACACCGACCACGGCCACTGCGGCCTCCTCACCGTCACCGGCGAAGTCGACAACGATGCGTCGCTTGATCTCCTTACGCGCTCTGCGCTTGCCTACGCCGAAGCAGGCGCCGACGTGATTGCGCCATCGGACATGATGGATGGCCGGGTGGCCGCGATCCGCGCCGGCCTGGATGGCGCGGGCTTTGCCACGCTCCCCATCCTTTCCTACAGCGCGAAATACGCATCCGCCTTCTACGGCCCCTTCCGCGAAGCTGCAGATTCCGCGCCCGCATTCGGCGACCGCCGCGGATACCAGATGGACCCGCCGAACGTCCGCGAGGCCGTCCGCGAGTCTCTCATCGACGCCGAGGAGCAGGCCGACATCCTCATGGTTAAGCCCGCACTCGCCTACCTCGACGTTATCCGCGCGGTCCGCGAGCAGACTGACCTGCCGCTCGCCGCCTACAACGTCTCCGGTGAGTATTCGATGGTAAAAGCCGCCGTCGCGCAGGGCTGGCTCGACGAGCGCCGGGTCGTCACCGAGATCCTCACCGGGATCGTCCGTGCCGGGGCGGATATCGTGATCACCTACCACGCGAAAGATATGGCGCGCTGGCTTCAAGAAGGGGAATGAATGTCCAACGATGAACTCCGTAGCACCGCGCAGGGCATGTTCCCCGGCGGTGTGAGCAGCCCTGTCCGCTCGTTCCGATCAGTCGGTGGCAACCCGATCCCCATCGCGCACGGCCAGGGCAGCCATGTCTACGACCTCGAAGGCACGCGATACATCGACTACATCGCGGCCTTCGGTCCACTCATCCTCGGCCACGCCCACCCGGCTATCGTTGAGGCGGTCTCGCGCGCAGCCGCCCAGGGCACAGCATTCGGCGCCCTCACCCCCGGCGAGGTCGAACTCGGTCGCCGGGTTCTCGACGCAACCGCCCTCGAGCGCGTCCGCTTCGTGAACTCCGGCACCGAAGCGACAATGACCGCAATTCGCCTCGCTCGCGCCGCTACCGGCCGGGATCTCGTACTCAAGTTCGACGGCTGCTACCACGGCCACAGCGATGGCCTCCTCGTGAAAGCCGGGAGCGGCGTCGCCACCCTTGGGCTTTCTGATTCCGCTGGCGTCCCCGGGGCGATCGCCGCGTTGACTGGCGTAATCCCGTACAACGACCCCGCCGCACTCGAAGACTGGTTCGCGCAGCACGGCGCCGAGACCGCTGCCGTCATCGTCGAGCCGGTCGCAGGGAACATGGGCCTCGTCGCGCCAACCCCCGAGTTCTGCGCTGCCCTTCAGGAGATCCCGCGTCGCCATGGGGCTCTTCTCATCGCCGACGAAATCATCACCGGATTCCGGATTCGCTACGGCCTCTCCGGCTACCTTCCCGAAGCGGACATCGTCTGCCTCGGCAAGATCGTCGGCGGCGGACTGCCGATTGGCGCTCTTGGGGGATCGGCCGCCCTCATGTCCCGCCTCGCGCCCGAAGGGCCGGTCTACCAGGCCGGCACCCTTAGTGGGAACCCGCTCGTGATGGCCGCTGGCGCCGCGATGCTCGACGCCCTCGCGGACGGCAAGGTCTACCGTCGCGCCGATGAACTCGCCGCCCACCTTCAGAACGGCCTCGAAGCCGCCACCCGGCGTTCGACCGTCCCCACCGCCGTCCCCCGTGTCGGCTCGATGCTCACCCTCTTCTTCCGTGACGGCGCACCGACCGACTACGCCACCGCCCGCGAATCCGACACCGCTGCTTTCGCCCGCTTCCATGCCGGCATGCTGCGCCGCAACGTCATGCTCCCGCCATCGCAGTTCGAGACATGGTTCGTCTCCGCGGCCCACACTGAAGACGACATCGACCGCACCGTCCGCGCCGCCCACAAAGTCCTCGCCGAGATCGCCTTCCCGGTGGCCGGGTGACCCCCATCCGCCTCGGCACGCGGGCAAGCCGCCTCGCCCTCATCCAATCAGACATCGTCATCGCGGCCCTCCGGGAAGCCGACCCGGCGGTCGAAGTCGAAATCGTGACCATTACCAGCGCCGGGGACCGGGACCGCACGACCCCGCTCACCTCGGGCGAGGGCGCCGGCTGGTTCACCTCCGCCCTCCAGGACGCACTTCGCGAGGGTGCGGTCGACTTCCTCGTCCACAGCTACAAGGATCTGCCGACCGCTCGTCCCGAAGGCTTCGTGATCGCAGCTGTCCCTCCGCGGGCCGACCCGCGAGATGCGCTCGTCACGCGCCGCCGCGTCCCGCTCGCTGACCTCGCTTCGGGAAGCACTATCGGCACAAGCAGCCCCCGGCGCGAAGCCCAGCTCCGTGCCCTTCGCCCCGACCTCGCCTTCCGGCCCATCCGGGGCAACGTCGAAACGCGGATCAAGCGCGTCGACGATGGGGAGTTCGACGCGACGGTCCTCGCTCTCGCCGGCCTCGACCGCCTGGGGCTCGCACCGCGCGCCGACTACGTCTTCTCGTCGGCCGAGATGCTCCCTGCGCCCGCCCAGGGCGCGCTCGCCGTTGAATGCCGGTCAGCGGATGCAGCCCTTGTCACGCTCCTCGGACAGATCGACGACCCGGCGACCCGCGCCACCGTCGAGTGCGAACGCGCCTTCTTGGGGGCCCTCGAGGCCGGGTGCAGCTTCCCCGCTGGCGCCTTTGCAACGGGCACCGTCGGTGCCCTCCGGCTCGACGCCATGGCCGCGACCGATGGCCGCCTTGAGCGCGTCTCGGTCGATGGAGGCGAGCCGCTGGGGCTTGGCCGCACAGCCGCCAGCCTGATCCTGGGTCGACCGCCAGGCTAGCGCCCGCCGATCCCAACGCCCCCCAGCGCAGCGCGGCATTCAATCGGCCGGTCGGTAACGATACCGACTGCGCCGGCATTCGCGAGATACCGCCAGGTTGGTTCGTCGTTCGGCGTCCCCGAGATGAGGTCGAGGCCCGCGTTCCGGCACGCGGCAGCGACGTGCGATTCGATGTCCGCGGGGTAGAACGAGACTGCGCTTGCCCCTGTCGCTCGCGCCCGCCACAGGAACTCGCCGACTCCGCGCGGCAGCAGTCCATTCGAGATCAACGCTGTCCGTATACCGGCCTCGGAGAGTGCCGCGACCAGGGGCGGGTGGGACGACCAGACTTCGATGTCACCCTCTCGACCCCGTAGCGCCCGCTTGAGAGTCGACCCGAGGCCCGCATCCTTCGTATCGAGACACAGCCGTACCCGCCCCCTGGCGAGGTCCAGCGCCTCCTCGAGGCGCGGCAGCGGCGATCCGTCGCTCAGGCGGGCAAGGGATACCCGGTCTGCGGTGACTCCGCGCAGCCTTCCGCTTGCGCTCGTTGTCCGGTCGAGCGTCGGGTCGTGCAGGACGAACGGGACGCCGTCCGCGCTGGTGCGCACATCGACTTCGATCGCTTCGAAGCCCGCCGCGATCGCTGCCTCCATTGCTGCGAGGGAGTTCTCCGGGCTGCTCGTCGTAAGGCCCCGGTGCACGATGACGTTCACACCCACAACCTCACTTATGCCGTTTAACAGACTGCCAACGGCGGGCACAATTGCTAACCGGCTCAAGCACTTCAGCATCCTTAACCTCCCATTAGCACCACCACAACAATCCGAAAACGTACACCTCTGACGATCACCGCATGAACGCAAGACTTCAATGGATCGACCGCCGTGTGCGGCGGACGCTCTGGCTCCTGCGCCGGTCCGAGACACGGGGCGCCACTATCCGCTACCTCGCATACCACTCCGCCGGGATGGCCTTCGCCCACGGGCGCGGACTCGCCCGCTCGAAGATGCCCGCCGGCCGCCTGGTAAGCCGCTCGTGAGGCTCCTCATCGCCTCCGACGCATTCGCTCCCAAGATCGACGGCGTCGCCGACACCGCTGGCACCATTGCCCGTTCATTCGCTTCCCGCGGCCATGATGTAGTGGTCGCCGCGCCCGGTCCCGGGGCGACTGAGATCGACGGCGTCCGTGTCGCTCGCCTGAGCTCCATCCCGCTCCCTGTCTATCCCGAAGTTCGTGTCACCCTCCCCGTCCGCCGAATGGCCCGTCTCGTCGAGCGCTTCCGCCCCGACGCCATCGTCGTCATGACCCCCGGCCCCGTCGGTGTCGCTGCTGTCCGGGCGCTGCGCCCCGGCATTCGCCTCGTCCACATCTACACGACGGATATCCCGGAGTACCTCGACGCCTATCACTTCGGCTTCGCAGGGCCAGCCGTCGAACGAATGCTCCGATGGATGAGCTCGCAGGCTGTTGCCACCCTCTGCCCCACCGAGCGGGTCCGCGCCGAGCTCGAAAGCCGTGGCCACGTCCGCCTCGAAGTCTGGGGTCGTGGCGTCAATACCGCGCTCTTCAACCCGTCGCGGGCATCGATGGACATGCGCGTCCGGATGTCCGGCGGCGAACCCCAGAAGCCGCTCGTCATCTACGTTGGCCGCCTCGCACGCGAGAAGCGCCTCTTCGACCTCCACCAGGCAGCCCAGTCGCTCGATGGCATCCGCTACGCGCTCGTCGGTGATGGCCCCCAGCGCGACATCCTCGAACGGCGCTTCGCCGTGCTTCCGACCGTTTTCACCGGCTACCTCCGCGGCGAACCGCTCGCCGAGGCGTTCGCGTCCGCCGATGTGTTCGCCTTCCCAAGCGACACCGAGACTTTCGGACAGGTGGTCCTCCAGGCGATGGCCTCGGGCTTGCCCCCGGTAGTCGTCCGTGCCTCCGCCCCCGCCGAGTTCGTCCGGGATGGCATCGACGGCGTGCATATCCCACCACGGGATCCCGTCGCATTCGCGGCCGCCCTCCGAGCCCTCGTCGATGATCCCGAACGACGCGCCTCGATGTCGCGTGCCGCCGCGACGCACGCGCGGGAGTTTTCCTGGGACGCGCTCATGGATCGGCTCGAAGCGCTCTCCGGCGGTGTCCCCCAGCGCCTCGGGGTCGCCGTTTGAACCCCCCCTGTCTCTTATAC
>JBPPMX010000171.1:0-19255 GCA_051306275.1 Tepidiformaceae bacterium
GTGCAGGCAGGCGGGCGAAGGCGCTGATTACCAGGGTGGGCAGGACTGACGTCGATACGGGGCGAGAAATTCCCGCGCGACGCTGCAGGATGCGCTCAGCCCGGCGGGCGGAGCCTGGGAGCCTGCGGGCGAGGCGAGCGTAGCGAGAGGCATCGAGAGGGACATAGAAGGCAGCGAGCCGGCCCTGGGAGTCGAGCGCACGGGCACATGCCTCCAGGCCGTCGTAGCGCCAGAGATGTGAGATTGCGACGGTGGCGGGCTGGGGGTGCGGCATCTAGGCGTTCCGGGTGGCGGGCCGGGGCTCCGCAGTGCCCCAATGGGCAACCACACGCCGGACCACCTCACGCACGATGCGGTCTTCGAACATGTCCCAGGTGAATCGCTCGGCAGTCGCACGAGCAGCTCGGCCAACGCGTTCGAGGAGCGCCGGATCGTCGGCGAGGTGACGAAGGATGGTCGCGATGGCGTCAGCGTCCCGGACGGGGACGATGAATCCGTTCACGCCGTCATCAATGACTGCGCCGTATCCGGAGTTTGCGGTGGTTATGACGGGAAGTCCGGAGGCCATCGCTTCGAAAACGGCGCGGGCGAGGCTATCGGCGAACGTGGGGAGGACGAACACATCGGCGTGGCGGAATTCGCCCGGCATGGCCAGGGGGTGAATTTCACCCGCCCAATCGACGGAGTCGGGGAAGCGCCCGCGGAGCCCCGCTTCGGATCGACTCCGACCGCCAACCACGCGGAGAGGTGCTACGGTCGAGCCGGCCGCCGACACAGCCGCAATGGCGTATGGCAGCCCTTTCCGGACGCCTCCGCCCCGCACCGATGCGACCATCAACGGTCGCAGTGGCCCGGGCGCGCGTGGGCCGGACCTCGGGCTGAAACGGTCAGTGTCGACGCCGTTCCAGATGGTGATCACGCGGTCTTCAGGGACTCCTTCGGCGAGTACGTGCGCACGCATCCGCGGACTCTGCACGAGCACGAGGGATGAGACACGAAGAGCGGCCCTCATATTCGCGAGCTTCTGCTCGGCGCCTGAAGTGTCTAGAAGAGCGGGCAGGGCGGGGTCTGTGCCGACCTCCGCCTCTGTGAGGAGCTCAGCGCGTTCATCCCACGCGTTGTCGACGACATGGACTATCGCCGGGAGGCCGCGGGAGTGCGCGACTGCCATGGAGTTGCGTCCGACACCGTTCAGCGCCAGCACCCCCTGCGCCCTGCCCCGGACGAGCCTCCGGGCGGCGGCGCGGTCTACGAAGTCCGCGAGGTTTGGCGGGCGTCCAGGAACATGTGGCAGACGAACTGCAACACTCCATCGGAGGGCGGGGACCGTCGCGACACCGCATCCACGGGGATTATGAGAACGCTGGGAGAGGGCCGCGGAGAGACGGTTCTGGCGCCCGAGCAGCCTGGAGGCGATGCGGTGAGCGCGAGTTACGTCCATCGGGACAAGGAACTCAGCGAGCGCGCCTTCGCGCTGGAATGCCCGGGCGATGCGCTGCTGACCGACGTGTGGATAGCTCATAAGGACGTCGATGGCGGGCATTCGGTCAGCGTACCCGCTCCGCCGGCTGTCCACGACCCCGCGCCGGTAACCGCTGCGTGACCTCGTCCAGGAAACGCTCACCGATGCGGATCCATGCGGCCAGCTCACGCGCCGCGGCGCCCATCCTCTGGCGGAGGTCGGGATTGGCGCTGAGCAGTTGGAGCTTCGCGGCGATGGCAGCGGGATCGCGCGCCGGGACGATGAAGCCGTGGACGCCGTCGACCACGGTGCCGAGGTAGCCGGACTCCGGGGCCACGATTACGGGCAGCCCGGAAGCGAGCCCCTCCATCACAGCGCAGGGCATGCTATCGGCGAGCGTGGCGAGTACGAGGACATCCGCTTCTGCGAGCTGGCACCGGACTTCGGACGGGGAGACTTCGCCGAGCATGGAGACGTTTGGCATCCGGGAGAGCCGGTCTGCCTCGCCTCTACCGTCAGGAAGGGTCCGGCCAGCGACAACGAATCGTTCGACAAAGGCCGCGGCAAGTTGAGCCACCTCGCCGATGTAAATCACGCCCTTCCGGGCGCGTACCTGGCTTATAGAGAGGAGGCGGAGCGGGCGAGTACCGGGGGGCTTCGGCGCAGGCACAAAGGCGATAGGTCGATTCCCTGGCCAAGGACCACCATCCGGGCGGGATCACCGCCGTTCGCGACGGCGTGATCGACCACCTGGCGCGATTCGGCAAAAACGATATCTGACTGGCTGACGGCCCGGTCGTTGATCGCGGCGAGCGCGCGAGTGTCTGCGAGGCGGGGAGAATCAGGAGGAAGCTCCCGTTCGTGCAGGACGAGCGCCGCCCAGACGTCGTCCGGGATCATCATGGCGGTGCCGATGCCTGCCGCGCGGGCGACAGTGAGGGACGCAACACCCCATGTAGGTCCTGTAATCAAGAGGGCTGGCCGCGCTCGCCGGAGGTGGCGCGCGATGACTTGGTCGAACATCGGGTCGAGGACACGGCGCTGGGACGGGAGCCGCCGGCGGAGGGAGCCCGGCGCGCGAAGGTAGGCTGTGAGCGCAAGGCTTCTGGCGAGCATCCGCGAGCGAGCGGGAGGATCGTAGCGTCGACGACCGAGGAGCCACGTGAAGTGATGATCCGGGCCGAGTGTCCGGCGAGCGACAGACCGGAACGCGCTGGCATCGTGCGGGACAACGAACTCCTGCAGCAGCGCTTCGTGACGGAGGACGCGGGCCATGAGGTTGATGTGGCCCTGCTGGAAGACGAGGCTCACAATCGCGCCCTGGCGGCGGTCACTCCATTTCGCCCCAGGTGCGGCCTTGCTTCAGGTCGACCTTGAGGGGGACGGCGAGGTCGATGCTGGCGGGCATGAGGCGGAGGGCGATGTCGCGGATGGCGGCGATCTCGGAGGGCGGGCATTCGAAAATAAGTTCGTCGTGAACCTGGAGGATCATCCGGCTCTGGAGATCGCGAGCACGGAGTTCTTCGTCGACGCGGATCATGGCGACCTTGATGATGTCGGCGGCGGTGCCCTGGATGGGCATGTTGATGGCTTCGCGCTCCGCGGCACTGCGGACCTGGAAGTTGGTGCTGCTGATGGCTGGAAGGTAGCGGCGGCGCCCGAAGAGGGTCTCGGCGTAGCCCTTCTCGCGGGTAAAGGAGAGCGTCTTCTCCTGCCAGTCACGGATGCCCGGGAAGTTGTGGTAGTAGGTGTTGATGAACGACTGGGCTTCGTCGCGGGACATGCCGGTCCGGCTGGCGAGCCCAAACTCGCCCATGCCGTAGGCGATACCAAAGTTCACCATCTTGGCGGTGTCACGCATCTGGCGGGTGACCTCGGCGGGCTCGACACCATAAACAGTCGCGGCAGTGGCGCGGTGGATATCCTGGTCTTCGAGGACGGCGTTCAGGAGGCCAGCGTCGCCGGTGATGTGGGCGAGGATGCGGAGTTCGATCTGGGAGTAGTCGGCGGCGACGAAGATGGCATCGTCGAAATGGGACGCGAAGAAGGCGCGGCGGATATCGCGGCCGACATCGGTGCGGACGGGGATGTTCTGAAGGTTGGGGTTCGTGCTGCTCAACCGGCCGGTAGCGGCAACGCTTTGCTGGAAGTCGGTACGGATGCGGCCGTCGGATTCGATGACGGCGGGGAGAGCATCGCAGTAGGTCGACTTGAGCTTCGAGACTTCGCGGTACTGGAAGATGAGATCGATGATCGGCGCGACCGGGCGGAGGGACTCGAGAGCCCGCTGGTCGGTGGAGTAGCCCTGGGTGGTCTTGCGGGTCTTTGGGAGGCCGAGCTCGTTGAAGAGGATATCGCTGAGCTGCTTGGGCGAGCCGATGTTGAACTCGTGGCCGACGGAGTCGTAGATCTGGCGCTCGAGCGCGGCGACCTGCGCTCCCATTGTCGCTGAGAGTTCGCGGAGGACGGAGACGTCGGTGGCGACGCCGAAGCGCTCCATGCGGTAGAGGACGGCGACGAGGGGCATCTCCATATCGGCGAAGAGTTCCCACTGGCCGCGCTGGCGGAGGGACTCCTCGAGAGATGGGCGGATGCGTAGAGCGTAATCAGCGTACTGGCAGGCGTATTCCGCCACGCGAGCAGGTTCGACCTGGGCGAGGGAGATCGTGTTACGTCCAGTGCCGGTGAGGGCGGCCAGCGAGACCATCTCGAACGACATGCGCTCGTTCACGAGGGTAGAGAGCATCGAGCTCGTGTCGCCGAGGAGGAAGGCGGCTATCTGGACATCGAAGTCGTAGCCGCTGAAGGGGAGATTGCTGTGATAGAGGAGGTGGAGGTCGTACTTGGCGCCGTAGACGGTCTTCGTGATACCGGTGTCCGCCAGGATCGGGCCGAGTGTGCTGCGGACGGCATCGAGGGTGACCTGGGGCGATTCGCCGTCGAGGCGCGGGGCGTGGCCTACAGGGACGTACCACGCCGTCCCGGGCGCCGTGGCAAAGGAGAAGCCGAGCGGCAGACGATGGGATGTGTCGCCGGTGGTCGAAAGGGCGCCGAAGGCGAAATTGCCCGCTGCCCGGAGTGAGGCCGCGACAGCATCAAGGGCTGGCTGGCTATCGACGACGGTGTAGGAGACGGCGATTTCGTCCTGTGGTTGGACGGGGTCGCCGCCGATCACCTCAGGAAGGCGGACGATGAGGGTGCGGAACTCGAGCTCGCGGAAGAGGGCGACGACGCGGTCGCGGTCGTAGTCGCCGACGCGGCAGGCTTCGAGGTCGAAGTCGACGGGGAGGTCGGTGACGATGGTGGCGAGCTTCTTGCTGAACCGAGCCTGCTTTTCGCCCTCGATGAGCTTCTTACGGAGGCCGGGCTGCTTCACGAGCTCTATGTTCTCGTAGATGGACTCGAGTGAGCCGAACTGGCGGATGAGGTCGGTCGCGGTCTTGTCTCCGACGCCACGAATGCCGGGGATGTTGTCGCTCGTGTCCCCTTTGAGGGCCTTGAAATCGACCATGTAGGGCGGGCTGAAGCCCCAGCGTTCGGCGGCCTTCGCTTCGTCGTAGGTGACGGTATCGCGCTGGTAGGGGCGGTACATGAAGAGCTTCACGTTCGGCCCGAGGAGCTGAACCATGTCGGTATCGAGAGTAACGATGTAGGTTTCGATGCCCTGTGCGGCCGCTTTCAGGGCGAGGGTGCCGACGAGGTCGTCGGCTTCGAAGCCCTGCGATTCGAAGATGGGGATGTTGAAGGCGTCGAGCATCTCGCGGACGCGGACCATCTGGGGGAGTAGGTCGGAGGGGGTTTCGCGGCGAGTGGCCTTGTAGTCGACGCTGGCTTCGTGACGGAAGGTCTTGCCGGGAGAGTCCCAGGCCGCACAGATGTGGGAGGGATTGAGTTGCTCGAGGACGCGGAGGAGCGATTCAGCGTAGCCGTAGACAGCGAAGGTTAGTTCGCCGGTGCTTGTGCGGAGGGGGCTGTCGACGGCGCCGAGGGCGAAGAAGGCGCGGAAGAGGATCCCGTGGGAATCGAGGATGACGAGGCGTTGCTGCGGAGGAGGTGGCACGGAGTGATTATAGGTGGCTGTAACGCTGGGGCAGTGACGTCCGGTGTCACCTTAACGAACGGGAGGTAGGATCGAGAGGATGAAGATTCTTGTAACGAACGACGACGGCATCGAATCGACGGGGCTGTGGGCGCTGGTACGGGCGGTTGCGCCGTTTGGCGACGTGACCGTCGTGGCCCCCAGCGAGAACCAGAGCGCCGTCGGCGCAGGGCTTACGCTCCGCCGGGAACTGAAGTGGGAGCGGTTCGAAAGCCCGGTGGAGGGGGTGGATGCGTGGCACGTGAATGGCACGCCGGGGGACTGCGTCATCATCGCGATGCGCTCGATCATTACCAGCTGGGTGGACCTGGTGGTATCGGGGGTTAACACCGGAGCGAACCTGGGGAACGACATCCTCGCGAGCGGGACCGTGGGCGGCGCACTGCAGGGGCACTTCCGGGACATCAACTCGATCGCGTTCTCCCAAGTGATGGAGGATATGAACGCGCCGAACTTCGACTGGTCGACGGCTGAGCGGGTGGCAGGACTGGTGGTACGCGCGGTGACGGAGGGACTACCGGGGCCGTTCTTCCTGAATGTGAACGTACCGGCGTGCGCGTTCGATTCGCTGGCGGGGGTCCTTGTAACGCGGATGGGCCGACACGGATTCATGAAGCTGGCGGAGCACAGCCAGCAGAGCGGCGTGCTGGAGAAGGACGTCGACCCGCACCTGAACCCGGACACGCCGCCGGGGACGGACATCTGGGCGATCACGCACAACTACGTGAGCGTGAGCCCCCTGCAGGCGAACCTGACGGATCACCGGCTGATCGACGCCCTCGGTTCGAAGCTGAACGCCGCGCTGCAGGAGTAGGGGCGACGGCGCCCATCGTCTACCTGCAACGGCGGATGTTGGCTAGACTCGGTGGGACAGCTGAACTTGCCAGCGACGGAGCCGAGGTATGTCCGGACATTCCAAGTGGTCGACGATCAAGCGCCAGAAGGGCGTCAAGGATGCAGCGCGGGGGGCGCTATTCACGCGGCTTTCGCGGGAGATCATCATCGCGGCGAAGACCGGCGGGCCTGACCCGTCGGCGAACTTTAAGCTGCGGCTGGCGATCCAGCGGGCGAAAGCGAGCAACGTCCCGAACGACAATATCGAGCGGGCGATCGCGAAGGCGACGGGTGGCGGCGATGGCGAACAGCTCGACGAGATTACGTACGAGGGCTACGGACCGGGTGGGACGGCGATCCTGATCGCGGCACTGACGGACAACCGGAACCGGACGGTCTCCGAGATCCGGCACAAGTTCAGCCGGGCTGGCGGAAACCTCGGTGAGACCGGGTCAGTGGCGTGGCAGTTCGCAGCGAAGGGGCTGATCTCGGTGCCGGTGAACGGACACGATGCGGACGACATCGCCCTGCAGGCGATCGAGGCGGGGGCGGACGACGTACGGGTCGACCCGGAAACCGTGGAGATCGAGACGGAGCCAGCTAGCCTGGAGGCCGTGCGGAAGACGCTGGAGACGGCCGGGCTGGAGATCGAGAACGCGGACTTCGCGATGGTGCCGACGACGACGATCGAGGTCGACGAGAAGACGGCGCACCAGGCGATGCGGCTGATCGAGGCGCTGGAGGAACTGGAGGACGTGCAGCGGGTATACACGAACGCTGACTTCAGCGACGAGGCGATGAACAGCTACGCGGGGTAGCGCGCGACAACTCCTGTCGTCCTGACAGGCGGGTATCCCGCGCATGGGACGGGTGGGGGATACACTCGGGGCATGCGGATACTAGGTGTTGACCCGGGATTGAACGTGACGGGATTCGGCGTGGTGGAGGTGGCAGGCGATAGCTGCCGGCACATCCACCACGGGGTCGTGCGGACGAAGGCTTCGGAGCCGATGGGAGACCGCCTTGCGGCGATCCGCGATGGGATCCGGGGGGTCGCGCGGCAGTGGGAGGTGGAGTCGGCGGCGGTGGAGGCTTCGTTCATGGGGTCGAACGCGCGGAGCGCGCTGGCGCTGGGGCAGGCGAGGGCGGCGGCGATCATCGGGATCGGCGACGCTGGTGTTTCCGTGCATGAGTATGCGCCGACGCTCGTGAAGCAGACTGTGGCTGGGTACGGACGCGGGGAGAAGTCGCAGGTGGCGGAGATGGTGCGGCTGCAGCTGGGATTGAGCACGGTGCCGACGCCGATGGACGCAGCGGACGCCCTGGCGGTGGCTATCACGCACTGGGCGCACACACGGCTGCGGGTGTGACACGGGGGCCTGTCGGTGAGTAGGCTTCAGTCCTCGACTTATCGAGGAGGAGCACGATGACGTACGCACGACCGGAGTTACTGGCGGAGCCGGACTGGGTGGAGGAGCACGCGAACGACCCGGGCGTGCGGATCATCGATTGCGGGGCGGGGGCGGCCTACCGGCGGGCACACATCCCGGGAGCGGTGGAGCTGACTTCGAACTCGTTCATCAAGGAGGAGTCGAGGCCGGGGGAGGCGCACGGGACGTTCGTGATGGGGGCGGAAGCGTTCGCGGCGCTGATGGGGAAGCTGGGGGTCGGGCCCGGTACGACGGTGGTGACGTACGACGACGACAACGGGCGGGTAGCAACGCGGCTCTGGTGGGTGCTGCAGTACTACGGGCATGCGTACGCGAAGGTCCTGAACGGCGGATGGCATCGATGGGTGACGGAGGGCCGACGGGTGACGTTCCGGTCGACGCGACCGGAGGCGGCGCAGTTCACGGCGACGCCGAACCCGGCGGTCGTCGCGGACGCGGAGTCGCTGATGGCCGCGTGTTCGACCGAGGGAACCCAGATCCTGGACGCGCGGGCCGACGACGAGTGGGCGGGGACGAACTCACGCGGGAACAAGCGTTCGGGGCGCGTGCCGCGGGCGAAGCACCTGGAATGGGTGCGATTTGTCTCGCGCGACGACATGCGCCGGTTCCTGCCCGCGGACGAACTGCAGAAACTGGTGGACGAAGCGGGGTTTACACGGGACGCGCCCGTGATCACGTACTGCCAGGGCGGGATCCGCGCGGCGCATGCGGCCTTCGTGCTGGCGCTGTTGGGGTACGACGACGTTCGGGTGTACGACGGTTCGATGCAGGACTGGGCGAATCGCGAGGACACGCCGCTCGAGGTGTGACGCCGGGAAGCAGCGGAGCCGCCCTTTGCGGGGGCGGCTCCGGGTGGTTCGTCGTGGGGTTCGGCCCCTAGACCGCAGCCGGCTCCGCAGGTTCTACCTTCTTCGCAGGGGTGTACTGGAGGAGGGCGTCTACGGTGAAACCGAGGTCGGCGCGCTCGCAGAGCGAACCGCAGTAGGTCATCTTGAGGGTCGAGCTGGGCGACTTGCGCCAGTCGTAGCGCAGGCCACAACGGGCACAGACCTTGATGTTGTCCAGGTTCATGCCGGTCGGGCCGGGGCCGAGCGTAATCTCTTCAAAGGGCTTTTCCATGGTGACGGCCTCCTGATGCAAGGCCGGCAATGGAGCCACCAACCTCACAATTCCTAGATCGAGCGTAGAGCCTTTTTGTTTCACCCGCCATCATCCCTGTTACGGGGAAATTAACCCGCCAAAAGGCGGAGGCAAGATGGGAGGTGTTTGTTGTATGATCAACGATATGAGTGTGACAGGCCAAAGCGAGGCGATACCCGACGAGATGCTCGGGCTTGAACTGCAGCCGTCAGAGTTGCGACTGTGGCGTACGTTTCTGCGGGCCCACGCGACGGTCGTGCGCCGGCTGGCGAAGGACCTGGAAGACGCGGGAGTTTCGTTCTCCGACCACCAGGCGCTTGTGTTCGCAGGAGCGGCCGGCGCGGAGGGTGTCCGGATGTCGGACCTGAGCGAACACATTCTCCTTTCGAGAAGCGCGGTGACGCGGCTGGTGGACCGGCTGGAGCGCGAAGGGCTGGTTGCGCGGCGCGAGTGCCTGGAGGACCGGCGGGGGACGTATGTCGCGCTTACGACCGAGGGGTTGGCGGTGGTGCGGCGGGTTGCGCCGATCCACATGCGGGGCGTCCGCGAGGCGTTCGTCGAGCGGGTAGACCCGGAGTTGCGGGCGGCGATGCTGAAGGGGCTTTCGGCCGTTGTCGCGCCAGAGGGTGGCACGGAATAGGACCGGTCGCCCGGGGGCGAACTGGATCAGGCGGGTGTAGGATGAGCCATATGGACACGATGACGCACGAGACTGCGACGCACGACCTGACACCGTACTGCCCCAGCTTCCACGCGGCGATTGAGCTGATCGGACGGCGGTGGACCGGGGCGATCGTGCGGACGATGCTGGCGGGGTCGTTCCGGTTCAGTGACATCCTGGCCGGGGTGCCGGGGCTGTCCGACCGGCTGCTTTCGCAGCGGTTGCGGGAGCTGGAGACGGCGGGGGTGGTGACGCGGACGGTGTACCCGGAAACGCCGGTGCGGATCGAGTACCAGCTGACGGAGAAGGGCCGGGAGCTCGACAAGATCGTCGGCGACCTGAGCGAGTGGGCGGATCGCTGGGGGCCGGTGGGTCGCGAGGCGTCCGCGCGGCATTGAGCCGGCGGGCGGCCAGAGTTATGTCAGCGGGCCTGTAAGCCGGATTCTGTCCACCCGCCGAAGCGGGATAGGCGGCCATCTCTCTCGAAGCCGTGTCGCCACGGCCCTCTAGCGGCCAACCCGGGAGTCCAGACGGGCCGGGCGCCCTCCTCCCCTATTTGGCCTTGCTCCGGGTGGGGTTTTCACGGCCGCACTGTTGCCAGCGCGCCGGTGCGCTCTTACCGCACCATTTCACCCTTACCCCGCAAGCGGGGCGGTATGTTTCTGTTGCACTCTCCGTCGGCTCGCGCCGCCCAGGCGTTACCTGGCACCCTGCCCGGTGGAGTCCGGACTTTCCTCCCTGCTTCCAGGGCGACCGCCCGGCCCACTGACGGAGTCGAGGTTACAGGTGAGAGGTGACAGGTGATAGGAGGAGGCGAGGGTCGCTAGTCGAGGATGCGGTCCCGAACAATGAGCGAGTGGAGGACGGTGCCTCCGGGGTCGAGGGTTTCGATGAGAAGGACGGTATTGGACGCGGGATATGCTGCGATGGCAACGGCCATGGGCGGATCGAAGCCGGGGACGATGCCTGAGGGGACGGCAGTGAAGACTCTCCCGTCCTCGGTGGTGAAGCGGACGGATGCGGTGCCGGGAGCTACGAGGGCAAGGGCGACCTCGTGGCCGGCATTCCCCTGTTCGAGTCCCAGAATGGGCGCCCCCGAGCGCATGTCCGCGAAGGAAAACGGGCAGCGGGACATGTCACCGGGGCGGGCGCTCGCGAATCGGCTGTCTGCGAGGTCGACACACCACCCGAATGCGCTCTTCCAGAGGGACATCGAGAATTCGACGCTGTCTGAGAACGCCGTGCCCAGGTAGAGCGGCTCGGAAAGGCGCCCGAGCGATCCGTCGAAGCCTGCGAGGTCGCCGAAGATGTCGAGCCGGAACGGTTGGCCGGTGGCGTCGTCCAACACCACGAATGCGTTGATGGCGGGGGTGGAGGCGGGCTGGTCGACATAGGCGACGAACAGAAATCGCCAGAGGTCGCGCGGCCCGGGGCCGATGGCGGAGTCACCGACGTTGTTCGGGAGGGTAAGAACCGAGGCGGACGGGAGGTAGTCGGCCTCGACGCGGGAGAACTCGACGGCGGTGATGCGCCGCCCCGCGACGGTGAACTCGCCGCCGGTGCCAGCCAGGCTGAATTCGTCGTCGAGGTAGCGGCGGGCGACCTGTTCGGCGTCAGTTATTGAGAGTCGCGACGCCGGCACGAGTGCGAGGGAAGCTGGCTCCTCTTCGGTCGGGCGGACGATGACGGTCGCGATTGCCGCGAGTACGAGGATGCCGACCGCGACCGCAGCCCCGCTGGCGATGAGGATCCGCGGCGATGCGATTCCCACGAGGGCGCGGAAGAGGGCAGATGTGCGGCCGGAGAGGGAGTTGCGCTGTTCCCAGAGATCGCCGAGTTCGTCGCGGGAATCGACGCCGGCCTTCGACATGAGTTCGGAAACGTGCCATTTGACGCCGCCAAGTGAGATCCCCAGCCGTTCGGCGATCTCGCCGTTGGTGTGGCCGCGCGCGATGAGGTCCAGGACCTCGCGCTGACGTTGTCTGACCGAGATTTCGAACGGGCGGCGCTTCATGCGGCAACGCTATCGCAGGCGCACGATGGCTGTCCTAGCCTCCCGGGGACATAAGGTCACGCGTCGAGGTTCTTGCCATCGAGGGCAGCGTTGGCGAGGGCGTCGGCGCGGGCGTTCTTCTCGCGGGGGATGTGTCCGACGGTGTAGGGGCCGAGATCGTTCAGTTCGGCGAGGAGGGTGGTGAAGAGGGGGAGGAGGGCGGCGTTTTTGACGCGGTAGCGGCCGATGAGCTGGCGGACGACGAGTTCGGAGTCCATGCGGAGTTCGAGCGCGGTGGCACCGAGTTCGCGGGCTTTGCGTACGCCTTCGATCGCAGCGCGGTACTCGGCCTGGTTGTTCGTCGCGCGGCCGATGCGCTGGCTGACGGTGGCGAGTTCGATGCCGGTGGTGTCCTGGACGGTAGCGCCAATGGAGGACGGCCCCGGATTCCCGCGGCTCGCGCCATCTGCGTAGACGACGAGCTTCATGGGCGGAGGAAGACGCGGATGTCTTCGCCGTCGACTTCGATGCGGTCGACTACTTCGCGGATGGCGTCGCGGCGGGTTTCGAAGTCGAGTTCCTCCCAATCGCGGATGAGGCGCTCTTTCTGAGCATCGAGGTGGCGGCGGCGCTCGGCCTCGGATTGCTGGACACTGGCGCGGACGCGGGCGGCGTGGGATTCGGCTTCGAGCCCCTGCTGGAGGGCCGCGATTTCGCCGCCGAGGCTCTTCATGCGTTCGACGCTGATGTGCCCGTGGGCAGCATCGGAGACGAGTTCTTCGAGCTGGCGGCGGTTCTTCCGCATGCGGCCCTCGATCCGGTCGACTTCGGCAAGCGTGCCGAGGATGTAGGTGTCGATGTTGCCAGCTCGATGGACGCGGGTGACGGCGGTGGCGTCTTCATCGAGGAGCTGGCGAACGCGGGCTTCGAGCTCGACGGTGCGCTGGGTGTTGTAGCCGCACGCGCTCTGGTTCGTGCGGGTTTCGCACTGGTAGTAGCGGTAGGAGGCGCTGTGGGACTCGCCAGACTTGGTCGTCCACTTCTGGCGGCGGCTGACGCCGATGAGCTTATTCCCGCATCGTCCGCAGAAGACGAGGCCGCTGAGGAGGAACGGTTCCACGGTACGTTCGCGGACGACGGCGTTGCGGGACTGAAGGCGCTCCTGGACGCGGCGGAAGTCTTCCGGCGAGACGAGCGGCGGGTGGCTGCCGGGGACCTTCACGCCGAAGCGAGTGTAGGTGCCGAGGTACGAGCGGTTCCGGAGGAGGTCGCGGATGGTGACCATGCTCCAGCGGCCGCCGCGACGGGTGGGGATGTTCTCTTCGTTGAGCTGGCCGGCGATCTTGCGGATGCCCATGCCTTCCTGGAGGTAGAGCCGGAAGATGTAGCGGACGACGACCGCCTCTTCGGGGACAAGTTCGAGGCGGCGGCGGGGGCCGACGCGGTAGCCATAGGGCGGGCGGCCGAGAACTTCTCCCTTGACGGCTTTGCGGCGCATGGCAGAGCGGACGCGTTCGGAGACGGGCGTGTCTTCACCCTGATCGGCCCAAGTGGCGACGAGTTCGCGGGCGGCTTCCCGGCCGGACTGGGCAGAGACAACAGGCACGCCCGTCCCTTCGATGGTGAGGAGCTTCATCGCGGCGCGGCCGAGGTCCGGGCCGAGAGTGCCGAGCGAATCGACGATAACGACGGTGAAGCCGCGGTCGGCGCGGTGGAGGAAGTGGAGCATCTGACGGAATCCGCTGTCTTCGGCGTCACGGTCTTCGGTATCGAGGAAGGTGCCCGCGATCTCATATCCCTGGCGACCACAGAACTCAAGGAAGGCGCGATTCTGGTCTCCCACCGTGCGTTTTGCGCCGCTTCGGCGGGATCCTTCAGCGAAGTAGCCGACAGCTTTCACGGCATCATCCGACGTAGAGGATGCGGTCGCAGCTCGGGCACTGGGCGATGGCGACCGGGGACATTGCCCGTTTGCGGAGTGATTCGGGGATGGAGATGCGGCAGGCGGAGCAGGCCTGACCCTGGACGTGGGCGACGGCCATCCCTTTGCGCCTGCGGACCGCGTCGTAAACCTGGAGCGATGGCAGGGTGAGCTTCGCGGCCTGCGCGGCGCGCTCGGCCGACTTCGTAGCGTGATTCGCGCGGAGGGTGGCGAGGTCGCTTTCAAGCTGTGTGCGATCGGCGGCCCAGCGCGCTTCCTCTGCGGCAAGGGTTGCACGGGCCGCGACGAGGGCAGCATCGGCCGCTTCGACGCGGCTGAGGCAGGCGAAGAGTTCCTCTTCGTGGCCGGCGCGGACGCCCTTGAGGTGATCGACTTCGTGCTGGATGGAGCCGAGTTCTTTCGGGCTCTTCACCTCGCCGCTGTAAAGGCGCTTTTCTTCAGGGACGATGCGGTCGTTCAGGCGGGCGATCTCGGCCTCGAGGCGTTTCTGCTCGCGGATGTCCGCGCGGTGTGCTTCTTCGGCGGCTTCGACAGCGGCACGGGCATCGTCGACGAGATTGTCAGACGCGATGCGGGCTTCGGCGCTGGCGATGGAGGCTTCGGCTGACGCGATCGCGTCGTCGATGGACTGGAGTGTGACGAGGTCGAGGACCTGACTCATGAATACGGCGAACCTTCTGAGAAGAGGCTACTTAACTCAGCCGAAGCCGTAAACGGGCGAACGCAAAAACCGGGTAACTGTTCACGCGCATTCGCCGTTATGCCGCGATGGGGTGGCGAAGGCGGGCGGCTGACCTATACTGAAGTGACCTCCGGTCGCGAGGTGACCCCAATGCAATTCAACGTTTCCCAACTCCTCCGCGAACACACCGGTGCGACGCGATCGTACGCCCTCGAGCAGGAGCCGCCTGTCCGCCAGGGGACGGCGCGACTGATGCGGACGCGGGACGGCGTGCTGGTAACGGTCGATGCGGACGTGGTGCTTGAGGCGGAATGCAGCCGATGCACAACGCCGTTCGGGTACCCGGAGCACATCTCGTTCGAGGAAGTGTTCTACCAGCAGGTGGACGTGGTGACAGGGGCGCGGATGGCGCCTCCAGCGGACGAGGAACCGTTCCTGATCGACATCCGGCATACGATCGACATTACGGAAGCGGTGCGCCAGTATAGTGAGATGGCAGCGGCGATACAGCCGTTGTGCCGTCCAGACTGTCCGGGCTTGTGCCCGGTATGCGGCCAGGATCTGGGCATCGAACCTTGTGACTGCGACCGCGCGCCAATCGACGCACGATGGGCAGCGCTCGCCGGACTGAGAGGCGCGCCCGATGAGCAGTAACGAGATCAAGGAGAACCTTTATGGCCCCGCTACCAAAGCGGAAGTACCCCAAGGCGCGCCAGGGCAAACGGCGCAGCCACGACAAGATGGCGCTACCACACGTCGTCACGTGTCCGACATGCAAGAGCCCGCAGATGGCGCACCGAGCGTGCCCGGTATGCGGGAATTATCGGGGCCGGGAAGTCATTACGATGCCGGCGCCGGATCTCGAGTAGAACCGACGCGAACGGCTGTGGCGCCGTTTGTGGCGTACGGCGAACAGGTGCGCGCAGACCGCGCACTTGTGTTTCCGGGTCAGGGCGCCCAGTCCGTTGGGATGGGGCTCGACCTGTACGAGCAGTTCCCAACGGCGCGTGAGGTTTACGACCGCGCGGACGAGGTGCTCGGGTTCAAGCTGACGAAGTTGTGCTTCGAGGGCCCTGAAGACGACCTCCGGCAGACGAAGAACTCCCAGCCGGCGATTGTCGTGACGAGCCTCGCGTTGCTGAAGGTTGCCGCGGAGCTTTCCCCGGGGCTGCTGGAGCGCCCGGCATTCGTCGCGGGGCATTCGCTCGGCGAGTACTCGGCGCTGGTGGCGGCTGAGGCGATGACGTTCGACGACGCAGTGAAGCTTGTGCGCCTTCGAGGCGAATTGATGCAGGCCGCGGGGGACGCGACGCCGGGGACGATGGCGGCGGTTCTCGGGCTCGACACGACGGAAGTGGAAGATGTGTGCCGGGAAGCGGGCGCCGAGATTTGTACTGTGAACGCGCCCGGACAGGTCGTGATCGGCGGGCGGCGTGAAGCTGTCGTCCGTGCGATGGATTACGCGAAGGCGCGAGGCGCGGTGAAGGTCATCCCGCTGAGCGTGAGCGGTGCGTTCCACAGCTCGCTGATGAAGCCTGCGGCCGACGGGATGATACAGCCGGTAGCTACCGCGGCGATCAGCGACCCGGGGGTGCCGGTTATCGCGAACTGCACGGCGACACCGATGTACCAGGCGGTCGAGCTGCGCAACGAACTGGTCGACCAGATCAGCAAGGCTGTGCAGTGGAGCAACACGGTGGACTATCTCGGGAACCACGGGGTCGAAACGTTCATCGAGGTTGGGCCGGGCAGGGTGCTGACCGGGATCATCAAGCGGATGCTACGGAAGTCGAACTGCATCAATGTGACGGATGCGACTTCGGTGCGCGTCGAGTTCTAAGGACCAACAACCATGGGAAATCTTGACGGGCTGGCCGCGCTCGTAACGGGCGGGTCGCGCGGTATTGGGCGCGCGATATGTTTTGAGCTCGCGGCGCAGGGCGCGCGAGTGGCCGTGAACTACAATTCCAGCCAGGCCGGTGCGGACGAGGTGGTGGCCGAGATTACGGCGATGGGAGGCGAGGCGTTCGCGGTCGGCGGCGACGTTTCGAATGCAGATGCGGCGGCGGGGATGGTGAAGGCGACCGTAGAACGGTTTGGCGGGATCGACATCCTGGTCAACAACGCGGGGATCACGCGGGATGGGTTGCTCATGCGGATGAGCGAGGCGGACTGGGACGACGTACACAACACGAACCTGCGCGGGGCGTTCCTTGTGACGAAGGCTGCGATGCGGCCGATGCTTCGCGCGAAGGGCGGCCGGATCATTAACATCACGAGCGTGGTGGGGGTGATGGGCAACGCGGGACAGGCGAACTACGCGGCTGCTAAGGCGGGACTCATCGGGTTCACGCGGGCGGTGGCGCGCGAGGTGGCGTCCCGTGGGATCACGGCGAACGCCATCGCGCCCGGGTTCATCGAGACAGATATCACCTCGGGCATGACGGAGGAGCAGCGGGCATCGGTGCGGGCGCAGGTGCCGCTCGATCGGTTCGCGACGGCGGAAGAGGTGGCGCCGCTGGTAGCGTTCCTGGCGTCCCCTGGGGCCTCGTACATTACGGGGCAGTGCATCCACGTCGACGGTGGCATGGTGATGGCGTGACGGACAGCGTGCAGCGCCGTGTCCGATTCCTGGTCCTGGAAGCGCTGTACGAATCGGAGGCATCCGAACACGATGCGATGGGAGCATACGAGCGGAGGGTGCGGGATGTGGCGGAGGAGGATCCTCGCGTAGCGGACGCAAAGATGGAGCGGTTCGGAGCGCGGATGGTGGAGGGAGTGCTCAAGATGAAAGGCGAACTCGACGAGCATATCGGGGCGGCGGCGACGCGATATCCGGTCGATACGCTCGCGGTGGTGGACCGGAACATCCTTCGCCTTGCCGTATGGGAACTGCTCTCCGATAATTCGGCATCAGTCGCGGCAGTTGTGAACGAGGCCGTCGAACTCGCACACCGGTACGGTGGTGAAAGCTCCCCAGCCTTCGTCAACGGGGTATTGGGGACGATCAGTAAACGAATCCGGGCTACCATCGGCGAAGAGTCGCCCGATGGCGATCAATCCGGCTCAACAACCCAGGAGTGAAAAGCGTGCCCACAGTATTCGAACGTGTCCGGGCCATTGTGGTCGACCAACTTGGCGTGGAGGAGGACGAGGTGGTGCCTGCGGCATCGTTCGTCGATGACCTGAACGCCGATTCGCTTGACCTTGTCGAGTTGATTATGTCGCTCGAGGAGGAGTTTTCGAAGGACGGGACGACTGTCGAGATCAGCGATGAAGACGCGGAAAAGATCGCGACAGTGCAGGACGCCGTAGACTACCTGAAGGACCACGGGGTCGAGGACGCCTAGGGCCCGCTAGCCGGGTCCCGAACTCGGCTCGGGGGGAACGCCGTTGGAATTCCTCGGGGTCGGCTACCAGGAACTGATCATCGTCCTGGTGCTGGCGCTTATTTTCGTGGGGCCGGAGCGGCTCCCAGCGATCGCGTACCAGATCGGCCGTGCAGTGCGCGAGCTGCAGCGGTATGCGCGGGCGGTGCGTGACGAATTCCGGGACGAGTTTGACTACCTCGAGGACCAGTACAAGACGATCAAGGGCGAGATCGATACGACCAAGACTGCGCTAAAAGACCAGGAGCGGAGCCTGAACCGCGAGCTCAAGGAAGCGACGGCGCCGATCACCGAAGCGACGAAGCTGACTTCGCCGAACGGGAACGGCGCGAGTAACGGTTCGAAGGCAGCGGCGGCGAGCACGGACGAGAGCGAGGCGGCGAAGCAGCCGCCGCTGGTGTTCTAGTGGCCGCACAGGATTCAACCGTTCAGTCGCCTGAGATTCTCGTGCCTGCCCCGGGCGAAATGACTCTCATTGAGCACCTGAAGGAGCTCAGGAACCGGGTTATCGTGTCAGCGGGGGCGGTGGTGATCGGAGTGGCGGTATGCTTCTTCTTCTGGGAAGCGATCTTCGGGTGGATGCTGGCGCCTGCGCGCGAAGAGATCCCGAACTTCGCGGTCACGAGCTTCTCGCCACTTGACCGCATCAGCGTCATTTTCAAGATTGGCATGTACGGCGGGCTGATCCTCGCCTCACCCATTGTGATTTACGAGATCCTGGCGTTTATCACCCCGGGGCTGACGGGGCGTGAGAAGAAAGTCCTGTATCCGGGACTCGTGGGCGTGGTCGCCTTCCTCCTGCTCGGGATGTCGTTCGCGTACTGGATCATCCTGCCTCGATCGCTGGGATTCCTGCTCGGGCTTGGTGGGGAGGACATCAACGACGCCCAAGGGATCAAGCAGTACGTCGACTTCGTGACGCGGATCGTGTTCTGGGTGGGCATCTGCTTCGAGCTGCCGATGGTTATCGCGATCATGGCGCGGCTTGGGATGGTCCGGGCGGGGCAGCTCTGGGGGATGTGGCGCTACGCGATCGTGGCGGTGTTCCTGGTGGCTGCAGTGGTGACCCCCACACCGGACCCGCTCACACAGGCGCTGGTGGCTGGACCGATGCTGGTGTTGTACTTCGTCGGGATCCTGTTCGCGCTGATCCTCCAGAAGCCGAAACCCGAACCGGAACCGGTCTAGTGGGTTCCCGGAAGCCCGGGCTGTTCGTCACCGGGGTGGCAGGGGGAGGGTTCGCGGGGCTGACCGGTGTAGGTGGGGGCGCTCTCCTCATCCCGCTGATGACGGGCCTGCTGAAGATGCGGCAGCACACCGCACACGGGACATCGCTGGTCATCATCATTTTCGCGGCGGCGGCGAGCGCGGTGGCCTACCAGCTCGATGGGGCGATCGCCTGGGGCCTTGTAGGGTTGTTGCTCGTAGGGTCGATGGCCGGCGCGTACCTGGGGGCACGACTCGTGCAGCACCTCCCTGCGATGCGGCTGCGGCAGGTTCTAGGGCTGTTCCAGATCTGCGTGGCGCTGCGGCTATTGCTGATCCACTCGACCGACCCGCTGCTGGACGTAAGCGGTGTGCTGGAGGCGGTCGCCGGCGCGG
>JBPPMX010000172.1:0-4286 GCA_051306275.1 Tepidiformaceae bacterium
TGCGTCGCTAGCTGCACCTGGATGCGCCCGCCCGTCATCCGCACCAGCATCTCGTTCGCAAGCTGCTCCACCCGGGGCAGCGACTGCTCGATGAGCATCGCCTGCACGCCGTTCCGCCCGAACGCCTTCGCTAGGTCGTCGTACGTCGCAACCTCGTCCTTCAATCCGCGCTCACGTTCCACCGCCTCCGCCAGCCGCACCTCCAAGCCCTTGAGCTGTGCCAGCTCTTGCTCCGCGCTCCCCTCGGCCCGCGCCGCCGCTGCCGACTGGTCTCGCACTGTAGCACGGTCCCTCTCGATCCCCTCCAGTCGCGGCCGGATGTCCTCCGCCTGCTCCAGTTCCGTTCGCTGCTTCGCGACTTCGACCTCCGCAGCCTCGGCCTCGCGCTCCGCATCCGCCTTCTGCTCCAACGCCTGCCTGATCTGCTCCGAAAGCATCGAGGCCTCTGTCTCCGCCTTCGCCAGCGCCTGGTACTCATCCGCTGCCGGCGCAAGCTCCCGGACGCACCGCCGGACCTCACCATGCTTCGCTGCGTCGTACGCACAGTGCGCGAGCTTCGCAGCTGCCTCCGACGCCATCGCCCGCGCCTCTGCTGCGAACGAGCCTGCCGCCAGCACCGCGGTCAGGTCGTTCACCCGCGCTTCCACCGCTGGTAGCCGTGCCGCTGCCTCCTCGGCGGCCATCTTCGCCCCGTGCAGGTCGCGCTCTTGGGCCTGGAGGCGCTTCTCCCGCGTTCCCACCTCTGCCTCCACCTGCGCCGCCATCTGTTTCAGCGCATCTGCCTGTGACTCCTCCTCGTCCGCCCTCGTGTTGCACGCTTTGAACCGCGCCCCGAACGCCTTACGTTGCCCCTGGTACTCTGCCTTCACATGGTCCGCCTCGCCCGGCCCGAGCGGCTTCCGGCAGATGGGGCACATCGCTGCCCCGTCCAGCTGCGACTCCTTCGCTTTGAGTTCCCGCGCCTGCGCCTCCACCTGCCTTGCTTCCGCGCGTAAGCCGGCCGCACTCGACCGCAGCTCGCCCTCCGCGGCGGCGGCTTCCCGCGCCTTCGTCCGCATCGCTTCGATAGCAGTCCGTTCGACCGACAGCCCGGCGATTCCCGCCTCGGCTTCCGCTAGAGTCGCCGCACGGGTCGCGCCCTCCGCGAGCTCCCGCGTCGCCTGATCGAGCTGCGACTCCAGCCGTGCCTGCTCCCGTTCGACCGCCCCCAGCGCCTCATCTCGCTCGCGCTCAAGCCGATGCGCTACCGACTGCGCCTCGCTCAGCGCGCTCTCCTCCGCCCTCAGCCGTCCCAGCTCCGCGAACGCCTCCCGGATCGTCCTGCCACGCTCAACGATTGATTCGGTCGCACGCAGCGTCCCTTTCGCCTTGGCGATGCGCGCCACGAACGCGTCCACCCGCTCGCAGCTCCTCCGGTGCCGTTCGATCGCGGCCTGGAGGTCGCTCTCCAGCTTCCGGTACGCCGCATCCGCCCCTCGCAGCTCCGCCGCCTGCGATTCAAGCTCCTTGATCACCGGCCCCAGGCGCTCGTTCGCCTCGCGGACGGCTTTCAGCCGCGCCTCCACCTCCGGAATTCGCTCGACTTCGCCCTGCGCCTCGGTCGTCGCCGACTCGCTCTGTCGCAAAAACAGTTGCGAATCCTTCCTCCTCCCCACAGCCGCATCGGCGAGCTTTTCGTAGAACTCCAGCCCCAGGATCTTCCCGAAGACCTCCTTCCGCTCTGCCGGCGCTTTCCGCGTGAACTCGTTCGACCGCCCCTGCGCGATGAAGGCGCTGTTCACGAACGTGTCGTAGTCCATCCGCAGCCGCCGGTTGATTTCCTGCTGCGTCTCCCGCATCGTGCCGCCGTCGATCGTTACGCGTTCGCCGCCTGGCAGCAGATGGAACGCGTTCAGCGCTCCGGAACTCTTCCCCCGCGTTCGCTTCCGGATGACCACGAACCGGTCTGTATCGACTTCGAACTCGAACTCGACCTGCATCTCCGGCTGCCCGAGATGGATACGATCCTCCTCGGACTTCCCGCGACCCTGCCCCCAAAGCGCCCAGGTCATCGCGTCCAGCAACGCCGACTTCCCGTCGCCATTCCGTCCGGTAAGCACCGCGACGTGAAGTCCGGTCAGGTCAACCGTGCAGTCCCGATACGAAAGGAAGTTCCGCAGCCGTAGCCGCCGCGGGATCACTCGGGCCTCCCGGGGTCGACCCGGTGCTTCTCCCAGCGCACACCGTCCGCGCTGAAGTCCACCACCATCGCCCATCCCGACTTCGTATTCGCATCCGAAAGCGCCACCGGAGCGCCGGAGTAAACCGCGGTCGCGCCTCTCGTGCTCACATCTGCGTGTGCCTCCCAGTGGCCGAACGCGAAGTAGTCCCAATGCCCGGCCTTCCCCGCGATCTCTTCCTCGTGAATCGGCATCGAGCGGTCGTTCCTCTCCCCATCGGGGACGAAGTGTCCGTGCGCCATCGCCACATGCCATCGACGGTCGAAACGCTCCGGCAGCCCATCGAGCGGTCGGAATCGGTAGTCCGTGTCGATGTACGCCCGTCCCCACAGCACGAGGTCGAGCGCATCAGCTTCGAACACCTCGCCAGCGTGCTCCCGGATGATCCGCAGGTTCGGCGCCTCCGCCTCGAAGTCCCGCCGCCAGTACAGCTTTCCCGGGTCCATCGGGTCGTGGTTCCCGGGGACGACGAACGCCGGCCGTCCATACCGCCGGATCTCCGCGATTGCGAAATCCACCACGTCGCTCCCCACCCGGTCGTTGTCGAAGAAATCACCGGCGATGATCAGCGCCCCCGCGTCCTCTCGTATCGCGAGGTCCACCACGGCCCGGAACCCCGTGTGCATCCGGTCACGCTTCTGTTCCCACACTCCAGCCTCCCGGCCGCTAAACGCGCCGAGATGCACATCCGACGTGTGCACGATACGCAGCGGCTTCGCGTCAGCCAGCGCCTGCCCCCGCGTCTTCCACTTCCGCGATCAGGTCGCGCGCGGCCGCCATCAGTCGCTCCCGCCGGGTCTCATCCAGCTGCTGCCGGGTCTTGAAGTAGGTCTCCAGCGCGTCGATCGGCGAAGCCGCATCGACCATGTGTCCCGCGGGCACCGAGAGACGCGTGTCGTCCGGCACCTTGACCCGGATCCCCGCGAGATAGTGGGCGCTCTCCAGCATCCGGCGCGCCTCCGGCTGCCGAAACTGCCGCGACTGCTCCGCCTCGATCTCGACCTCAACCCGCACGATTGCGTCCGCGACGTTCGCCTTCTCGATCGCGGCGCACACCTCTGCTGTCGGGTCGGCCGCCTTCGGCTTCACGCTCACCGTCACGAATCGCCGCGACGGTGCCTCGACCAGCTTCGGGAGCCCGCTCCCGCCGATCCGGTTCCCGCGCCGCTTCGCCGCATCAACTTCGAACACCATGAACCCCTTCGGCTGGTCTTCCTCCCCGAAGTCCACCGCCTGCATCGACCCCGAGTACCAGCACGGCGTCTCCATCTCCAGGCTCGTGTTCCGATGGTGATGTCCCAGAGCGACATAATCGAACGCTCCGGCGCTCAGCGAACTCTTGAGCAGCGTCGGTGCCGTCCCGATCGTCATCCACTCCTCGCTCCCCTTCTGCACGATGAAGTCGTTCACCGAGACGTGCGACGTCATGATCGCCGGGAGATCCGGGTCGACCCGCGCCGCCTGCTCCGCGATAACCCGCGTCATCTGCTGCTGCGCCAGCCCGTGCACCTGTTCGATCGTCATCTCGCCCGCTGCCGCGCTCGCGCCCACCAGCCGGCTCACCTGCGGCCACGGCAGGAACGCCACCTGAAGCAGCCCCGACTTCGTCTCCAGCACCTGCGGCTCGAACCCGCGCGACCCAAACCAGCTATCGTCGCCCACCACCACGTTCGGGACATCGAGCGTCCGGTAGATCTCGAGCGTATGCGCGCGCCCCTCCGCGTTCGGCAGGTCGTGGTTCCCCACCAGCAGGAACGTGGCGATCCCCGCGTCGCTCAACCGCCGGATGCGCTGCGCGAACTCCCGTTGTTGTGTTTGCGTGGGTTCACGTGCTTTGTACGCGTCCCCCGCGAAGATCACGGCGTCCACGCCTTCTGCGACTGCGTAGTCGACCATGAAGTCGAATGCGTCGAGGAAATCCTGCACGCGCGAATTCCACCCCTTCTCCGGGAGCGGGCGTCCATACATCTCCACGCCGATGTGCAGGTCCGCGAAATGGATAACGCGCATTGGCCCTTATCCTACCGTTTCCCCTCCGCGTGGAACAGGCGTTCTGTTCTATCCGGC
>JBPPMX010000173.1:0-2515 GCA_051306275.1 Tepidiformaceae bacterium
GGGGGAAGGCATCCTAATCTGTTATGACCCGTATCGGGTAGGGAAAACTCGGGGTCCGAGGGCGTAGTCTCCCGGGCATGGGACGACCCGCACGGCATCAGGCGCCCGCGAGCAGCGATCCGGTCGATGACCTTACCGATCGTCAGCGGGAAGTGCTCCAGATGATCGCTGCAGGGCTCACGAACCCGGAGATCGGGGAACGGCTCGGGATCAGCCTGAACGGCGCGAAGTGGCATGTCAGCGAGGTGTTGTCCCGCCTGCAGGTGGAACGCCGAGAGGATGCTGCGGAGCTGTGGCACTCCCACCAAGCGTTCACGCGCCGTCTGCGACGGGCAAGGGGCCTGCGAATCGGACTTCTGCTACGGATCGCGGGCGGCGCAGTCGCCGCCGGAATCGCCGGCGGGCTGGTCGTTCTCGCCGTCCTCGCGTGGCGTGAACCCGATAGCCCCGCGCCGCCGAGTAGCCCCTGCGATCCCGAGAACCTCATAGCGGGTTTCGTCGTGGTGCCCCCGAGCATCGAACCAGCAGCACCGCCTGCATGCGTCCAGTCGCTTGGAACCGTTCCAGAGGGCGCGACGAGCTACGAACTGGACGTACCCCCGGGTCCGTACAACCAGCAGGCGTTCGAGGATGCCAGATACGCGGGCCAGATGTACCTGTTCATGCGTGGCGAGGTCGTGAGCGGCCCGGCGTTGCAGATCTACCGTTCAACGACGATCCACAGTCCGCCGGTGATCGTGGGGACGAGCGCGGAGCGGGTGGACTTCCTTCCTGGGCCGGGGGTCATGGTGCGAACGGCAGCGTCGACGGGACTGGCGTGGCAGGAGACGCTGGACTCGGGGGAAGCTGCGGCGTACTACCTCTGGGTCTTCGACAACACGAGTGGATTGACACCGACGCAGGCGGCGAGTCTGCTCGCTTACTTCTCTTCGGACGCGAACAGTGCTGTCCGCTGGAACCCCGACTTACGAAGATTCGTCGAACAGGACCGCCCGCAGTGGACGCACCAGGACGATGCAACGACCGGAATTGGGGCGGTGGACGACGCGATCCACACATTCGCGCGCGGCGAGAGCGTGAACTCGCTGGCCGACACGGTGCTGGCACCGTGTGTGAGCGCAGCCGGAGCCTCACTGATACCGCCGGTGATCTGCGGAGTCGGCCAAGTCCAGGGCACACTGATCCCCGCGTACCTCTATGGCTCGTGCCCTGATCAACTCGTCGGGATAGGAGTTGGTGGCGGACTCCCCTTAGAGGGAACCGCGTTGCAAACGGTGTGGTTGTATGCCGTCGCGGAGGTGACGGAGCCGGAGTTCGGGGGGTTGCGCTACCTCGCGCTGTTTACGAGTGGAGAGCGGCTGTTAACCGTGGCGCTGACGGAAAGCGGAGTGGCAGGGATTGCGGGAGGAGGGAGTTGTCCGACGCCGGAGGTGGTGAGGTATGCGCGGTCGGTGGATTCGTGGCTGCTGCCGCCGCTGTTCCCACTGCCAGCGGAGTGAGAGGGCGGAGTTAACGGCTGCCGGGGCGAAGGTGAGCCATCAGCGGCCGCAGTGGGCCGCGGCTACGGGGGCGCGCCCGGCGTGGGTGCGGCGGCCCGCGGCCACGGGGAGACCGCGACTCCGGGGAACCGGAGTAGAGTCTTTGGCGTTGGATGGGTATGCGCAGGTTAATGCTCGCGGTTGTGATGGTTGTTGGGAGCGTGGCTGCGGGTGTGGTGGCCGGTGGGCCGGATTCGGCGCGGGCATGTTCGATCGCGACCTTCACGGGGCTGTACGCGGCGGACACGGTGGAGCGGAACGCGGTGGTGGCGGTGGGGACGTGGGTGGAATCGAGCGAGCGGGAGGCGGTGTTCGAGGTGGATGAGGCGCTGAAGGGAGCAGAGGTGGGGGAGCGGTTCGTGGTCGATAACCGGGGGACGTACACGCAGATGGCGTGCAGTCCGTACGACGAGCCGTTCCATGGCGGATACCGGTTCAGCGAAGGCGAGCGGTCCGTTTTGTTCCTGGAGAAGGAGGTGGATGGGTTGTGGCAGGTGGGATGGCTGAGTTATGCGGCGTTCCCGGCGCCGGCCGATGAGTTTGCGCCGATGCGTGCGGACTTCGGGCAGCCGGAGTTCGTCGCGCCGTCGCTGGATGATGTGCGTGCGGTGGCCGGTGAGGCGGTGGTGGGGAGCGGGAGCCAGGAGCTTGAGGTTGCGTTGGGGTGCGGGGTAAGCCCGATCGAGAGCGAGCGATTCGGTCAGTTCGCGAGCCTGGCGACGGTGGTGGCGATCGTGGAGGTGGTGGACGCGATGGGCGACGCGCCCGTGGTCGAGGTCCGGGAAGTGCTGGCGGGGACGGTCGCGACGACGACCGTGAGCGTGAATCCGCGATGGATATCGGATGTCGATAGTAGCGACGGGTGCCAGCCCGCGATGTCGGCGGAGGGGCGGCATATGCTGGAGGGGCGCCGTTATGTGGCATTCCTGCGTCCGGACGAGTTCGGGGTCGGGGAATTCCGGCCAGTAGCGTGGGGG
>JBPPMX010000174.1:0-7673 GCA_051306275.1 Tepidiformaceae bacterium
GTTGCTCATGCTTTCGAACGTCCGGGTGAACCAGCCGCGCACCCCGCGCTGGACTGGCGCTCCCGGAAGCTGCGCTGCCGCTGCGTCGCTGGCCACGGTCCCCCTCCGGACGGCGCGATACACGCCCGCCAATGCGAACTATCGACGGTGACAGACCTGATAGTCAAACGCTGTTTGACGCGGGGCACATGGAGCCTGCGTTAAGGGGGCGTTGAAGCTCGCCCGCCTGCGGATTACGACAACATGAGATGTTGCGCATAGGGTAGTGACCGGCGCCGATCCGGTGGTAGCTTCCAGGTATGGAAGCGGCACGCACACCCGACCAGTTCGAACGCGCATCGCACTTCGAGCGCCAGCTGACTCAGCGCCAGAAGCAGGTGCTCGACCTCATCGTCGCCGGGCGCACGAACGGCGAGATCGCGACCGAACTCGGAATGACGCTCGACGGCGCGAAATGGAACGTCAGCGAGATCCTGACCAAGCTCGGGCTCGCCGACCGCGATGAGGCGGCGGACTACTGGCGGTGGCGGAACCGCCGGTCCCGCCGGTTGGCAAGCATGGCCCGCGGGCTCATCGGCCTCCCGGCGCTCGGATGGGCTACTGGTGCCGCCGGCGTCGCCGCGCTCGCGATAGCCGGGTTCGGCGTCTTCGCCAGCGCCGCGGGGCTGGGTGACGACATCTCCTCGCCTTCCGCAATCGTCGATGAGCCGGACGACAGGGACGACGCCGACGAAGCCACCCTCCAGCCGCGCCCCGGTTCCATCGAGTTCGAAGCCGTTCTCGTCTCGACGAATCCCTACCCGAACCACACCGGGCACACCGAGGCCCGGCATACCTGGCACGCCGCCCCCGGCCTCGAACGCTGCGAAAGCCTGCTTGTCGCGCCAGCCGAGCAGCAAGGCCCCGAGGTCACCCTGACTACAACGACGGTGATCGCGGACGGCCTCGCCCGCCGCCTGACTGCAACCCAACGAGATTTCGGGTCGGGCCCGGGCAGCCCCGGCACACGCCTCACAGAACACGAAGCGGCCACAGCCCCTCCGTTCTGCGCGGGAGATTCGTTCGCCCGCGTCCCGATCGGCGCGACGCTTGCGGACGTCGTGCAGGGCATCCGTGGGCGCAGCTACCCGGACACGGTCGTGGCCATCGAGGGGGCAGCCACCCTTCTCGATCGGACGGTCGCAGTTGTCTCCTACGCGTTCGTGCGCGATGGGATGCCCGAGCCCGGCGAGCCCACGGTCATCGAAGAAACGGGACGCATCTGGTTCGACGAAGCACTCGGCCTAGTCCTCAAGTCCGAGTCCGCCTGGAGTTCTGGTCACACGAACAGCTTCGAAGTCACGCGGCTCGTGCTCGACGGCGCGATGGACGATGCGCTCTTTACGCTCGATGTCCCGCCGGACGCCGAAGTCCGCCCGGCGTCGAACTCCGCTCAGATCGTGTTCGCACTCGACGACGGTACCCAGACCGAGCTCGCCTTCCTGGAGGAACCCGGCACCTACGTCCCGATCGGCCAACCCGACGGCTGGCGGCTCTCCTCCGCCGAGGCGACGCCGGGCGCGCCTGAGGACAACGGCGCCCTGACCTTCCCCTACATATACAGCTACAGCCTCGGCAGCGCACTCTCTGTCTCGACCCTCTGGCTCACCCAGGAGTACCCGGCCGAGGGGCTCGACCCGATCTTCGCATCAGCCCCCGTGCTCATGGTCGATCGCTACGAAGCGCGCGTACACGATGCCGGAGACAACAAGCTCCTCGTCTCCTGGATGATCGACGGCGAGGCGGCCGGCGTGAGCACCATCCGCGTCACCGCGACCCTCTGGAACGTCGACCTCGCCGAGTTCCAGCGCCTCTTCCCGCTCATGTTCGCGATTCACGAGGCGCCCTAGCAGTACCATCGGGCGATGCAGCCGCAGCCAGCGCCGTTCGTTTCCGTGGTCATCCCCGTCTACGGCGCCGCGCCTGACCTCGGCGACTGCCTCGACCAGCTGATGGCCCAGACCTACCCGCGCGACCGCTACGAGGTCGTCGTCGTCGACAACGGCGCGCCGACGCTCGAAGCGATTGTCGGCGGCCGCGACATCGTCGTCCTGTGCGAACCACGGCCCGGCAGCTACACCGCGCGGAACGCCGCCATACGTGAGACCCGCGGCGAGATCCTCGCCTTCACCGACGATGACTGCCTCCCGGACCTCGACTGGATCGAGCGCGGCGTTGCGGCGCTCGCCGATTCCGCGGGCATCGTCGCGGGCGGGATCACCATCGCGCCGGAGCGTCCACCCGGCGTCCGTCCCGCGACCTACGCCTACTCCGCGATCTTCTCCTTTCGCGGCAACCAGGATGGCGTGGCCTTCGGCGCGACCGCGAACCTGTTCGTCCGCCGCGAAGCCTTCGACCGAATCGGCCTGTTCGACGAGACGCTCTTCAGCGGCGGCGATTGGGCATGGGGCCGCAGCGCTCACGAACGCGGGGTGCCCACCCACTTCGACACGAGCGTGCACGTCTACCACCAGGTCCGCCCGACCATCCGGTCGATAGTGAGACGTGAGCTGCGCATTGCCGGCGGCGCACAAACCCGCCGCAACCGCATCGACGGTGGCCGCAAGCGGTTCGCGCTCGTCCGCGAGATCGTCCACTGGGAGATCGTCCAGCGCCTGCCCTGGGCCTACCACGTCCTCCGCGAACCAGGCGCTAACGAGACCCCCTGGGTCCGTACCCAGGTCGCCGGGATCGTCGTGCTCGTCCACACGCTCCGCACGCTTGAGCGAATTCGCATCTCCTTCGGCGGCCGCGCCCGGCGGGCGTAAAGCACCGTGAAATGACGGTGCGAAATCTGCTCCATCGGGTAGTGACTTTTCCCTCAACGATCGTTAGGTTCGCGCTATGGATGCGAGCCAGGCACAGATCGAGCGGTTTGAGCGGGCGGCGGAGAGCGAGGCGGAACTGACGCCTCGCCAGCGGCGCGTACTGGACCTCATCGTCAAAGGGAAGACGAACGGGGAGATCGGCGAGGCGCTGGGGATCACCCTCGACGGCGCGAAGTGGAACGTCAGCGAGATCCTCTCGAAGCTTGGGCTGGCGACGCGCGAAGAAGCCGCCGAGTACTGGCGCTGGCGGAAGCGCCGTGTCGGCGCCATCGGGCGTGGCCTGTCCCGCGCGCTGGGGGCGCTCCCGCTCGGGAAACTTGCCATCGGCGCGGGGGCGGTGGCCGGCGTGGTGCTCGCCGTCAGCGCCTTCGGCTCGCGGAGTTCGGATGCGCAGACCGGCCCGGGCGCGTTCACGATGGAATACACCACGACCACCATCACGGAGGCTCGCCGCGATCCCGCTGGTGGCAACCTCATGCCCTGGTCGGTGCCAGATCGCACCGTCCAGAGGGCGACTGTCATCGTGGGCGACAAAACCCACACTTACACGGAACTGCGCACGGAGATCCCGTTCCTCGATGAGGGGCTCTATGCCAGGTGGGTGGCTGATGGAACGTCCGTCTGGTATTGGGAGGCGGACTTCAACGAGTACATGGAGACGGTCATCGCAGAAAACGAGACCTACTCCGGTTACTACGGTGGCTTCGGCGAGGTTGGCCCACTCCCGCATACCACGCTCGACGACCTCCTCCTGGAACTCCGCGATGGCTACGACGAAGTCCGCGTCGTCCGTGAAGAGACGATGCTTGGCCGCGAGGTCACAGTCATCGAGTACGGCCCGACGGTTGAGGTTACGGGAGGTCGGGGTGAGGTTTTCGACCAGGAAACCGTCCTACTGTGGGTGGACCCCGAAACGATGTTCGTCCTGCAGCGCGTTCAAGAGATGGACTCGCGAACGCGGATCACCCGGGTCGAAGGCCTGGAGTTCGACGTGGATGTCGACTGGGGGCAGTTCGAATTCGATCCGCCCGAGGGTTCAGTGGTAATGCCACAAACGCGTGTGTTGGATTCGGAGTCAATGTTCTGGATCGTGCGCGGGCAGCCGATTGTGGCCCCTCCGGGGATGTTCAGTCCGGCCTACCTGCCGGCGGGTATGGCTGTCCTCGCCGGCGGAACCGGAATTCCGAACGGCGTGCGCGGTGGATTTGATGTGCTCCTGACCCCGGCCGCGACAGCAGACACCTCCACCTACCTCCGCATCCACCAGAGGCGTCGCGAGAGTGGGCTGCCTGACGAGCTCGCGCAGGGCACCCGCGTCTCGCTCGGCGCTGAACGGGCGTACTGGCAGCCGCAGGGCGACGTCGACCACCTCGCCTGGGAACGCGACGGCGTTTCGATCCATCTCGAAGCGCGTGGCCTCTCCATCGAGGAGCTCGTGCGCGTCGCCAAGTCGATGACCGTTTCCGATGGTGTCGAGCGCCCGACGGAAGTCCCACTCCCGACGATGCCCGCCTCCGGCCCCTGACCGCCCCTACGCCCGCAGCGCGGACAGCCCCGCTTCTTTCGCCATGCCCTGCAGGTACCACACCTCGAGCGCCAGCGTTTCGTCCACGATCCATTCGAAGACGCGCCGGGCGATGACGGGGTCGAGTTCGTAGCGGACCGCGGTCGCTTCGACCGAGCTGAGGAGGACGGCTTCGCGGGCGCGGTCGCGCAGCGCTTCGGAGAGCGCGTCGGAGTCGTCGATGATCGCTTCGAGTTCCGGGTTGCTCCCGGCCTTCGCTGCGGCGATGTGACGGCCGATGTTGATCCGCTCGTGGATCAGATTCAGCAGGTCCGCATCAACGTACACGGTCTCGCCGAAGGTGCCGGGGTCGTCGCCCGGGGCACACAGCTCGTCGACCATCCGGATGTAGAACGGCACGAGGTCGCCCGTGATGCTGATCTCGATCCGCGGCGTCGCGTCCGTCTCGATCGTGCGCTGGGCGGGCGAGGCATCATGCTCTTTCTTGAGCAGCGGGTACTGGTCCGGGAAGGCGAAGCGCCCGAGCGAGGCGTGGTAGTTCTCCAGCCCCTCCAGCGAGAACTCGAGGAATGAGATGCCGCTGCGGCCCGCGATCGGCACCCCATCCGGGCGGTAGACCGCCGGGTTCGCGGGGAAGCGCGAGCGGTCCTTCAGCCGGCTGATGATGCGCCCGGTCATCTGGTCGAGGCGCACCCGCACCTCTGCAAGGTCGTACACGGCGGTGCCCCCTGGCGGATGTCAGCCGAGTGTGTCGCGAGCCGCGCCGCGGGTCAACGGCGAGGCGCTACTCCTCCGCGGGGGGCAGCCCGAATTCGAGCATGACGTTGCCGTTCAGCGCCGGGTGGATCCACGCCAGGTTCGGCGACTCCTCCTCGAGTGTCACCCTCGCCCCGCCCGCCTTCGCCCGGTCGACCTGCTCCATCAGGTCGCCCACGCGCATCCCGACGAGGTAGATGCCTTCGCCGCCGGGATAGGCGGGCCCTTCGCGCATCTTCATGAAGCGGGCCAGCGCGCTGTCGTCCCGGGTGGGCGTGATGAGCTCGATGAAGTTCTGCTCGTCGTTCCCGATCATGCAGTTGCGGAAGCCCCAGCGCGTGTCTTCGTACTCGGTGCGGCGCTTCAGCCCGAACTGCTTTTCGTAGCGCGCCGCCGCCGCCTCGATGTCGTTCACGGCGACCGAGAAGTAGTTGATGCCGGTGATCCCCATGTGCGTGCCCTCCATCGCCGGTTTGGCGATGCAGTATGCCGACTCCGCGCACACATTTCATCCGCTGTCCAGGCGAAGTGTCCGGCGCACAATGCACGGATCACATGCAGGACGTGTGTACGAGTGCTATCGTGCCTGCATGAGCGGCATCCGGCGACTCCCCGTCCTCATCGCGGCGCTCGCCGCGCTCGCACTCGCCGCCGGCGGCGCCTGGTGGCTCGCCCGTGACGACGCGTCCGGCGCTGCCTCAGTCGGTGACTACTACCGCGAGATGCGCATCACCGCCTGGGCTGGCCCGGATGCGCCCCAATCGCTCGGGTCCATCGGTACAGCCGATGCACCGGGCGTGATCATCAGTGCCGAATGGGTGCGTGATTCTCGCCACACTCGCACGGAATCGGAGACACGGGCGCCCGGCGAGCCGACGATCCGCTCGCTCCTGGTGCGCAACGGCGAGTACGGCTGGTCTCATGAGGAAGGCACCGATTTCTACAGCCGGACCTCGCTCGATGCGGAGGAGGCTGCCCGCGCGGAGTCGCCCCTCACCGCGCAATCGCCGCTAGGCTTCCGCCCCATGTCGCTCGATGACCTCCTCTCCCGTCTCCGCGACGCCTTGGGCGACGACGCCATCGTCGAGGTCACCGGCACCGAATCCCTCGACGGCAAGACCGTCACCGTCATCGAGTTCGGCGCCGACCCGCCCCTGCCCGTCTCCGAGACCGCGATCGGCCTGCGCTCGGGCACGCTCTGGTACGACGAGGAGTCGCGCTTCGTCCTCAAGGCCGATGTCGAGACACTCCAGGGCATCCGCACCATCTCCGAGATCCTCGTGCTGCGCCTCGACCAGGAGTTCGACGACGCTCTCTTCACCTTCGTCCCACCCGAAGGCGCCGAAGTCGTCGAGTTCGGCGACGAATGACACGTCACCGCGCCGCCGCGCTCGTCCCCATCGTCATCGCCTTCGCGCTCGTGCTGGTCGCCGCGGGCTGGTGGCTCTCGCGTGACGACGACGACGACTACCCCGACAGCTTCTACATCGAAGTTGCCCTCACCGTGCTCGACGAGTCAGCGACCATCGGGACGACCCTGCCTCCCGATGAGTCCGAGCTTACGCAGAGCCTCGTCCGCTACTGGTACCGCGATTCGTCGCATGTCCGGGTGGAGATCGAGGCGATTGCACCCGGGAGTGTGGGGCCGGTGTTCGTCGTGGTGCTTGAGGACGATCAGATTGCCAGCTACGACCCAGAAACCAACACCTTCCAGCGTGGGCCCTTCCCGACCGAGGGCCGGCCGGATGACCTCCCGTGGCTACCCTTCACGTCCGCACTCGTCGGGCCCGCGCCGGGTCGCACCGAAGCTGGCCTGCTGGAGTTCCTCCGCGAGCGCGCTGGCGACGATGGCTATGTCGAAGTCCTCGGCGAAGACACGGTCCTCGGTCGCACGGTGACTATCATCGAGTTCGCCCCGACCGGGATGGAGCAGACGAACGACGAACCACCGCAGGGCGTGGGCGTTGGCCGCCTCTGGTTCGACCCGCAGTCCGGCCTAGTCCTGAAAGCCGAGCTCGACGCCGGGAGCCTCGCGCAGTACACCGCCGAGGTCCGCGAACTCCGCCTCCCGGACGACCCGCCCGACTCCACCTTCGAGTTCACCCCGCCGCCCGGCGCGGTCGAGGCAACGCCCGCGCCATGAACTGTGCCGTCGCTATGATTCCCACAGCTGCCCCGCGGGCTGGAGCCGATGATGGTTGCCCTTAGGTTCCTCCTTTTTGCATTCCAACCCACCCGCTCGGTGCCCGACTGGGAAAGCTGGAGACAGGTCACCGCCACCCTGCTCATTGTCGCGGGGGCGTCTGGTACCGCTGGGTGGATTGGGGGGCTTGAGGTGTCTGATTGGTCTCCCATCCGCTTCGCGCTAGTCCTGTCGGTTCTCCTCGGCGGCCTATTTCTGATCGCTGGCGTGAAGCTTCAGTACCGTCGAGAACAGCTCGAAGCCGAGCCTGGACCGAACATTGTGTTCACGAAGGACGCTCCCGCCGAGAACAACATCGTGACGTATACGTTTCCCAACTACC
>JBPPMX010000175.1:0-5203 GCA_051306275.1 Tepidiformaceae bacterium
GGGGACGCACTGGTGCTCGACACCCGCGTGCTCGAGGCGCATTTCGGGGTGGAGGCTTCGCGGGAAGACCGGTTCCGATCGGACATGCTGAACCCGGACGCGGTGGACGAGCCGTTCCTGCGAGAGCTCACCCTGGGCGCCCTGGAATCCCCGGGGCTGGTCATACTGGGGGGACACTCCCTGGTCTCTGGCGGGCTGATGGCACTGAACGACCGGGCGTGGCTGGAGGAGGATCGGCGGAAAGCGGGCGGGTAGATGGGCCCAGGGTGTGCCGACGACGAGCGGAGCGAATGTTGGTCGACGCGCTCTAGTTGTAGTTCCCACGAGCGTTGTGGACAGGATTAGCTCATCAGCTTAGACAGATAGTTGACTGAGAGAGGGGCACACCGTTGGTTTGAGGTTGCAAGACCAAGACCAACGGAGGCCCCGATGTCCCATCCTAACGCCAAGCTCACCGAAGCAGGCAGGCTGCTCCTCGTGGGGCGGCTGGAAGCCGGATACACCCAGGCCGAGGTCGCCGAGATGCAGGGCGTCTCGCGCAGCACGGTCGCCAAGTGGGCCAAGCGTTACCGGGAAGAAGGGGTGGCGGGGCTGCGTGACCGCACGAGCCGTGCCAGGCGGTTGCCCCACGCCCTCGGGGAGACGGTGGTGGAGGCGATCTGCTCGCTGCGGCGGGAACTGGGGGCAGGACCACACCGGCTGGCCTACGAACTGGGGATAGCCCGCTCGACCGTCTACGGGGTCCTCCGGCGCGCTGGCCTTTCCGTCCTCGCCCGTCTCGACCGCACCACCAGGTCGGTCATCCGCTACGAACGTGACCACCCAGGGGCCCTCGTCCATCTCGATGTGAAGCGGCTCGGGCGTATCCCTGAGGGTGGCGGGAAACGCTTCGACCCGGGCTTCGCCGAGACGGGCGGAGCCGGGAGGAAGCGGCCCGGCCCCAAGCGTGGCCACGACTACATCCACGTGGCCATCGACGACCACAGCCGCTTCGCCTACGTCGAGTGCCTCCCAGACGAGCGCGGCCTGACCACCGCTGGCTTCCTGGAGCGCATGGTCCTGTCCCTTGCCCAACGCGGCATCCGCGTCGAGCGTGTCCTTACCGACAACGGCGGCAACTACCGCTCATTTCCCTTCCAGGACATCGCCAGCGAGCACAGCATCACCCTGAAGAAGACCCGTCCCTTCCGTCCCCAGACCAACGGTAAAGCCGAAGCCTTCATCAAGACCCTCCAGCGCGAGTGGGCGTACCGCCGCCCGTACACCTCAAACCGCGAGCGCGTCGAAGCCCTCGAGAGCTTCCTCGTCGACTACAACTTCGCCCGCCCACACACTGCCATCGGCAACCTGCCGCCGGCCTCCCGCCTGTAAACAACCCTGGTGGGAACTACATCAGTCGATGCCGAGGCGCTCGGCTTCGGCGGGGACCTGCTGCTTGAGGAGCTCGAAGAAAGCGTATCGGGTGAGGACGTTCATCGAGGCGAGTTCGCTGGCGAGCGCACGGCTGGGGTCGTCGCTCACGCCGTTGTAGTGCGCATTGGCGTCGATCAGTGGCTTCTGGAAGCTGGCCGGAAGTGCGGCGAGCTCACGCACGGCGGCGGAGGAAACGAGCGCTCGATCCTGCGTGCTCATGTCCTCGCGGACGTGCCGTATTCGACGAATCGTTCGATGTAGCGTGCCTTGAGGGCGGCGACATCGCCGGCGATGCCAGCGGCAGGCGGGAGCCCGTT
Source organism: Tepidiformaceae bacterium (assembly GCA_051306275.1). Lineage (GTDB taxonomy): Bacteria > Chloroflexota > Dehalococcoidia > Tepidiformales > Tepidiformaceae > JBPPMX01. The sequence continues at coordinate 1,731 of JBPPMX010000175.1, forward strand.
GATGAAGGTGAAGAGCTCTTCGAGCATCGCGCGATAGTCCGCGACGATGAGCGTACCGAGGACGTCGGGGTTCGTGGGGATATCGGCGACAGCGGTGGTCGAGGGCGCATCGTCGTCGCCACCGCAGGATGCGAGGACGAGGAAGGCGATACCGAGGACGGTCGCGAGAGCCCAGGACAACGCGCCGGTGTGGAAGCTCACAGGTGCGAGTATAGGTTTGCGGGCCTCTCGAGCCAGTGCCGCTTGACAATCACTCCCCCACGCGTGAAGGATTCCATAGATGTTCTCGGGGCGAGGTGTAAATCCTCACCGGCGGTTAAAGCCCGCGAACCCCGTGCCCTGAAAAGGGCGTGGGGCCGACCCGGTGGAAATCCGGGGCCGACGGTTAGAGTCCGGATGGGAGAGAACATAGCCCGGCGATCGCGACGTACGCGACGCCGTAGCTGTGCTTTCCCCTGCCCCGCGTCCGACCAGGAAAGGGGCAGTGTGTGTGAACGAGCAGAGCTTTCGAGCCGGCCGGCCGAGAACGGTGCGGCCGTAGATGTTCACCGGGATCATTGAGGAAGTTGGAACGATCACTGCAGCGGAGCACGGCTCCCTGCGGATTCGCGCCCCACATGTGCTTTCGGATGCGAACCTCGGGGATTCGATCGCGATCAACGGCGTCGACCTGACGGTCGCGGAGATCGATGGCGACGCATTCTTCGCGCACCTGATGCCGGAGACATACCGCCGGAGCAACCTGGGCGAGCTGAAGCCGGGCGACGCGGTGAACCTCGAACGCTCGTGCCGGCCGATGGACCGCCTGAGCGGCCACATAGTCCGCGGGGTGGTTGAGGGCGTGGGAACGCTCCATTCGCTGACGCCGGAGGGAGACGCGATCATCGCGCGCTTTACCACCCCGGTGGAGTTGTTGCGCTTCATGGTGGTGAAGGGGCCGGTGTGCATCGACGGGATCAGCCTGACGATCGTGGCGAAGGACGAGACGTCGTTCTCGGTTTCGCTGGTGCAGTACACGCAGGAGCACACGAACCTCATCCACCGCAAACCGGGCGACCGGATCAACCTGGAGACGGACATCATTGCGCGATATGTGCAGCAGTTCGTCGAGGAGGGCATGCAGCGTGACTGAGCGCGATAACGTCCTGGTAAGCGTGCCGGAGGCAATCGAGGAGTACCGGAACGGGCGGTTCGTGATCATCACGGACGACGAGGACCGGGAGAACGAAGGCGACCTCGTGATGGCTGCGCAGTTCGTGACGCCCGAGGCGATCAACTTCATGGCGAAGTACGGGCGGGGGCTGATCTGCGTATCGCTGACCGAAGAGCGGGTGGCGCAACTGAAGCTGCCGATGATGTCGGACGACAACAGCTCGCAGTTCGGAACGCCGTTCACGGTGTCGGTGGAGGCGCGAACCGGGGTGACGACCGGGATATCGGCGGCGGACCGGGCGCGGACGGTGCATGTGCTGATCGACCCGAACTCTGGGCCGGAAGACCTCGTGCGCCCGGGACATATGTTCCCGTTGCGGGCACGGAATGGCGGGGTACTCGTGCGGGCGGGGCAGACCGAGGCGGCAGTCGACCTGGCGAAGATGTCGGGGCTCGTGCCATCGGGTGTGCTGTGCGAAATCATGAAGGGCGACGGCGAGATGGCACGGATGCCGGACCTGAAGCGGTTCGCTCGCCGCCACGGCCTGAAAATCGTGACGGTCGCCGAGATGATCAAGTACCGGCTGCGGCATGAGCGGTTGGTGCATCGCGTTGCGGAGACGGCGCTCCCGACGCCGAGCGGCGACTGGACGATCGTCGCGTACAAGGCTCTGAACGAGGTGGATGAGCACGTGGCGCTCGTGCGCGGCGAAATCGACCCCGAGAAGCCGGTGCTCGTGCGGGTACACGACCAGTGCGTCACGGGTGACGTCTTCAGCTCGATGCGGTGCGACTGTGGTGAGCAGAAGGAGCGAGCGATGCAGATCATCGCGGAAGAGGGCGGGATCTTCCTGTACATGCGGCAGGAGGGGCGCGGAATCGGGCTGCACAACAAACTGCGGGCGTACGAACTCCAGGACCAGGGGATGGACACAGTGGACGCGAACATCGCGCTGGGGTTCCCGGCGGACCGGCGCGACTACGGGATCGGGATGCAGATCCTGGTGGACCTCGGTGTGAAGAAGATGCGGCTTCTGACGAACAACCCGGCGAAGCGGGCTGGCCTCGAAGCCTACGGGCTGGAGGTCGTCGAACGCATCCCGATCGAAACGGTGCCGAACGCATTCAACATCCGCTACCTGGACACGAAGCGGAAGCGGATGGGGCACCTCCTCGCGGGGATGGACGCCGCCGCGGAGGGCAAGTAGATGCCGGAGATCGAAGGGACGCTCGACGGGGCCGGGTTGCGGGTGGCGTGCGTGGTTGCGCGGTTCAACAGCTTCGTCACCGGCAAGCTGCTGGAAGGGGCGCTTCACGCGCTTCATGCGGCCGGGGTCGCGGACGACGACGTAACGGTGGCGTGGGTGCCGGGCGCGTTCGAAGTGCCAACGGCGGCGAAGTGGGCGGCCGCGAGCGGCCGGTATGACGCTGTAGTCGGCATCGGCGCGGTGATCCGTGGCGACACAGCGCACTTCGAATACGTCGCCGGTGGCGCAGCCGAAGGGCTTGCGCGCGCGGCGATGGACACCGGGGTGCCGTGCATCTTCGGCGTTCTCACGGTCGACACGGTTGAGCAGGCGATGGACCGGGCGGGGGGCAAGGAGGGTCACAAGGGCGAGGAGGCGGCGCGCGCCGCGGTCGAGATGGCGACGCTGCGACGGATGCTCAGCTAACCGGGCCTACTTCTTTTCGAGGTACTGGAGGGCGACCCAGCCGTCGTGGCCGTCCTCGGACGTGACGCGTACCCAGTCGAGGCCGCCCGCGGCTTCCGGGCCTTCGATGACCGTGACTTCGGTCCCGACCGCGAGGCAGTCGACGGCGGCGTTTGACGAGCCTGCACCCGTGCGGATGTTCAGGCACTCACCATCGTCAGTGTCGACGACGGCGGCGTCGCCGACGGCGGGGGGGCCGCCCACACCGGAGGAGGGGGTCGTGGTGGTCGCAGGCCGGGTTGTGGAAGTCCCGGCACCCGGCGTCAACTGCTGAGTCGGGCCGTTCGTAGCGGCGCCTGCGGGCTGGGTAGTGGTCGCGGTGGGGGTTGTTCCGGGCGCGGCCGGGGTGTCGTCGCCGCCGAAGAATTGGTCACCGACCGCAACAACACCCCACGCGACGCCGACGGCGAGGAGGATCGCGATGGGGATGTACCAGTAGGCAAGCATGCGGTGGCGGCGGTACATCGATGGCATGCCGCCCTTTCCGCCTGAGGAGCGCGACTTCGGTGGCTTACCGCCAGCTGAGTAAGGAATTGGGTTTCGCGGCCGGATAGTGGTAGATGGCGGTGGCCCTGCACCCAGGCCCACCGGGGGAGCGTACTCTTCGGC
>JBPPMX010000176.1:0-3070 GCA_051306275.1 Tepidiformaceae bacterium
AAGCTGCCCGAGGGGATGGAGATGGCGATGCCTGGTGACAACATCACCATGGAAGTTGAACTCATCCAGCCCGTCGCCGTCGAAGATGGCCTGCGCTTCGCCATCCGCGAAGGCGGCCGCACCGTCGGCGCTGGCGTCGTCACCAAGATCAACGCATAACGACCGGCCCGCAGGGCTGGAGGGAAGTACATGGCAAAAGCAAAAGGCGACCGGATCATCATCCATCTCCAGGCCACGGAAGGCCCGGCGTTCCGGTACACCACGACCAAGAACCGGCGGAACGACGCTGGCCGGATCGAACTGAAGAAGTACCACCCGGCGCTTCGCCGCCACGTGGTCTTTCGGGAGACGCGCTAACACTGATGGCACGCACACCGCGACGCCGCACAGGCGCGACTACGCAAGAAGGCGGGCAACCGCCTGAGCGGCGTCCCCGCGCGAACGACAACCTCCCGCGCCCCGCGGCGACCGCGCCTTCGGCGGCCCTCGCGCGCCCGCAGGCCCCCACCCGGCGGAAGAACCCGTTCGGGTTTCTCCGCCGTTTCACCCCGCGCTTCGCGGGCGACGTGATCTCCGAACTCCGGAAGGTCACCTGGCCCACCATCGCGGAAACCCGCTATCTCACCGTGGTGGTCGCCATCGTCGCCCTGACGATGGGCATCATCCTCGGTCTGTTCGACCTCGCCTTCGGATGGATGATCGAACAGCTCTTCTTTGACTAGGCGAACTATGAGCGACGAACCCCAGCCCTATACCGCACTCACCCCGCTCTTCGCCGAACCGGCGAAGAAGGCGAAGGCCGCCCCGCGCCGCCGCAAGGTCGACGAAGTCCCGGAACAGGACCAGCTCAGCGACGAAGAAATCGGCGCCGAAGGCCGGCGCTGGTACTTCATCCACACCTATAGCGGCCACGAGAACAAGGTGAAGCACGCGATCGAAAGCACGGTCGAGCAGTCCGATGCGAAGGACCGCGTCTTCCACGTCGTCGTCCCGACCGAAGACGAGATCGAGATCCGCGATGGCCAGCGCCGCACGGTGAAGCGAAAGCTCTACCCCGGCTATGTGCTCGTCCAGACCATCGAACTCAAAGAGGGCGACCCCGTCTCCGACGATGTCTGGCACCTGATCCGGAATACCTCGGGCGTCACGGGTTTCGTCAGCTCGGGCACCCGGCCCGTGCCGCTTTCGCAGGAAGAGGTCAACCACATCCTCCGCGCCATGCGGATGGAGCAGCCTCGCGTCCGCGTCGGCTTCATCGTCGGCCAGAATATCCGCATCGTGGATGGGCCGTTCGAAGACTTCGTCGGCACCGTGGACGACATCAACACCGAAAAGGGCAAGGTGAAGGTGCTCGTCAACATGTTCGGCCGCGAAACGCCTGTCGAACTCGACTTCCTGCAGGTCGAAAAACTCTAGCCGCTGTTTGAAGGTTCGTGAAGTACTCACGATGCTGAACGACGACGGTTGGTACCTTGTTTCCACGCGGGGGAGCCACCGACAATTCAAGCATCCAACGAAACCCGGCCGGGTGACCGTACCCGGGAAACCCGGTGACGACGTTGCTCGTGGGACTCTCGCGAGCATCCTGCGTCAAGCACAACTTCGGAAGGGGGATGACTGAAATGCGCTATGCAATCGTCATCGAACGGGCACAGAACAATTATTCGGTCTATGTCCCGGACCTTCCCGGATGTGTCGCAACCGGGGACACGATCGAAGAAGCCGAACAAGAGATCCTCGAAGCAATCGCTTTCCACCTGGAGGGCATGCGCGAAGACGGTCTCGCAATTCCAGAACCGACGACCCTGGCCGAATACGTCGAGCTCGCAGCGAGCTGAGGCTGCCGCGGGACTCGAAACCGGATGGAGGGATCCGATGCCAGTGCGCCCGACTGAATCACGCGTGACCGCGAACGGTGTCGAACTGGCCTACTTCGAATGGCCCGGCGATGGGCCGACGTTGCTCATGTCCCACGCGACGGGCTTCCACGCCCGCATCTGGGACCAGGTCATCGCACGACTCCCCGGGCGTCACGTCATCTCGGTCGACCTCCGGGGGCACGGCCGCAGTTCGCGGCCCGCGCCGCCCTACAGCTGGCGCACCTTCGGCGAAGACCTCGGCGAATTCGTGCGCGTGCTCGGCCTGCGCAACCTCATCGGCGTCGGACATTCGATGGGGGGACATTCGGTCGCGTTCGCGGCAGCGCTCCAGCAAGACGCCTTCGATGCCCTCGTCCTGATCGACCCGACGTTCTCGGAGGAGGCGTTCTACGGCAACCGCCCGGGCTCGATGGACCACATCCGCCGCCGCCGGAACGAATGGCGCTCGCCCCAGGAGATGTTCGAACGCTTCCAGGGCCGTGCGCCCTTCGCGAGCTGGGACGAAAAGACCCTTCGCGACTACTGCGACTACGGCCTCCTCCGCAGCGAATCCGGTGACGGGTTCGAACTCGCTTGCCTGCCCGATATCGAGGCAGCGATCTACGAAGGGAACGTCACCGGCAACGTCTACCCCGAAGTCTCGCGGCTGACGATCCCGGTGCGCGCCCTGCTCGCCCGTGAGCGCGTCCCCGGCAGCGCCGGCGGCAACTTCGATGGCTCCGTCACCCACGCGGACTTCTTCCGCCACGTCCCGCAGGCGGAGTCCTTCCGCTTCTCGGCTCACTCCCACTTCCTGCCGATGGAAGCGCCAACAATCGTCGCCGCCCACGTCGACGAGGTCGCCCGGGCGATCAGCGCCTGAGCCTGATGCGCCCGGCGGCTTGCTGTAATCTGTCCGGGCGCCCCTGTACCCTGCCATGACGATGCCCGACGGCCCAACCTGCCACTACTGCGACGAAGCCGCCGAACTCCAGTGCCCGACGTGCGGCCGGCTCTACTGCCCTGACCATGGCGATGACGTCTGCGTCCGCTGTATGGCCCCGGAATCCGCTATCCCGTCGGCTGCGCTCTACCGCGGCTCGCTCCTCACCCTCGTCGTCGTGAGCGTAATTGCCGTATTCCTTTTCGTCAGCCCTCCTTCGGACGACAGCGCGGCGAGCGAACCACGGGCTGTCGCCACCCAGCCACCG
>JBPPMX010000177.1:0-2036 GCA_051306275.1 Tepidiformaceae bacterium
GTCTCACTTGAGGTGATGCACTACACGAAGCCTTGCGGCCTTCATAACGCGTGGAGCAGGTTTCTATCGCAGGCCAAGGCGCCTACGAGCGCAAAAAATAAAAATCCCATGGGGGATCTCGCCACGGTTGAATGCATTTGAGCTGAGCCTCTCGGTCGAGCCGATCCCGGGAGACTTCAATGACAGCCAGAGTGTGACCGGCGAGGATTTCTCAATTTGGAAGGCCGATTTCGGCACGTCCTTGGGCGCCTCGACGGCGATGGGCGACGCCGACGGCGACCAGGACGTCGATGGCGGCGACTTCCTGGTATGGCAGCAAAACTTCGGCGCAGGACCGGCTGTCGGCGTAGTTCCAGAGCCGCAGTCCGCCATCGTCGTGGCCATCGCCGGCACGATTGCCGGCATGTGGCGTGTAGTGCATCACCTCAAGTGAGACATTCATCAAGTTAGCGAACGTCCTCCTCCCCCCGTTAGAATCCTGGTCATGCCAGGAGGTAAGGAGGAGCCTATGAGCGAGAAGAAGAAGCGTCGCCGCTGGACGGCGAGCGAGAAGCTGCGGGTGGTGCTGGCCGGACTGGACGGCTCGGTGGAGATCAGCGAGCTTTGCCGTCGCGAGGGGATCAACCCGACGCAGTACTACGGCTGGAAGAAGCAGCTCCTGTCGTCGTCGGCGAAGGTGTTCGCCGACGCTCGGGAGTCGAAGCCGTCGGCGCATCAGCAGCGCCTCGAAGCCGAGAATGCGCGATTGAAGTCGGTCGTGGTCGAGATCACGGCGGAGAACGTCGACCTAAAAAAAGGGCTCTCGGATTAGAGGATCACGGCCAACTTCCGCCGGAACTCCAACGCGAGGTGCATGCGGTGGTGCAGCAGACGAAGGCCCGCAGCCATTGGCCTGTGAAGCGAACGCTCCAGCAACTGGGCGTGTCGCCGGCGAGCTACTACCGGTGGCGGAAGGCCGCGGCCGGGGCCAAGACGCTGGCGGCGTCTCCTCCGCGGCCGGTGCAGGCCTACGAGGCGACCGACGAGGAGAAGCGCGCGGTGCGGACTTACGCGTTAAGACACCCGGGAATTCGCCATCGCGAGCTGACCTGGCGGATGGTCGACGAAGAAGTCGTCTGCCTGAGCCCCTCGACGGTGTACCGGATTTTGAAGGGTGAGAACCTGGTTTGTCCGTGGCGACGAAGAACGAAGCGGACCCGGGAGGAGGACGAGAAGGCGGAGCGCGCGGACGAGATCTGGGCGACCGATCTCATGTATGTGCAGATTGGCGGCCGGACGTATTACCTGGTAACGTTCTTGGACGAGTACTCGCGGCTGATCGTGCATCACGCGCTGGTGACAAGCATGGACGGAATCACGGTGAGCGTCGAGGCGCAGGCGGCGGTGGAACAGTTCCTCCGGGAGCGGGGCGGCGAGCTTCCGCCGGAGGGGATGCCGCGGATGCGGAGCGACAACGGCAGTTGCTACGTCTCGCGGGAGTTCCGCGGCGTGCTGGACGAACACCACTTGGGGCATCAGCGGATCAAGCCGCATTGCCCGGAGGAGAACGGGATCATCGAACGGTCGAACCGAACGCTGCGGGAGGCGCTGGACGGCGCGGAGCTGACCGACTTGCTGCAGGCGCGGGACGTGATCGAAGGGATTATCCGGTGGTACAACGAGGACCGATTACATTCAGCGCTGGGTTATCTGCGACCGATCGATTACTACCGGGGCGACCCGGCAGCGCTGCACGAAGCACGGCGCCGCAAGATGGCCGAGGCGCGACATCGGCGACGAGAGAAGAACCTGAAGTTGCGGCAGCCGACGCTGCCACTGGAATCCCTGGAGGGCGTTGCTAACTGCGAGTCAGAAATGTCTCACTGTGGGTGAAACAATTCATTATGTTGCGACGCCACATCTGTCGCGAACGAGCCAACGAAAACGAGACTGCGTTTGCTCGTCTGTGCGCGGTCGACTGCGCTGACCCTTTGCCCGAGACGATAGAAGAGTTTCGGCGTTACTCGCCGTCCGACGATCGTTTCCGCGAAGCCTTC
>JBPPMX010000178.1:0-2972 GCA_051306275.1 Tepidiformaceae bacterium
ATGGTCGCGCCGGGGTGGATTTCGATGCCGGTCATCCAGCGGGCGACGTGCATGATCGCGCGCGGGATGATGCGGACGCCGCGGCGGTGCAATGCGTTCGCGCCACGGTGAAAGACGCGGGCGTGGAAGCCGGGATAGACGAGCACGACTTCGAGCGCCGAGCGCGCGGCAGGGTCGCGCTCAAGCGCAGCCGCGATATCGCCCCGGATGCCTGCCAACGGATTCACGCGAATAGCGTAGCAGGCGCGATAGGTGGAGGTGTCAGGCCGCGCCTCTTGTCCGACCCGCGCGTTGCCGCGTGGCATTCACCTGCCAGCGCGCGAGGCTGTTGCGGCTAACCATCAGGGGGCGCTCGCTCGAAGCGACGAGCGTCCCGCGGTCGATCGCCTTGTGCACGGCGGCGATGGTCACTCCTCGCTCTTTCGCGACGTTCGATATCGGGACGAGTTCGTCCTCGAACGGGTCGCTCTCGACGGCGGCTTCGAAGGCGAGCGCACCCTGGAGGATAGCAGCGCGGTCGGCGAGGTCGCGTGCGGCAATGTAGAGCGGCCGCTGCGCAACTGTGGGGGTGACGCGGCGCCCGGGCTCGAGTACGGGGTTTTCGTCGCCGTTCACGAGGTTCGCGAGCTCACGCCAGCCGAGCGCATCGGAATAGGCGGCCCGGCAGCGCCGGAGGAAGACCGCCTCGGCGTCCGAGAGTTCGTCGAGCCGCAGGACCTGTCCATCGAGAGTGGTGTAGGTCTGCATCGTGTTCTCAGTCTATACCATGTGGTACAGAACGGCACTCAGCGGTACAGAGCGTTATAGCGGACCGAGGATTTCCGGGTATCCGTTCACCTCGATGTAGAGCGCTTCCTGCCTGAAGGCCGCGCGTGCGGCGTCAATAGTCGAAAGCCATCCCGCGATCGCGCGCCATGACTCGAGCGTCACGACGTACTCAATGCTCTCGTCCTCGTAGACCCGATCACCGTCTCGCCACTCGCCTGAGACGCCCGCGCGTCGGGTGAAGCCACCCGAAAGCCCACTCAGCTCCGCTTCGAACCGGGCGAAGTCTGCGCGCGCGAAAGGAAGCCCCTCGTTGTCCCGCACAGGGATGAAGACGATGACCTTGATCAACGAGTCCGCACCGTCCGGGGACTATAACATCGCTCCGCGTTTACTTTCGCAGGTGGTAGAAGCGGAAGAGGTCGTTCTCGATCGGGAGGATGTCGACCGAGGCGAAGCCGGATTCGGCGGCAAGGTCACGGACGATGCTCTCGCGCATGACGGTGCCGATGGCGCGCGAGGGCTGGTCGTCCATCGCGTTCACGAGGCACCAGGAGATGCTCCAGCCGTACATCATGCGTTCGACTACGTCGCCGGGGGCGGTGAACTCGGGCTGCACCTTCTCGTCGGCGATGATTAGCGAGCCGCCGGGTTCGAGGGCTTCGTGGACCGCCTTGAGGACAAGGTCGGGGCGGGACATGTCGTGAAGCGCCTCGAGGATGAGGGCGAGGCCGAACGGGCCGGAGTTGGCGAGCGAGTCGCCGTCGGCGTGGACGAAGGTGGCGGGGGAGTCAGCGGCGGCTGCGTTCGCGCGAGCGTCCGAGATCGATTCGGCGTCGAGGTCGAAGCCGATGACGTCGCTGGCCGGGAAGGCGGTGGCGAGTGCGATAGCGGCCCAGCCTGCGCCGCAGCCGACGTCGGCGACCCGTGTCCCGGCGGTGAGCTTCTCGACGAGACCGGGCGCGGCAGGCACCCAGGACTCGACGAGGTCCGTGCTGAACCCGGGCCGGTTAATCCCGCCCTGGCCGATGCGGCAGTCCTCGGGGTATTCGCTGAACGAGATCCCTTCGCCGGTGCGGTAGGCCTCCGCGACCCGCGGGAGCATGCCCGCGGCTCCGACGATCATCTCGGCGAAGGGGAGGACGTGAGTGCCCTGGGTGGGGTCAGTCAGCGCAGCGGCGGTCCCGGCGGGAAGGGCGTACTGGCGAGCGGCCCCGTCATGCGATGGGGTGGCGACTTCGAGATAGCCCGCGACCGCCTGTTGCTCGAGCCATTCGGTGGCGTAGCGGATGTGGATGCCGGCGCGGGACGCGAATTCCGGTGGCGTGGCCGGGCCCGCGAGCAGGGCTTCGTAGAGCCTGAGCTTCTTGCCGAGGTAGACGCCGAAGAGGTCGAGCGCCTGGACGGTCGCGCCGAAAAGTCGTTCGACGAGGGCGTCGTCGGTCGTGATGAGGGTTTCGCTGACGGACATAGGGAGGTCTCCTGGGGCTGTAGTGGCGCGCGGGCCGAGTGGATGTGCTGATGTTGTATCACCCCGCACATGGGGGCGCCGCCCACCGTCGGACGGGCAGGTCTCCGACTTCCGGCGGAGGTGGGTACCGCGTTACGGGCCTGCGGGAATACACTCGGAGGTGGCGGGGTGCGTTGCCGCGGGAGGCCGCGGGGAGGCACACCAATGGTTCGACTGACACGCGCGGGGTTTGCCGCGCTCTCTCTCACGATGCTCTTCGGCGTTGCGTGCGGCGCGAGTGATGACGACGACGACACCCCGATGGCGAGCGCGACCGCCAGCACTTCGGCGACCGCGCAGGCTTCGTCCACAGCTGCGGCAAGCGCGACTGCGGCCGCGGCGTTCCAGGGCACAATCGACAAGACCGAGAAGGAGATGCCGGGCGTCGTCGTGACGGTGGTGGATGTGCGGACGGGCGAACAGGCGGACGGGTACGACCGGATCGTGTTCGAGTTCGAAGGCACGCAAATCCCGGGCTACAGCATCGAGTACGTTGTGCCGCCGCTGGCGCAGTGCGGCTCCGGCCAGAGCGTCGACATCGAAGGCGAGGCGCTGCTTTCGATAAAGCTGCGGACGGCAGCGGCGCACGATGATCAGGGCCAGGTCACCATCGATTCCCCGGAGATCCTCGCGGCCCACCCCGAGATCATCGAAGCGGAACAGAGCTGCGACTTCGAAGGGCTCGTGCAGTGGGGTG
>JBPPMX010000179.1:0-12897 GCA_051306275.1 Tepidiformaceae bacterium
GAGGAGGGGCCCGTAGTCGACGGTCGGACGCGCCTGGGCGCCGAAGTCCTGGCGGAGGAGGCGGGCGATGCGGCGGAGCTTCCTTTCGAAGACGCGATGGTAGTCGCGGCCCCAGGCGTAGCGGGCCACTTTCCCGCGCGTTGGGGAGTCCGCGGGGATGGTGGGCGGCGGCGTGTGGTTTGGGAGGCCGGCGAGGATGACGCTGCGCGCGCCGGGCAGGAAGGCGGCGGGGTTGGTGGCGCGGTCCAGCCAGCCGGGGGTCATCCAGTCGAGTCCGGCGAGGTTGCCGTCGGCGTGGGCGCGCAGGGCGGACTCGCGGGCATCGGCGAGGAGGTCGGCGCCGGCGATGCGGACGGTGTCGAAGCCTTCGTCATGAAAGAGGGCGAGGACGCGTGCGCGGAGGTCGGGCGGGGACATGAGGTCAGGGTACTCTGTGGTTTCGACGCCGGGTCAGTCCGCCCGGCAGGCTTCGATTGCTGCCGGCCAGCGGTCGCCAGGGGTGAGTTCGCGGTGGCAGGCTTCGCTGATGGGCACGCCGACGATGACGAGGCGGGAGGCGTCGCCGCGGGTCCCGCCTCCTGAGACTTCGCCTTCCGCCGGGATGCCCGCGCAGCCGCCTTCGGCCTTGAGCTGGCGCCCGTCTTCGGGGATGGCGCAGTCGGCCGGGGGGATGAACATGACGAAGGCTTCGTACTTCGAGGCGCCGAGGGCAATGCCGAACGCTTCGAACCACGGCCCCTCGGTTTCAACGCTCTGGGTGACGAATCCGGAGGAGCTGTCGGTTGGGAGTTCGTCCACGCTGTGGTCCGGGATATCCGCGACGATATCGACGGTCTTGCTGGACGACGTGAACCCCAGGCCCGCCAGCGCGATGAGCGACACGATGGCGACCGCGGCGATGATGAGGATGGTGGTAGTTGTGGCGCTCATCAGAACTGAAGCTGGATGCGGCGGAACTGTTCGAGGTACCGTCCGTCTTCCGCTTTCCAGTTTTCGCGGACGAATGTGATGAAGTCTTCGCGGTCGCCGAACTGGGTGACGTGGGCGGTGAGCGCTTCGATCTTGCCATCGACGTTGGCGCTGATGTCGACATCGAAGTTGGGGTGGTTCGAGCCCCAGAGGAGGACTTCGCGGACCTTGTGCGGCTCGATGCCCTCGGCGAGGTGCTCGGGGAAGTTCAGATGGTCGCGTGCGGTCGGGTAGACGGCGTCGAGGGTTGCGGTGCCGGTGGCGCGGTGGTCGGGATGGTTGATGAAGCTATCGCGGATGATGATGTCGGCCGGGTCATGGGTGACGACGGTGTGTGGGCGGACGGTGCGGATATGGCGGACGACCTGTTCGAGGAAGGTGCGGTCGTAGGTGAGTTCGCCGTCTTCGTTATCGAGGAAGAAGACATCGCGGACGCCCATGCGGCGGCATGCTTCGCGCTGTTCGTCGCGGCGGAGGGCGATGAGGCGGTCGCGCGGCATGGCGCGGTCGGCGGTGCCCTTGGCGCCGTTGGTGCAGACGAGGAAGTAGACGTCCCAGCCTTTCGCGGCGAGCTGGGCGGCGTAGCCTGCGGCGCCGAAGTCCCCGTCGTCGGGGTGGGCGGCGATTACCAGTGCGATTTCGTCTTCAGAAGCCATGATGGGAGCGTACAGGGGCGCGGCGACAGGCGGTAGAATCGGTGGAATGCGCTCAAATGTTCCGAACAGGTTTGACGAAACGGCGAGGCACTGTTAAGTTTCGCGACGAACATCCGTTCGCCCGGGGCCGAAAGACGATGAAAGACCTCTCTCCGAAGCAGACCCAGATCCTTGAGTTCGTGCGGGAGTTTCTCGATGAGAAGGACTATCCGCCGAGCATCCGCGACATCCAGATTGGGTGCGGGATCAGCAGTACGTCGGTTGTGGACTACAACCTGCGGAAGCTCGAGGAGAAGAACCTGATCAAGCGGGACCGCGAAGTCTCGCGTGGGATTGAACTGCTGGGGAATCGTGGGCGACGGCCGCGGACGATCGATATCCCGGTGCTCGGGGCGATCGCCGCTGGAATGCCGATCCCGGTGCCGAGTTCGGACCGCTGGGCCGCGGATGTCGATGACATGATTACCGTGACCGAAGACATGGTCCGGGGGCGGGAGAACGTGTTCGCGCTGCGGGTGAAGGGCACCTCGATGATCGAGGACCTGATCGACGACGGGGACATCGTGTTTCTCGAGCCCGCGCGGACGGCTGCAAATGGGGACCGGGTTGCGGTGTGGCTGAAGGACAAGGGCGAAGTGACGCTGAAGCGCTTCTACCACGAGGGGAATCGGGTGCGGTTGCAGCCCGCGAACAGCACCATGCAGCCCATCTATACTGATCCCGACAATGTCGAAATCCAGGGCCGCTTCATCACGTCGATTCGTCCGAGCGACTAGAGCGGCCCGCGAGGGATAGCGTGCGGGGAGCCACGAACGGGTGGACTTCGGATCTCGATGGGTGAAACTGTCGTCTCGGTTGAGGGGCTATCGGTCCAGTACAACGGCAAGGAGTCGACCACCTATGCGGTGGAAGATGCGTCGTTGCGGTTGGAGCGTGGGAAGGTACTCGCGCTGGTGGGGGAATCGGGGAGTGGGAAGAGCACGGTCGGGCACTCGATCCTGAGGTTGCTCCCGATGCAGGCCGAGATCACGGCCGGGCGCATACTCTTCGACGGGCAGGACCTCACGACGGTTGATGACGAGACGCTGCGGAGCATCCGCGGACGGCGCATCGCGATGATCTTCCAGGACCCGATCTCCGGGCTGAACCCGGTGATTTCGATCGGTGACCAGGTGGGGGAGATCCTCGAAAGCCATATGGGCGTGAAGCGGAGAGAGGCGAAGGTCCGGGCGATCGACATTCTGAAGTCGGTTGGGCTGCCGGACCCGGAGCGGGTGGCGAAGTCGTACCCGTTCCAGCTCTCCGGGGGGATGTGCCAGCGGGTGATGATCGCGATCGCGACGGCGCTGAACCCCGAGGTGATCGTGGCGGACGAGCCGACGAGCGCGCTCGATGTGACGGTGCAGGCGCAGATCCTGCACCAGTTGGACCAGCTTCGTCACGAACAGGGGACCGCGATCCTGCTGATCACACACAGCTTCGGGGTGGTCGCGCAGATGGCGGACGAGGTCTCGGTGATGTACGGCGGGCGGATGGTGGAAGAGGGGGAGACGGTTGGGCTGCTTTCGAAGCCGCTGCACCCGTACAGCCACGCGCTCCTGGGGACGTTGCCGCGGCTGGACCAGGCGGGGCTGGCGCTGCGGGCGATACCGGGCGCGCCGCCGGACCTGACGAACCGGCCTGAGCACTGCCCGTTCATCCCGCGCTGCAACAAGACGATGAACGAATGCCGGACATCGCCGCCGCCGGTCTTGAATGAGTGGAACGGTTCGCCGCAGCGGGTGGCGTGCTTTAACCCTATCTGGCAGGCGTAGGGCGGGAGAGGGCGCAGAGGCGGGCGGTCAGCAGTTCGATGCCGATGGCGGTATCGGTGAGGCCGGCCTTGTTGGCGCGGTCGGTGGCGACCATCTGTTCGTAGGCTGAGCGGAGGCCGGGGCGACCGAGGCGCTTGGCGCGGGTGATGGCGCGGTCGCGGAGGCCGGGGAAGCGCTGGTTGGTGGCGGCGCCGATCTCGTCGGGGGTGGCGCCGCTTTCCAGGAGGTCGAGGATGGTGGCCATGGTGCGGAACGGGGTGTAGAGGGAGGCGAGGACGCCATCGGGCTCGGAGCCGGGGTCGAGGAGGACGAGGCGGAGGTTGGTCATCGCTTTCACGAGGTCGCCATCGAGGACGGCGTCGGTGTACTCGTAGATGCGGGCGTCGCGGTCGGCGGAGGAGACGGCGTCGACATCGGCTTTGGTGACGGCGCGGCCCATTGTGTAGAGGCTGAGCTTGTCGAGCTCGTTGGCGAGGGCGAGGGTATCGCCGCCGTGCATGGTGGCGAGGGCGGTGATGCTGGGGCCGTCCAGACGCATGCCGCGCGCTCCAGCTTCTTCGCGGATGAAGCGCTGGAGGGCGTCGCCTTTGAGTTCCGGGTAGTCCTCGACGACGACGCCGCTGACCTGCTTGAGGCGCGTGACCATCGGGTTACGTGCGGAGGCAAGGCCGGTGAAGACGAGGATGGTCGTCTCGGGCAGGCCGCTTTCGAGGCCCGCGAAGAGGGGCGCGAAGGCGTCGGGTGTGCGCGTGGTGCGGCGTTCGCCGGGGCGGGATTCGAAGCGCTCGAGGAGGTTCTCGACGATGACGATGCGCTTCGGCGAAAGGAAGGGCATCGCTGTCGCGGGGCCGAGGATGTCGGCGGGCTTCGCGTCGCGGCCGTCGACCATGTTGGCGTTGGTTTCGATCATGCCGGTGCCGCCGTCGGCTTCTTCGCGGAGTTCGCGGAGGCGGCGGCGGAGGGCGAGTTCGTCGGCGCCGGTGAGGACGATGATCACGAGAGTGCCTCTTCGAAGACGGGCTCGCCGGTGAGGTCGAGTTCGACGCCGGCGTCGATCCGTTCGCGGACGCGGGCAAGGGCAGCGTCGACGTCGGCCCAATCGAGGATGTGCTCCTGGCCGGTTCGAAGGAAGAGGAGGCTGAGGCGCGGGCGCTCGCCGGTCGCGCGTTCGAGCGCCCGGCCGTAGAGGCCGAGCTGTGCGAGGTAGGGCCGTGCGGTTTCGGCAGCGGAGCCGCGGAGGTAGTCGGTCTTGAAGTCCACGACGTGCCAGTGTCCGTCGAGGCGGTAGGCGAGGTCGAGTGTGCCGTGGATGGGGACGCCGTCCCAGTTGTAGGCGAAGGGGGTTTCGAAGTAGGCCTCGGCGCGAGTGAGGTTGGCGGCGAGGGTCGTGGCGCTCAAGGTTTCGAGGAAGGCGGAAACATCGGTCGCGAGGCGCTGCATGCTGGACTCGGGCAGGGCGGACTCGCGCAGGTCGCGGCAGATTTCGAGGATGTCGGGTTCGATGCCGCGACCGTAGCGGAGTTCGATCGCGCGGTGGGCGGCTGTGCCCCTGAGTGCGGCGAGCCCGTCGCCGTGGGCGAAGGTGCGGTGTGCGCTGTCTTCCTCGCGGAGGGCGGTGACGGGTGTGCTCGTGCGGATCGGGATGACCGGCGGCCGGGCGACGAGCGGTGCGACGACGTCCCGTTCATCGGCGGGGTCCGGTGGCGGCAGCGGGCGGACGGATCGCTGGACAAGGCCGTCGGCATCGGCCTGTTCGAGCTCGCGAAGGTCGACGCCGGTCGGGGTGTCGTCTCCGAACGCTTCGACGGTCGTCGTGAGCCAGTTCGGGGTGTTCGAGCTCTTCGGGGGGATGCCGGTGATGTAGAGGTAGTCGGCGGCGCGGGTGCAAGCGACATAAAAGAGCCGCCAGTACTCCGCATCGTCGCCGGTGCGGTCGGAATGCGTGATGAGGCGGTGGAGGCCGGTCTGGACGCGGGTTTCGGTGGAGACGGGCTTTTCGAGGGTGGCGGCGAGGCCGAGTTCGGGGTCCCAGCGGATGGGCTGGTAGTCGCCATGGGAGGACATGTTCGCCTCGGGGACGAAGACGATCGGGAACTCGAGGCCCTTGGCGCCGTGGATGGTCATGATGCGGACGGCGTCGCGGTCGGCGGTGACTGCCTGGGCTTCGCGGACCTCGGCGTCCACACGCAGGCCGACGTACTCGACGAATTCGTCGAGCGAGCGGTCGGAGAGGGTGCGGGCGAGGTCGGTGAGCTTGCGGATGTTCGCGACCGCCTGCTCGCCCCCGGGGACGGCGGCCCAGGCGGCTTCAAAGCCGGTGCGGGAGAGGGCTTCGAGGAGGAGGGCGTCGACGGGCGCGGTCGAGGCGAGGGTGCGGAGGTCACGCAGCGTCGTGGTTGCGGCGGCGCAACGGTCGGCGACATCGTGGGGGAGGTCGACGGGTGGGCTGGCGAGGCAGTTGAGCAGGTCGTATCGGTTGTTGTCGCGGACGCGGGCGAGGGTGGCGTCGTCAAGCGCGAAGAGGGGCGAGCGGAGGACGCCGAAGAGCGCGATCTGGTCGTCCGGGTCGGCGAGCCAGGCGAGGAGATTCACGAGGTCGAAGACTTCCTGTCGGGCGAAGAAGCCGTTGCCCTGGAGGGTGTTGTAGGGGATTAGATGGGCTTCGAGTGCCTGTTCAATGACGTGGACCTTGGTGAAGCGGCGGAGAAGGATTGCGATGTCGGACGGCCTTGCCGGGCGGTAGGCGCCGAGGTGGCGATCCCAGACGGGGGTGGCGCGGTCGAGGATGCCCATGACTTCGCGCGCTATGACGTGTGCCTCGTAGCGTTTCTGGAGGGTCGTGTCGGCGTCGGGGCCGCCGGGTGGCGCCTCAACGCGGAGGAGGGTGAGGTGCGGGCCGGGGGGATTCTCGCCGCCTCGCCCCTGCATCGCGGTCATGGCAAGCCCCGGTGCGTGCTCCGCGAAGGCGCGCTCGAAGAGGTGGTTGAGGAGGTTGGTCAGCGGGGTGTGCGTCCGGAAGGAGGTGGTGAGGTTACGTTCGACGGCGCCGGAGGAGACGAGCGTGGTCCGGTAGCGGTCGAACTGGGCGAGGTCGCTGCCGCGGAAGCCGTAGATGGCCTGCTTGGCATCGCCGACGATGAAGAGGCGGCAGCGGTTGGGGTCGGTGGTATTCCGGCCGGTGAGCAGGTCGACGAGTTCGCACTGGAGGGCGTTGGTGTCCTGGAACTCGTCGACCATAAGCTCGCGGAGGTTGGAGCTGTATTCGCGGGCGATGTCGGGGTGGGTGCGCAGGAGTTCGACGGCGCGGAGCTCGATATCGAGGAAGTCGACGCCGCGGCGGGCGAGCTTTCGCGCGGTGTAACGGTCGCAGGCGTCGCGGAAGAGTGGCTGGAGTCCCCAAAGCGCCTCGATGGCGGTGACGTCGGCTTCGGTCCAGGGGTTGGCCTCG
Organism: Tepidiformaceae bacterium; assembly: GCA_051306275.1. Classification (GTDB taxonomy): domain Bacteria; phylum Chloroflexota; class Dehalococcoidia; order Tepidiformales; family Tepidiformaceae; genus JBPPMX01. The sequence goes on from JBPPMX010000179.1 coordinate 6,888, forward strand.
CGGACGAGGCGCTTCGCCGCGGGGCGGAGCACGTCCCGAAGGTGAGCCCTGGCTTCCTCAAGGGTGCCCGGCAGCCAGTTCGAGACGGAGCCGATGCTCAGATGGACGGTGTTGAGATAGCTGTCGTGCGAGGTCCCGGGCGTGGGCTGGAGCGCGAGGAGGAGCGCGTTTTCGTCACCGCCGGCATCCTCGATGCGCGCATGGAGGTCCGCGATTGTATTCGCGAACTTGTCTGCGCCGAGCCGGTGGCAGCATTCCTCACGCATCGTGAAGAGGGTGTGGAGGTGCTCGATGACGCGGGTGCGCTCGAGGGTGGCGTGGATGTGTGATTCGACCTTCTCGTGCGCGATCTCTGCCCAGTCTTCCGCGGTGCCGGGGCCCATGGCCTCGAAGGCGAGGGAGACGGTGTGGCGGTCAGCGACCATGGGCGCGAGGAACGAGTTCACGGCCCAGTCGCCGATTTCGAGGATCGCTTTTGCGCGGCGTTCGCCGGCTTCCGCGGCGGCTTCGATGGCTTCGGCGCAGGCTTCGGCGAGTTCGAACTCGGCTTCGTCTGCCGGGAGGACTTCGAAGGCGGGGTCGAAGCCGGCCTCGACCGGGTGGTCGCGGAGGATGCGGAGGCAGACGGCGTGCATGGTGCCGATGAGGGCGGATTCGAACGCCCGGAGTGCCTCGTCGCGGTTCGGCAGGGCGGCGACGCCCTTGCGGACGCGCTCGCGCAGCTCGGTGGCGGCGGCGTCGGTGAAGGTGATGGCGGCGAGGCGGTTCGCGGGGTGTTCGGCGAGGAGGCCGAGATAGCGTTCGACGAGGACATGCGTCTTGCCGCTGCCGGCGCCGGCCGTGACAACGATGTCACCGGCGCGGTGATGGAGGATGGCGAGCTGTTCGGATGTTGGCTCAGGCACTGGGCCACTTCGAGCGGGAGAACTGGTTGACGCGGCAGGCGCGGATGAACGAGCAGTAGGGTGGGCAGGCGGTCGGCGTCGGGTTTACGTAAAAGGAGCGGGCGGCGACCTGGTCGAGCACACCCTGGGCCGCGGCGAGGCCGGCATCGATGGGCGTCCCTTTGCGGGAGTCGATCTCCCAGAGCGCGGAGTCTTTGGTGGGGCGGAGGGGGACGTAGCGCCCGATGACGTGGGGCTGTCCGGTGGCCGCCATTGCGGCGACGCCGTAGAGCTGGAGCTGGACTCGGCGCGCTTCGTCGACCTCCTTGCGCGAGATCTCCTTACCCGACTTGTAGTCGCTGACGACGATGAAGCCATCGCCTTCGTCGACGCGGTCGGCGCTGCCGCCGAAGGTCACGGGCGGGTCCAGCGGGAGCAGGGTGCCGAGCTTCATCTCGGTGGCGACGACGCGGCGGACGCCGTGTTCTTCGGAGAAGGCGGCCTCTCGCCTGAGGAGGTTGCAGAGGTCGCCGAGGACGCGGGGCCACTGGAGGCGCCAGAGCCCGGCGCGACCGAAGCCGAACGTGGCCGGGGCAGCGTTCCAGATCTGTTCGCCTTCGGTTTCGAGGAACTTGAGGAGGCGAGGGAGGGTCGCGGAGTTGATCGGCTGCTGCGCTTCGACGAGCGGCTTCGCGGCGGCTTCGAGGATGTCGTGGACGACGGTGCCGCGCACGGCGGCGTCGGCTTCGCGGGTCTCTTCGTCCAGTTCGGAAAGGCGCATGACGTAGTGGCCGAAGAACTGGAACGGGCAGGTGAGGTAGCTTTCGAAGCGGGTCGCGCTCCAGCGATCGGTGGCGATGGTGGAGGCCAGCGCTACCTCGCGGAGGTCGCCTTCGGCGGCTCCACCGGCGGTGAAGGAACGGCGGATGCGTTCGACGGTGGCTGCGGCGCGGATTGCCTGCCAGTGCGGAGACGACGGACGCGCGGGGCCGGGCAACTCCCAGGTGCGGACGCAGGCCACTTCGAGTTCACGGGCAGCGGCGGCGAGCGCAGGCTCCGCGGGGACGGAGAGCGGTTCGGCGTGCGCGTCCTTAAGGGCTCCGAAGAAAAGGGAAGGTGCGCGTGAGCGGCCGGAGTCGTCGAGGAGGGTGCGCCAGCCGGTGAGGGAGGTCGTGGCGCGGGTGCGGGCCGAGGCCCAGAGTTCGTCTTCGGTCGCGCGGGGCGGAAGCGCGAGATCGAGACCTGCGGCTGTGAGCGCGGTGAGGTGGGTTTCGTCGAGGAGGTTACTGGCGGAGACGGGCGCGGGGAACTCGCCTTCGTTCATCCCGAGGACGACGAGGTGCTCGAAGCGGAGGCCGTGAAGCGTGTGGAGGGGGGCGAAGAGGACGCCGCCCGCTTCGCGGAGCTGGATCGGCGTGGTGGATGTGAGGTCGATGAGGGTGGTCGCAAAGGCGTCGAACGGGACGGGCTCAGCGGGAAGGTAGTCTTCGATCGCCTGGATGCCGAGCAGGATGGACTGGAGTGCGCCGATCTCCGCGCGCGGCTCGATGGCGTCCTGGAGCGCCGGCGGGACGAGCCCGTTTGCGGCGAAGAGCGCTTCGGAGAGGCGGGCTGCGTGCTGGCCGGGCGTGAGGATGCGGGGAGCGAGGATGTCATGCAGGCCGGCGAGGGCGGCTTCGAAGGCTGCGGCCGCTTCCAGACCAAAGGGCGAGACCGTCTGCGGCTGTCGGATGGCGGTCGCGATGCGCTGGGCGAGGTCGTCCCCGCCCCAGTTGCGGTTGCGGCGGGCACGGCCGGCGACGAATCAGAGGTGCGCGGGGGTGAGCTGCCAGCGGCGAGTATCGACGAAGCCGGAGCGAAGGACGGGGAGGATGTCGCGGAGTCGCCAGCCGCCTGATTCGAGGGTGAGGAGGCGGCGTAGCCAGGCGCCGAGGGGACGGTGGGAGAGCGGTTCGGCGGCGGCAGAATCGAGCGGGAGGTCGAACTCGCGGAAGACCTGGCGGACGAGGCGGAGGCGTGGGGCGGCCTGGCGGGAGGTGACCGCGATCGAGCTGGGACGGAGGCTGCGGTCTGTGGTGAGCTTTTCCTTTATAATGCGGGCGACGGCGCGGACTTCGGACTCGCGGTCGGGTGATTCGCCGATGGCGAGGGCTGGGGAGGGTGAGCGCTCACCAAGGACGATCACCGTGGCCGCTGGGATGGCGGACTCGATGAGCGGAAGGAGGCTTTCTTCGGCGGTCACGACGGACTCGGAGGTGCGTGCGGTGACGGCGGCGATGAAGGCGAGTTCGCCTGCGCGAAGGGTGCGGAAGCCGTCTGCGGCGGCGAATGCGGGCGACGGGAGGGCAGGGAGCCGTGCGGCGCGGGCAGGCGCCTGGGCGGGGTGGAGCCAGCCGCCGAATTCGAGGGCGGCACGGTAGCGCATGTAGATGGCGGCGAGCGCGGTGAGGCGCGGGATGCGCGAGCGGCGCGCGGCCTCGGTGAACGCGGCAGGCTGTATGTCGGCGGCGAGGAGGTCGTTGATCGCCGGGCCGAGCAGGCGGGAGAGGCCGCGCATATGCCGGATCGGGGCGAAGTAGGTCGCGTCCTCTGGGATGGCAGCGGCGCTGACGCGGTCCAGGAGGGCGGCGGCGACATCGGGCGGGAGGATGGCGTGGCCGGCATCGCGCAAGAGTTCGGAGGCATAGGAGGCGATGGTCGCCGCGCGGAGGTTGAAGGCGGCGCCGGTGCGTTCGGCGGCGAGGCGGCGGAGCTGGTCGGCGTGGCGCTGGGTCGGGACGAGGAGGACGGATTCGGCGAAGGGCGCGGCGGCGTAGACGCGGGCAAGGGCGTCGATGAGGTGGGTGGTCTTGCCAGAAGCCGGGGGTCCGCTCACGAGGGAGATAGGCACGAGAGCACGATACCGCGCGAGGGCGGTCAGGTGCTGTCGCGTTCTGTCAGCGGATGTGAAGAAATGCCGGGGTCAGGAGGCGGCGAAGCAGGACTGGATGCGCGCGGCGATCTCGGGGGAGCCTTCGAGTTCGCCGCATTCGGCGGGAGTTGCGCTGCCGTGGATGAAGCGGAAGAAGCCTTCGGTCGTGGCCTTGAGGCGGATATCGGCGTGTTCGATGGCGTTGCGGCGGGGGCGGATCTGGCCATCGGTGATTTCGAAGGACCAGGTGTTGCAGTCGGAGCAGTCCTGGATTTCGACGACCATCGTGGCGGTGATACCTTCGGCGCGATCCGGGTTGAAGGTGAAGGCGGGGACGGTGCGCATCCCGAAGTCCTGGGGGACATCGGTGCCGACGGCGTCGGTGGAGAGGGGTTCGAGGAATTCGTTGCCCCAGGCGATGAGGCTGAGGAGGACGGGGCGAACGGCCCAGCCGCGTTCGGTCAGGGAGTATTCGACGCGGGGTGGGAGTTCCTTGAAGTACTTGCGTTCGACGAGGCCATCGGCTTCGAGGCGCTTGAGGCGATCGGAGAGGACGTTGGGCGACATCCCTCCACAATTTTCGAGGATGTCCGAGTACCTATAGAGACCGGCCATGAGATCTCGAAGGATGAGGAGGGTCCAGCGGTCCCCAAGGACGTCGAGCGTCCGGGCGATGGTGCAGGGGTGGTTGTAGCTCTTTCGCTCAGCTGCGGCCCGCGTGCCCATTGAACCCATTGGGGTTTTGCCTCCCATCGAATCGAGAACTTCTATCGCCGCAAGTACAGCGACTATTGCATTGATAGTGCCGTGTCCCTACAATGCGGTACAGCGGTGATACGAAATCCGTAGTCCCGCGACTACGAACCAGGTCCGTTAACCAGCGTAGCTGAGCCCGATCCGGCGGGTCAACCGGGAGGAGATACAGAAATGGCAGAGACGAGCGTAGTAGCAAAGGCCAACCACCCGCACCGCTGGCGCATCGGCGAACCCGATGGCCCGATCAGCGTAGGGGTGTGCAAGGTGTGCGGCGTCGAGAAGACGTTCAAGAACTGGCTCCAGGATGGTGACTTCATCACCAACGAAGAGCACCGCGTCGCGGCCTAATCCGCGGACGGACAACCGAATAACTGGACCGGCGGCTCCTGATGGGGCCGCCGGTTTTCTTTGCCCGCGAACTGGCAGAATGCGGGAATGCCTTCGGACGCGATGGAGAGCTACTACGAGCGGGTGTACGAACTCGTGCGGCGGGTGCCCGCCGGGCTGGTGGTGACGTACGGGCAGGTGGCGCTGCTGCTGGGGTCGCCCTCGGCGGCGCGGGCGACGGGGTATGCGTTGCACTTCCTGCCGAACGGGTCGGATGTGCCGTGGTGGCGGGTGATCAACGCGAGCGGTGGCATCAGCCTGAAGGGGCGGGGGCCACAGGCGGACCTCCAGCGCCAGATGCTCGAGGAGGAAGGGGTGGCGTTCAGCGAGGCGGGGAACGTCGACCTGAAGCGATACCGCTGGTGGCCAGACGGGCGGCCGGATTAGGTCGACCGAACCGGGGGCAGCTGGACTTCTTTCGTGTGCCAGAACGGGTAGGGGAAGCCGGCCATGCGGTTGATCACGATTGCCTGAGCGCAGAGGACGGCGATGGCGAGCACCAGGACCGCGATCTGGTCGAGATTCGAGAGCAGGCCGAGGGAGACGATGAGGGCGGTCGCTCCGCCAGGAGGATGTGGGGTGCGGAGGAGGACCATCACTGCGCCCGCTACCCCCAGCGAGAGTGCGGCGGCGAAGACGTGCTGCCAGGTCATGCCATCCGGGAGCGGTGGGGGCGCATCGCGCAGGCCGAACGCGAGGAGCGCGAGCCATCCGGATGCTGCGCCGATCGCGTGTCCGTAGATCGTGTTTCGCGGCGAGGCGGCCGGTGAAAGCGGGCTGAAGAAGAGGAGGAAGGCGGTCGCCCCAGCCGAGGGGAAGATGAACGGCCCGTTGAAGATGACGGCGATGGTCGAGATGAGGGCGATGCTGACGAAGCTGTTGACGAAGGTGAAGGTGGCGAGGAGGAGCTGGGGGTGGTAGCGCTCGGTGAGCGGCAGGTACTGGTAGCGATGGAGGAAGTCACGCAGGCGCGCGAGCCTCGACGCAGCGGGTCGCGATGGGTGTGCGCCTGTCATGGGGCCGGGCCTCCCTGGGGTCGCGGCCGTGCCTAGCCGGCGCAGACCCCGTGCAC
>JBPPMX010000180.1:0-3498 GCA_051306275.1 Tepidiformaceae bacterium
TCGCGGCGGGTCATCGCGGCCTGGGCGGGGACGCGGATGGCTTTGACCTGGCCGCCGGTGGAGAGTGCGCCGGAGAAGACCTGGAAGGTGGAGGAGCGGAGGGCATCGCTGACGTCGACGAACTCGAGGCCGAAGCGAAGGTCGGGGCGATCGATGCCGTATCGGGCGACGCAGTCGGCGTAGTCGAGACGAGGGAAGGGAGTGGCGGCGATCGCGCCGGGCCAGAAGCGGCGGGCGATCTCGGTGTAGAGGTCTTCGACGAGGGCCATGACGTCGGCTTCTTCGACGAAGCTCATTTCGAGGTCGAGCTGGGTGTGTTCGGCGACGCGGTTGGCGCGGAAGTCTTCGTCGCGATAGCAGCGGGCGATCTGGAAGTAGCGTTCGACGCCGGCGACCATGAGGAGCTGCTTGAGGATCTGCGGGGACTGGGGAAGGGCAAAGAAGCTGCCGGGGCGGAGGCGCGAGGGGACGAGGAAGTCGCGGGCGCCTTCGGGGGTGGACTTGATGAGGGTGGGGGTCTCGATCTCCATGAAGTCGCGGTCGGAGAGGTAGTCGCGGATGAAGCGGACGACGTCGTGCCGGAGGCGAATTGCGCGCGCGACTTCCGGGCGGCGGAGGTCGAGATAGCGGTACTTGAGGCGCAGCTGCTCGTCCACGTCGGAGGGTTCGTTGATGTAGAAGGGCGGCGTGAGGGACTCGTTGAGGACGCGGACGGCGGTCGGAATGATTTCGATTTCGCCGGTGGGGATGTTCGGGTTCACGGTAGCGGTGTCGCGGGGGCGGACTTCGCCTTCGACGGCGAGGACCCATTCAGTGCGAACGCGGTGGGCGATCTCCTGGAGGTCTGCCTGGTCGGGGTTGAAGGTGACCTGGACGATGCCGTGGGAGTCACGGAGGTCGATAAACACGAGGCCGCCGTGGTCGCGGCGACGGTGAACCCAGCCGGCGAGGCGGACGGTGCGACCGGCATCGGCGAGGCGGAGATCGCCGCTGTAGGTGTCTTTAAGCATGGTTGGGAAAGGGTATCGCGGAGGGGCGCTGTGGTCTCTGCGTCAGGACCTGGTGCGGGCGGCGACGACGGAGGCGAAGAGCGCTTCGAACTCGGTGGCGAGGTGCTCCTGCATGCGGGATTCGTAGGCGCGGTAGGCCTCGAGGAAGGCTGTGGCTTCGGGTGTGAGCGTGGTGTGGCCGCCGCCGGCGCCACCAACTTCCGAGCGCACGAGCGGGATGCCGAGGTTCGCTTCGAGTTCTTTGACCTTGCCCCAGGCACGGCGGTACGAGAGCCCGAGGGCATCGGCGGCCTGGGCGAGGGATCCGTGTTCTGCGACACGTTCGAGGAGGTCGACGCGATAGGTCGAGAGGGCGAGGCGACCGTTGCGTTCGATCCAGAGCTTCTGACGGGGCCGGAGGGCATCCATTTCGGGAGAGTAGCACGCGATTCCGGCGACAGGGAGCAGCCGAACATGGGAGACTTGGGCCATGACGCTTGAGCTTGATCCCGGGCGGGCTGCACTGGGTAATCCGCGGTTGATCGCGGCGATGATCGACGAGATGGCGGGTGGGGCGATCCCGTTCGAGCGGTATATGGAGCTTGCGCTCTATCACCCGGAACACGGGTACTACCGGCGGCCGGGGAGGATCGGGCGGCAGGGGGATTTTCTGACGAGCCCGGTGATCCATCCGTTGTTTGGATGGGTGGTGGCGGCGTGGTGCAGGGAGGTCTGGGACCGCCTGGGGCGCCCGGCGAAGTTCACGATCCTCGAGCCGGGCGCGGGTACGGGGGCGATGGCGAGCTCGGTGCTGGACTGGGCTGAGGGGCGCGACGACGGGTTCGGCGACGCGCTGGAGTACGTGGCGGTGGACCCGAATGGGACAAGTGCAGACAGCCGCGTGACGTGGGCCAGCCCGCCGATCGGGCCGATCGAGGCAGGCGTCATCGTGAGCAACGAGTTGTTCGACGCGCTGCCTGTGCGGGTGTTCGAATCGAGCGGGCGGGGGCCAGTCGAGGTGTACGTGGGATGGGACGGCGAACGGTTCATCGAAGCCCAGGGGCCGGTGGCGTCGATCGACGATGCGCCCGAGGGGGGCCGGTTCGAAGTGAACCCACGGGCGTATCCGTTGATGGCGGACCTGTGTTCGCTGGTGGGCCGGGGGGCGGTGCTGACGTTCGACTATGGGTATCCGCAGGATGAGTTGTGGGCCCCGTGGCGGACGCGGGGGACGCTGCTCTGCTTCTACCGGCACACATCGCACGAGGACCCGTACATCCACGTTGGCGAGCAGGACATGACGACGCATGTAAACTTCTCGGAGCTGGCGAGCGCCGCCGAGGATGCAGGGATGGAGGTGGCCGGGCCGGTGAGCCAGGCGGAGTTCCTGTACGCGTGCGGGGCGGGAATGCTCGTCGAGCAGGCGCGGAGCGAGATGGCGGAGTATTTCGAACGGAGGCGGGCGCTGGAGCAACTGGCCGACGTGGCAGGGCTGGGCCGAGTGAGAGTGCTGGCGGCGACTCGAGGGGTGGAAGGGCCGCTGCCCGGATTCGAAGGCGGGCCGGGATGACGGAGGAGGGCGAGATTCGCGAGGAGCCTCTTGCGGTCGGCGACCGCGCGCCCGACTTCGCGTTGCCAGCTATCGCTACGAACGGGGAGGAGTTCGAGGTGCGGCTCTCGGAAGAAACGCGGCTCGGGCCGGTAATGCTGCTGTTCTACGAGGACGATGGGATGCCGATCTGTACGCGGCAACTCAACGCGTTCGCGCAGGAGTACGAGTTGCTGGCGGAGGCTGGATACCGGGTGTTCGGGATGAACACGAATGGGGTCGGGTCGCACCAGCGGTTCCAGGAGCGGGACGCGTACCCGTTCGCGCTGATCAGCGACTTCTACGGGGAGGCGGTGAAGGCCTACGGGATGTGGGATTCCGACGAGAAGAAGTCGCGGCGTGGGGTTGTGGTTGTAGGCTCCGACGGAGTCGTGCGGTACGTCCTGCCGCACTTCAACCCGGGGAATGTCGTGGGGTTTGAAGAGGTGTTCAAGGCACTCGGGCTGATTTAACGACGGGAACGCAGAAGGGCGCCTTGCGGCGCCCTCCATGGTTGGGGTCAGCGGGCCGGAACGCCTATGCGAACCAGATGCCGTCGACCTTGCCGGTGTCCCAGAGTTCCGGGAACCCGCGGAGCTTCGCGTTGACGGCGCTGTAGGCGGCGCCAGTGCCCGTCCAGCCGTTGGCGATGCGCGATGGGTCGTTGATGTACTGGACCATTTCCTTGATGCGCTTCTTGCGCTCTTCGATATCGAAGGTGCCCTGCTCCTTGATGAGCATTTCGTCGAACGCCGGGTCCTTGAACTGGGCGAAGTTCCGGCCGCCGGTGCTCGAGTACATCTTCTGGAGAGCTTCGTGCGCATCGACGCCCATGGAGTATGTCGAGGAGATCATCTGGAACTCGTGGTTGGCTTCGGCAGCCTTCCAGGTGCCCCACTCGAGGCCCTTGACGGAGGGCTC
>JBPPMX010000181.1:0-2834 GCA_051306275.1 Tepidiformaceae bacterium
GCCCGGCTATTCCGGCTCGACGAAATCACGCCCGCGATCAGCCTTCGCTGACCGTCCGCTTACCGGGACGCCCCGTACTCTGACGGCATGCGGATCCGAACACGCCGAAGCTTTCTCGCCAGTGCCTCGGGGGCAATCCTCCTCGCGTGTACCGGGGCGAAGGTACCTTCCTCGCCGCTGGCCGATGATCCGACGAACGCCCCGGGTACCAGCGCCCGGGTGAATACGGCCGTCGCGAGCCCAACCGCAGTGCCACCTTCACCGACGCCGCGTCCGGCCGGCGCCAAGACCCGCGAACTCCTGGCCGGGACGGAAGTCGCGACGATGGCGAGCATCCGGCATAGCGGCGTGCCGGGGCCAACCGCGATCGTCCTCGGGGGCGTACACGGCAACGAGCCCGGCGGATGGATGGCCGCAGATGTCGTGGCGACATGGGAACCATCGAGCGGCTCACTCATCGTGGTGCCGCGTGCGAACGTCATCGCGATCGACAGCTTCGTCCGCACTACCGACGCGATCGGCGACCTCAACCGGCTATACCCCGGCGACGATGCGAGCGGGTTCCTGATGGAACGCATGGCGGCTGCCGTCCTCGACCTCGCGCGGGAGTTTGGCGCATCGCTGCTGCTGGACATGCACGAGTCGTGGGGGTTTTATGCGGAGTACCCGGAAGGGACGGGGACGGTTGCGCTGGGCCAGACGCTCACGGCTGGGGTCGGCCCGCTGCAGAACACGCTAGCGGCGGCGATCGCCCAAGCGGTCAACCCATCGCTGCCGACACGCGACCAGCTCATCGTGCGAGACGGGACCAGGTTCTCCCGTCCCAGCGGGACGGTTACGCCGGGGCAACCTGCGCGCGGGCGCAGCTCGCTCTCAGCGGGGGGCCACGTTGAGGGGCTCACGCCACTGCTGGTGGAACTGGGCCAGGAAGGCCAGCCCCTCGACCGGCGAGTCGACCTGCACCTTGCCGTTGCGCGATCCGCGCTTACGACCGTCCGCGTCATCTGAGAGCAGCACCGGCGTTAGACCGGACGGAGCGTACGCAGTTCCCCATCCGGATGCGTGACCCGGATGGGGTCCCCGACACGCACGTCGCCGCCACGCACCACCACCACCATTGATCCCGGCCTTCCGGACGATGTTCCCGGCCGGATCGCGATCATGGTCGCAACCATGAGGAGGGGCACCCGGGAGGGTGAGGCCCAGTAGACGTAGGCGTAGCGGGCCCAGGCACCGTCGATCCCGTGAAGTGACTGCAGCATCTCCGATGGCACGGCTCCGAAGACGGCCCGGTCCCACCCCTCTGCGCTGATCGACGGGAAGGGGGCGACATCGACGGCGAATCCGCGCAGGAGCGCATGGATCGCGTTCAGGACGACGAGCAAGGCCAGCGCGGGCAGGCGGAGTGCCATGCGTCCAGCGAGGAGCTTACCCTTCGCCGCCCTAGGAGCCTCACTACCAGCGACGGACTCGCGTGCCGTTGCTGCGCCAGCATCCGGTAGCTGCTGCACGTTCTGCGTTTCCGGGTGGCAGACAAGGTGGTGCGCCGGAACTTTGCCGACGCGCCGCCTCAAGGTCATACGATGGTCTTCGACCCATCGAAGCCGCGACCGTAGACCGGGTGGACCCGCGAGGCGCACGACACACAAGCGAACCTAAAATTCTCGGCATTCGGGCGCGGGATTTGGCCTCTGGTGTTCGAAATTAGCAGTGAAACGTTGCTATGAGCGGTATCCTCAAGTGAGGCGCTCGGTTATGACTAGCCGAATCACGCGTCCTGAACCGGTACCGCCGTGGCCGAAGCACCGCAATCGGGCAACCTCCTCCTCTCCGCAATCCCCCCCGCCGAGTTTGAACTGCTGTTGCCGCTGCTCGAATCACACCCACTCCGGATGCGCGAGACGCTCCAGGAAGCGGGGGAGCCCACGGAGTGGGTCTACTTCCCGGTGAGCGGCATCATTTCGATGCTCACGGTGCTCGAGAACGGCATGATGATCGAGTTCGCGACCGTGGGACGTGAGGGCACGACCGGGATCCCGATTATCCACGGACTCGACGAGGCCAACCTTGCCCTCGTATCTCAGCTCCCCGGCCAATCACTGCGCATTCGTACCGGGGAACTCACCGCAGCGGTGCGGCGGTTCCCTGCGCTCGCTGAGGTGCTTCGGACGTACGGCGGTGTGATGTTCGCGTTTCTCGCGCAGTCGGCCGCGTGCAACCGCGCCCATATCGTCGATGAACGCCTTGCGCGATGGCTACTGATGACCCACGACCAGGCTGGTGGCGACGACTTCCAGATCACCCAGGAGTTCCTCGCGCAGATGCTGGGCGTAAGCCGTCCAAGCGTCGCGCTCTCGGCGGCGGTCCTCCACAAGGCAGGGCTTATCCGGTATCACCGCGGAGAGATGACTATCACGGACCGCGGCGGGCTGGAGGCGGCAGCGTGCGAATGTTACGGAGTCATCCGCTCCCAGTTCGACCGCATTCGCAAACTGAAGCACTACTAGGGCATCCGGACCGCGCCCGATTGTCTGCCAGATTTATGCAGACAGCCCCGGCCACAATGGTCAAGAAGCGACCGGACAGAGCGTCCGCCCGCGGAGGGATGTCTCTCAATTGGGTTTGCTTACCTGGATCCTCGTTGGCCTCGTTGCTGGCCTCGTCGCTGAAGCCGTTGTTGGTGGCGGCCTCAATGGGATTGGCATCCGCCGGCTCATTCTTACCGTGCTTCTCGGCGTCGCCGGCGCGGTCATCGGCGGATTCATCGCTTCTGCCGCGGGTTGGGGCGAAGTCACGGGGTTCAATATCCGCAGCCTCGTCATCGCGAGCCTCGG
>JBPPMX010000182.1:0-16396 GCA_051306275.1 Tepidiformaceae bacterium
GGAATCCTCCGGGTGAGTTCTGGTCCGACGCTCGCCTTTCCGGGGGCTTGCCCCAAGCCCCGGCTGACGCTGGAGCGCACACCTGCCCGGTGCTAGCCTCGGGCGTGTGAAGCGCACGAAGTGGACACTGATCGGCGGCGCGGCGGTCGCACTACTTGCCGGGATCGCGTGTGGCGATGGCCCGGATGACGACGCCACCCCGACGCTCGACACCTCGATCGGACCAACACCCGTGCTGGGCGACATGATCACCGGGATCGTCCCGCCGCACGGCTTCAGTATCCCGAAGGCTCAATCGACCGCGGGCGAGGGCACCGTCGGCGGGACGTGCGTGGTCGTCGATTTCACGAAGTTCCCCGAAGCCGCGGACCGCGACCGTCTCCTCTGGGTGCGGCTCCTCGTGGACGGCGTGGACGTGTCGAAGCAGACGGAATGGCGGCTCGACAACGATACCGACCCACTGGACGGGACAGTCTGCTACAAGCCGGCAGCGGGCCTCAGCCTCGGGCAGCACGATGCCATCGCGGTGATCCTCAACCCATCGGGCGGCCAGAACCCCGTTCAGACGGTTACGTGGTCGTTCCGGGTGACGGAGTAGCGCGAGTCCGGATCAGGCCGGTGGGACAAGGCGGAAGGGGAGCGACGTGGTGACGCCCGAGTCGCCTTCGCCGGCGGTGACCTGGACGCGGTAGCCCCGGTAGGCGGGCAGGATCACCTGCAGGTTCATCGCGACCTGGGCGAGCTGGCTGGAACCGGGCGGAAGGTGTGGCGGGCGCCCGACGTTCAGCGTGCCATCGGCGCGGATGAGCCCCTGGCCATCTTCGTCTTCGATGGTGACGCGCACTGGCACGGGTGAGTTCGTCTCTTCCCATTCGAGCCGGACGCCGACGGCGACCGCGACGCGCACGGGCATAGGGACCTGTTTTCCGCGGAAGGTGTCCCAGCCACCTCCCATGACATAGAGCTTGCCGCCGTTGATCTCGGCGTAGTCAGCGATGAGGGCGTAGTCGATCCGCATGCCTCCACGGTACCACCGGCGGCGGAAGGTTCACGGAACCTGTTGGAAAAGCGTTTGAGTGGAGCCGTGGCCCACCGTACATTCGGCATATGCCCTTTTCCGGGCCCATCGGCGAGCGACTTGCCTACACCGCAGAGGGTGACGGGCCGCCGCTGATCCTCCTCCACGGATTCGGCGCGAGTTCGGCTGCGTTCGCGCTCAACATCTCCGAACTCTCCCGCCGCTTCTCCGTGATCGCCGTCGACCTGCTCGGCCACGGCGGATCCGATGCCCCGCTCGATCCTGATGCGTATGGCGTGACCCCGTCCATCAAGCGCATCGATGCCCTGCTCGACCACTTCGGGTACGCCTCGGCCATGTTCTGCGGGCATGCCCTCGGTGGGGCGCTCGCGCTGCGCTACGCCCTGGAGCGGCCGGAGCGCGTGACCGGCGTCGTTGTCCTGAACTCGACCGCTGCGGTCGCCCCGGAATCGTGGCGCGCGACTGCCTGGCGCAGCGTCCTGGAGCTCGCGGAGCGGGTGCAGGAGGAGGGCACGGGCTGGCTCTACGAGACGCGGATCAACCCCGCGAACGATATCTCGCTCCCGCCGGCGATGCGGGCGCGGCTGGGCATCGCGTTCCAGCAGATGGAGCCGCATGCACTCGCCGGGACCGCCGAGAACCTGGTGGTCGATGTGAACCCGGACGAACTCCTGCCGGCGCTGGAAGTGCCTGTCCTGCTCGTCATCGGCGATGGGGACACCGAGTTCGCCCACCATGCCGGGGGGTTCGGGAACCGCGTCCCACAGGGGCTCGTCTCGACGATCACGCTCGCGGGCGCGGGGCATGCCGCGCAGATAGACGACCCCCGCGGGTTCGAAGCGGCGCTCACCGGCTTCGCCGAACGCCTGGGATACATCACGGAACGCCGGGCCCGGAACTTCGTTGGCACGGGCCTCGTCGCGACTGGCGCGGCCCTGATTGTCGGCGGGATCGCTATGCTCGCCTCCGCGGCCCTGAGCAACCCCGGGGACTCAACGACGCCCGCGGCGGCATCCGGGGGCCTGCCGACACAGGTGGCCGGCGAAAGCGTCGCGGCCACCCGCACGCCAACGCAGCGCCTTTCGAGCGCAGTCGCGACCGCGCCAGCACGAGCGAGCACGACGCCATCGTCGGCGGCCACCTCATCCGCGACCGCGACGGAGACACCGCCGGACGACGGGAACGCGGGCGACGAAGAAGAGGACGCAACGGCCACACCGGAGCCATCCGGGACGCCCGTCCCGACGATCGAGCCGCTCCCCACGAGCACGCCCGAGCCAACGACTATCCCGCCATCGCCGACGGCGACCGCAATCCCCGGGCCATTCGCGTCGATCAGCGGGCCGGGTTCGGCCGACCCCGGGCAGCCGGTGACGTTCGTAAACCAGTCCGGCGGGGGAGCACTGCTGACCCAGGAATGGACCGTGCTCGGTACGACGGCGAACTTCGGAGGGGCGGTGACGGTCACATTCCCGGAGGCTGGCTGCTACCCGGTGAGCCTGACCGCTTACTTCGCGGACGGTTCGGTCGAATCGACGGGGACACTCATCAGTGTTGGCGGGGCGGCCTGCCAGTAGCCTCGCGCGCCAGTGTCCGGCGAGCGATTTCTTCGGCCCCATCACGGTCTCCCGGCGCAAGCTCACCCGCGAGCACCATCGAGCTGAGGCGTTCCTTCACACGGCGAATCCAGGGCCCCGGCTCGCGGTCGAAGATCGACATCAGCTCCTCGCCGGTGAGGGGACTTTCGGCGCGGAGTTCGGCAGCCTCGTCGGCCTCGACGCGTTCGCAGGCGGCGAAGAGGGAGTCGTGATAGGCGTCGTCGTTGTAGGTGTGGCTCGTGTTGTCGGCTCGCTTCAGCGCTACGAGGTCGCGCCAGTGTCCCTCGACCTTCGACATGAAGCGGCGCACCTGGCGGTTGGTGGCGGGGTCCGGTCGATCCATGTGGCGGCGGATGAGGAGGACGACGAGCCGGGCATCCTTCCGGCCGAACTTCAGGCGGTCGAGCAGGGTTTCGGCCATGTCCCCCCCGACGACCTCGTGCCGGTAGAAGCCCCACTCGCCGTTCGCCTTGCGATGCCGCACCGCCGGCTTCCCGAGGTCGTGGAAGAACGCGGTCCAGCGGCGGATGCGGCGGTCGTCATCGTCGAAGGTGATGTCCTGGACGGCTGAGAGCGTATGGCCCCAGACGTCGAACTGGTGGAAGCGGTTCTGCTCGCAGCCGTACATCGGGCTGAGCTCCGGGAGGATCACGTCGAGCGCCCCGGTGGTGCGGACAAGCTCCAGTGCGCGGGCTGGCGAAGCTCGCTGAAGAAGCAGGTCGAGTTCGTGGGTGACGCGCTCCTGCGAGAGCGTCGCCAGCAGCGGCGCGGTCGCGGTCATCCCAGCGAGCGTTTCCGCGTCGATTTCGAAGTCGAGCTGACTGACGAACCGGAGCCCTCGGAGAATCCGCAGCGGGTCCTCTTCGAAGCGCCTCGCCGGCACGCCGACCGCGCGGATGAGCTGCCGTTCGATGTCCGCGCGGCCGCCGTAGAGGTCGATCTCATGGCCGGTCACCGCGTTGCGGGCGATCGCGTTGACGGTGAAGTCGCGGCGGGCGAGGTCCTCCTCGATGGATGCCCCGAAGGTGACATCCGGCCAACGCGTGCCGCCCGCGTAGGAATCGCCGCGGAAGGTGGTGATC
The DNA here is from genome assembly GCA_051306275.1 of Tepidiformaceae bacterium. Lineage (GTDB taxonomy): Bacteria > Chloroflexota > Dehalococcoidia > Tepidiformales > Tepidiformaceae > JBPPMX01. The sequence continues at coordinate 3,720 of JBPPMX010000182.1, forward strand.
TCGCTCCAGCGGTGGTCGAGCTGGACGCCGACGGTGCCGAAGCGCTGGCCGACCAGGTTCACCGGCGCACCGAGGCCTTCCGCGATCGACTGGATCTCGTCCGGCCTGGCGCTCGTCGCGAAGTCTTCGTCGCCGCGGGCGGGCCGCCCCATGATCTCGTCGCGGATCGCCCCGCCGACCACCCAGAGCTGGTGGCCGCGGGCGGTGAAGGATGCGACGAAATCGGCGCGCGTAGTCATGCCCCGAGTGTATCGCGACGCTGCCGGAGAGGCGGCGGCGATGGGCGATCTTGACGTTGACGGGAGGGTTTGCCGGGCGCCAGACTGAACAGCCTGTTCACTGCGGCGAGGGGGACTCGGGATGGCCGAAGCTGGCGCCCGACCAGGGATGCCACCCGGAGGCGCGATGCGCCCGGGTGGATCGCGCCCCTCGCTGCGCAAGGCGACGGTGGTCTTCAAGCACCGGAACTACCGCTATCTCTGGTTCTCATCGCTGTTCGCGTTCACGGGAATGCAGATGCAGCAGGTGGCGCGGGCGCTCCTCGCGTGGGAGTTGACCGAGTCCTACGGCGCGGTCGGGGCGGTATCGCTCTCCTTCGGGCTGCCGATGCTGATGTTCTCGCTCATCGGTGGTTCGCTCGCCGACCGCTTCGAGAAGCGCAACCTCACACTCATGACGCAGTCAGTGACCAGCGTCCTCGCGCTGCTGACGGCGATCCTCGTCTTCACGGACTCCATCACGATCCAGATCCTGCTCGCTATCGGGTTCGTGCAAGGCATCTTCTTCGCGTTCGGCATGCCTGCGCGCACCCCGCTGATGGCGGACGCGGTCGGCCGTGAGAACGTGATGAGCGCGATCGCGATGTCGAACGCCGCGATGAACGCGACCCGGCTGTTCGCGCCGGCGGTGGCGGGGGTCATGGTGGTGGTGTGGGGGCTGAGTACGGCGTTCTTCGCGCAGGCAGTCGTGTATGTACTCTCGTGCCTCGTCATCCTTCGCGTGCCGACCGGGATCAGCGAGGCCGCGAACGCCGGGATGGCCCGCCAGGTCCGCGGGAACATGTTCGTCGAGATCGGCCGGGGGCTGCGCTACGCCTCGACCGACCCCCAGCTCCGGACGTTGTTCGCGACGCTCTTCATCGTCACGTTCTTCGCGATGCCGTACGTCATGCTGCTCGCCGGGTTCGTCCACGAAGACCTGGGGCGCGGCGATGGCGCGTTCGGCGTGCTCCAGTCGGCCTCCGGCGCTGGGGCGCTTGTGGGCGCGATCGGGATTGCCACGCTGACCGAATTCGACCGCAAACCGATGCTCCAGTGGGCCTTCGGGCTGGTCGGCGGTGCGAGTCTCGTGGCCCTGGCTTTCTCAGCGGGGTCGTTCGGGTTCGCGGGGGCGCTTATCGCGACGGTCGTCCTCGGGTTCGCCTTCACCGCCTACCAGACACTGAACAACACGATGGTGATGGACGCCGCAAAGCCCGAGTACTACGGGCGAATCATGAGCATCAACATGCTCACCTTTAGTGCGATGCCGATCATGGCCTACCCGCTTGGCGCGATCGCGGACCACCTCGGCGCCCAGACGACGTTCACGTCGATGGGGCTGATCGTGCTCGGATCGCTCTTGCTGATGGCGTTCCTGAACCCGCGCTACACCTTCGGACGCGACCAGCGCCCGGCTGCGTTCGAAGTCGCACCCGCGGCTGACTGACGCTTTTTCGTTTTCGCTTCGTATTCACATCAAGAGCGTGTAGCGTGCGTACCGGGTGCGGCGCATACTGGCGCGTCCGTGAGGGGGTAGGCCGACTTGGCAACATTCGGTTCGGAATCCGGCATCTCGATGTATTCCCGGCGGATGGTCACGGTCCCGCTCTTCTTCAGCGCGTGCGCACTCGGCTATGCCGTCGCGCCGTTCGCCATCCCCGGCTTCATGGTCTACGACACGATCCGGCGCAACCGGCAGGCGCTCAACCGCACCTACCTGATGTTGCTTGTGTATCTCTCCTGCCAGGTGATCGGCGTCACTGCCGCCGGGTGGCTCTGGCTTCGCTACCGGGGCGACCGCGAGACATACATCGACAAGAACTACGCGCTTGAGTTCTGGTGGGGCCGCACGCAGTTCAACCTCGGACGGAAGCTCTACGCCCTGCGCGTCCTTGTTGAGGGCGACGATGCGATTCCGCCGGGGCCGTTCATCCTGCTGATCCGGCACGTGAGCACGTTCGATAACCTCATCCCGGTGGTGCTGGTCTCCGACCGCCACGGGACGCGCCTGCGATGGGTCCTCAACCGCCCGCTCCTGCGCGACCCCTGCATCGACATCGTCGGGAACCGCCTACCGAACTGCTTCGTGCAGGGCGGGACGAAGAACTCGGCGAAGGAGATCGCGCGGGTCGGAAAGCTGGGGGTGAACCTCGGCCCGGGTGAGGGCGTCTCGCTCTACCCGGAAGGCGCGCTCTTCTCCCCGTCCAAGCGCCGCCGCATCCTCGAGAAGATGCGCGAAGAGGGCGAACTGCTCGCGCTGGCGGATGCCGCCGGGCTCCGGAGCGTCCTGCCCCCACGCCTCGGCGGCTTCAAGGCGCTGCTCGAAGCGAGTGACGACGCGGACATCGTGTTCTGCGCGCACGCCGGGCTCGAAGGGACGGCCTACCGCTCGTATATCGCGCAGGGCTCGCTTGTCGGGTCGACGCTGCGGGTGAAGTTCTGGCGCGTCCCCCGCGCCGAGCTCCCGGAGAACCCGCACGACTGGGCGCGCTGGCTCAACACCCGCTGGGCCGAACTCGACGAATGGGTGAGCACCACGCTCGGGGTCGCGAAGGGCGAGGTGTACGAAGGGCCGATGGCCGTGCCGGAGGCAGCCCCCGTCCCGCAGGAGGTCCACGATGTCTGACATCGCACAGGTACTGGTCGCTTCGGCGGCCGCGATCGCGATCCTCATGGTGTCGGTCTGGGCGGTGAGCGTCCGGATCAAGGACGCGAGCATCGTCGACATCTTCTGGGGCTTCGGGTTCGTCCTGGTCGCCTGGGTGTCCGCGTTCGTTGGCGATGGGGACCAGGACCGCACGGCCCTCATCGTCATCCTCACGACCGCGTGGGGACTTCGACTCACGCTCCACCTGCTCAACCGGAACTGGGGTCGCGGGGAAGACTTCCGCTACCAGGCGATGCGGAAGGCGCACCCCGGCAACTTCGCCGTGTGGAGCCTCGTCTCGGTCTACGGGCTGCAGGGCGTCCTGATGTACCTCGTCTCGCTGCCCGTGCAGATGACGGCCGTCTCAGGTGGGCCGGATGGCCTCGGGCCGCTCGCATACGTGGGCGCCGCGGTCTGGGTGGTCGGGTTCGCCTTCGAAGCGATCGGTGACTGGCAGCTGCGGCAGTTCAAGGCCGACCCGGCGAACGCGGGCAAGGTGATGGACCGCGGCCTCTGGCGCTACACCCGGCATCCGAACTACTTCGGCGACGCTGTCGTCTGGTGGGGGCTCTTCCTCGTCTGCGCCAGCCGCCCGGAGATGCTCTGGGTGGTGATCAGCCCGATCATCATGTCGACGCTCCTGACCCGCGTCTCGGGCGTGCCGCTGCTGGAAAAAGCAATGGCCCGGCGCAAGCCCGGCTACGCCGAGTACATGGAGCGCACCAGTCCGTTCTTCCCGCGCCCACCGAAGCGCGCGAGGTAGCCGGGACATCACCTCAGCGGACGCGCGGGTTGAGCGGAACCGATAGGATGCACCGATGTTCACGGGCGCGATCCTTCGTCGCATTCATCGGCCCGGGCCGGGACTGGCGCCGCTGCCGCCGGGGCCGCGCGACGACGCGGAAATCCGGGCCGCGCTCGAACAGTTGCTGCTTGAGACGATCATCCCGGCCTGGCTGCCCGTTATCGACCGGGAGCACGGCGGATACCAGCTGAACCAGGATGGGCGCGGGGAGTCACGCGGGCCGGGACCGCGGCGGCTCGTGACACAGTCTCGGACGCTCTGGTTCTTCTCGGAGCTTGCGGAGTCGCGCTACGGCAAGCCTGAGCACCTTGAAGCGGCGCATCACGGGTTTCGCTACCTGCGCGACGTACTCCAGGACCCGCGGGCCGGCGGGTTCTGGTGGGAGGTCGGCCCGGACGGGACGCCGACCAACACGGAGAAGCACCTTTGCGGCCATGCCTTCGCGCTCTACGGGCTCTCAACCTATGCCCGCGCGGCTGGCGATCCGGAGGCGCTCGCGATGACGCGCGACCTCTTCGGGCGAATCGAGGCTTACCACGACGCGGCGCGCACGGGGTACGAGGAGTCGTTCGACGCCAGCTGGCGACCGCTCGCGGCGGGTACGCCATCGGCGCTTGGGCCGCCCGCCGGGTTGAAGACGCTGAACACGCATCTCCACCTGCTCGAGGCGTTCGCCGAGTACTCGCGGCTCACCAGCGACCCTCTCGCTATCGGACGCACGCGCGAACTCGAGCGGATCGTGACCGAGCGGCTGTGGCGCGGGCCCGGGCTCGGTTGCACCGATCACTTCACCCCGGATTGGGAACCGCTAACGACCGAGGCGGCGTCGCGCGTTTCCTACGGCCACGACCTCGAAGCCGCCTGGCTGCTACTCGATGCGGCTGCAATCACCGGCGACGAAGAAGTAATGCTCCCGTTCGCGGTCGCCATGGCGTCCACCGCGCTCGACATCGGCCTCGATACACGGCGCGGCGGCGTCTATCACAGCGGGCCGCTCGGGAAGCGGGCGGACATCCGGGACCGGACGTGGTGGGTGCAGGCCGAGACGCTGAACGCGACGCTCGAACTGTCACTCCGCACCGGCGATTCCCGGTTCCGCGAGGCCTTCTCGCAGACGCTCTCGTGGATCACGCACCGCCAGGTCGACCGGAAGCACGGCGGCTGGCACGACACCGTCCTCCCGGACGGCCGCACGTGGGGTCCGAAGGCCGGGATCTGGAAGTGCCCCTACCACGAAGGCCGCGCGGCGTTGCGTTGTCTCGCGCTGCTTGGGGAGTAAGAGCGCAGCGGAGCCGCTCAGCGCATGGCGGCGCGGTAAGCCTCGGCGAGGAGCGGGCCGACCTGCGCGATCCGGTATCGGGCGGCGCGGTCGAGGCCGCGGTCGATGAGCCCTGCGCGGGTGAACGGGTCGTCGATGGCAGCCACCAGGGCGGCGGCGAAGGCGCGGACCACGTCCGGGTTCGCGGCTGACCCTGACGGATCGAGCGAGACGACGGTCGCGGCGTCACCGGCGACCTCCGCGAGCGCGCCGCCATCGCTAGAGACGACAGGCGTCCCACACGCCATCGCTTCGATGACGGGCATTCCGAACCCCTCGTACGTGCTGGGCTGCGCGAGGACACCGCAGGCGTTGTAGAGCAGGACGACGACCTCACGCCTGACCGAGCCGAGCTCGACGATTCGGCGCTCGACGCCGAGGCTGGCAGCGAGTGTTCGTTGCCCGGCGGTGAGCGCTGCGCCGATCCGCACGAGGGAAAGCTCCCGGGCGGCGGGCTCGGCGAGGGCACGGATGAGCAGATCGAGGTTCTTGTTCGGAGTCGATGCGCCGATGCTCATCACCCGTCGGCCCGCCGGGAGAATCACACCGCGCCCGCGAAGCGCCGCATCGGCATCCGGGATCGGTCGCATGTCACCTGCGATCGGGACCGGCACCACCGAAACCCTGGCGGGATCCACGTCGAACGCGCGCTGCAGGTCATGCCTCGTCGTTTCGGAGACGGCCACGAGGCGGGTCGCCGAGAGCATTCCCCGGATCGGCGGCCGCATCAGCGCCTTGCCGATGAGACTGGATCGCGTGGAGGCGTAGAATCCCGGGACGACGAACGGCATCACGTCGTGGCAGGTCACCACTGTCGGCAGGTCCCGGATCCCGCGCACATGGTGGCCCAGCCCCTGGTCGGTGAAATGGACGACATCGACGCCCGTCACCGCGCGGGGGTTGAAGTGCGGATGCGCCCGCCGGCGTTCGATTAGCCGGTCGAACGGGGCGGGCACCCACCACGACGCCGTAGCCCGGGTCACAGCTATGCTGCCGGCGGGCTCGACGGCGGCGAGTTCGTCGGAGTAGTTGGAGATGCTAATCCATCTCCGGCCCGGGTGAGGGCCAATAAGAAGAGTTCGGATCGGGGGCGTCACAATGTGGGCGCAATCCTATACTCGATCCGCGTAAGGTCGATTGAGTGCGAGCCTCGCGACGATCAGCCAGCCATCGGATGCCAGTACAACTCCAGGACGAACTGCGGGCCTTCGTCCGTGCGCGGGGTAGCTCGGACTTCAGCGTCGTCGAGGCCTTCGATGGTGGCCGGGCTCGGTGCTATGCGATCAGCACGGAGCCCGGCCGGGAGTCATTCGTCGTCAAACGGGCGCACAGTGCGGAGTCCCTCGCAGACGAGGTCGCACTCCTGGAAGGCGCGACGACGCAAGAGCGGACGGTCCCGGCTGTGTATGCGGTCCTGGAGTGCGGGCGGGCGTATGTGATGGAGGACCTCGGCCGGGAAACGGTGTGGCAGGCCGCCGGAGCCCGTGGCGGACTTCCCGCCCGGCTTGCCAGCGACCTTCTCGTCGCCCTTTCCCGCTATGCGGCCGCCACGGGCAGGCCGTTCGGCGACTTCCACCCGGGGAATGCGGTGCTCACGAACAGCGGTGGTGTCCGTCTGTTCGACCCGGGGCCGACCGAGTCCTCTGGGGACGTGACGCGGGACCTCGGCCACTGGACATGTTCGACGGCCGCGAGCGTTGTCGAGGGCCTCGTCCCGAATCCCTGGCGATACGGCCGGCTCCTGCGCCTGAACGTCGAAATGGTCGCGTTGGCAGCCAGCCCACTCCCATGGAGGGAGCGACGCCCTTTCGTCGACGAGGTGTTCAGCAGGGCGCACACCGAACTGGGTACGCTCCGCAGCTCGCGCTGGCCGCGGGATCGTGTGACGTTCTGGCCGGCGCTCGCGGCCTGGGCGGCGATGCGCTGGGCAGCGCGCCGCACGGCCGGTCAGGGCATCGCGAGATTACCTTCGAGGTGATCGGCAAGCCGTAACGCCAGGGCGACGATCGAGAGCGTCACGGTCGTCGCTCCGCACGATGGAAAGACGGAACTGCCTGCCACATACAGGTTCTCCACCCCATGCACCCGGCAATCGCTGTCGACCACCCCGTCGCGAGGGTCGGCGCTCATCCGGGTCGTCCCGGCATGATGCCAGCAGCCGTGCACGCGCGGGCCGGGTCGAACATCGCCCCAGAGCCCTTCGACGCGGCCGTATCCCGCAGACCGGAGCGCTTCGCCCACGATTTCCTGCGTCCGGCGGATGCTGCGATGATCGAGGTCCGTGAGTTGCCATTCGAGGCGCGGCATGCGCATCCCGAACTCGTCGCGCCTTGACGAGAGGGTGACGCGGCTTCGGGGGTTCGGCGCCTGCTCAGCCGTCAGGACGAGGTACGCACCCGAGAAGGTGGTCTCGTGGACACCCCGCAGCGAACGGGCAGCCGCCCGCAACACCGGCAGCGGGTCGCGCATCGCCGTCGAAAGGTGCGCGCGAACCTCCGTCGGTCGCGATCGTTCGAGCGCGGACCAGCGCAACTCTGCGAACGAACGGACGGCGGGGGTCATGAACAGCTTGTCGCGCGGCTTGAAGGTCACAATCGAGTTCAGGAGCCGCTCGGCCCGCTGCACGTCATCCGATACCCTCAGTGCGCCGAGTACGGGCGTGTTCCCGGCCGTACGGCGGCGGTAGAAGCGCAGCCGGTCGAGCGACACTCCGGCAGCGGGATGGAATACCCCGGACTCGACCTGGATGTGTTCCATGAAGTGACGCCCCACCTGGTCGAACCGGTTCGCCGCCGCGCCGGGGGCGCCGATGGGCGAGGCGAGAAGCAGGCGCGGGTTGTCGATACCCCCTCCCGCAAGGACGAACGTCTTCGCGCGGATTTCGGATGTGCCGTCTGCGGACACGACCTGTACTCCAGCGACTTGCTCCGAGCCGGGGGCCGCGATCAGTTCCACCACGGTCGCGCCGGTGACGACCTTCACACCGCTGTTCCGAAGCAACGCGCGGCCAAGGCCGAGGAACGTATCGGGCGGGGCGAACTGGCAGACGGCGGTCTCGACCACGTCGCTACCGAATACGAGCGGGGGTTCCGTCGCACCGTCGAGCCAGGAGTCGAGCCGGTAGTCGTACCGTCCGAGTCCAAGCAGCTCGTGCGCCCGGGTGTAGTAGGGGTCGAGGTCTTCGCGCCCGAGCGGCCAGCCACTCAGCGGTACGTGTGGGCGAGTAACAAGATCGATGTCGTCGAACGGGCGGCAGCGAAGGCCGCCGTCGACACCCCAATCGCCAGTTTCGTTCAACCATCGCCACGAACTGCCACCGAGCGCCCGCACCCGCGCACGGCCGAGGCGGAAATACGGGATCCCGGCGTTCTCACCATCGGCCAGGCGTTGTGCCCGCCGGGTCGGGCGCGTCCGGCCGCTCTCGAGCAGGCAAATCCGGCGCCCGGGCTTCGCGAGAGTGCGCGCGAGCGTTATCCCCGCGGGGCCACCGCCGATGATGCAGATGTCGAAGTCTGGAGTAGCGGATCCGGGACTCACACTCGAAGTATCGCGGTTGAGCGCACCGTCCGCTTCTAAACGACGCCCGCGGCGGCGCGTTCGCGGACAGCGGCGACGACTGCTGGCAGCACATCGCTGACCATGCGACGGTGGCCGGAGGCGGTCTCGTGCATGCCGTCACGCAGGCGGTCTTCGTCGAGGCGGACGGTGGGCTCGACCCAGGTGAGGTGGCGCGCCTTCACCGCCGCACGCATCTCGTCGTTGAACTCGTCCACGATGCGGTCGAGGCCGGGGTTGAGGGAGTTCACCCAGGGCGAGAAGTACGGACATCCGACCATGATCCCGGTCAGATCCTCGCGCTGGCCGAAGAATCGGAACATCGCCTCAGCCGATGCAACGACCTGCGCGCGGGTAAGCAGCGGTTCGGCGCCGATGACCTTGTGGGCGATGCGCTGGGCGAGGGCATCGAGTGCGCCGGGTTTGCCGGGTGTCCAGGAGCGGCGAAGCTTGCGCTCGGTCTGGGCGACGTACCGGGCGGCCCGTGCACCCCAGCGGCTCGACACCTTGTGGGAGACGGTCACCATCGCGAAGTCGTTCGCGGACACGCGCGCGATGACGATGTCGGGCTGCGTCTCATCCACAACCTTGCGGAGGTAGTCGGTGGGGTCAGCTGCGATGAGGTAGAACCGCTTGATGGAAAGCTCGACTCGCTCACCAGTCTCCGCTTCGACGGCTTCGCGGAGGAGGTAGGGCCACGCGCGGGACGGGTCTTCGAGCCCCACGCCAGCGGCGCCGCTCTTCCCGAGGACTAGGATGCGGACCATCGGTATTTCTCCCCGCGCGATTGTAGACCGGCGGCCGCTTAGCGCCCGTTATGAACTTTGCATACTCGGGATCTGTGCTACGGTTATTTCAGAGCGCACGCAGGGCGTGCCCCCGGTCCCTCTTCACTCTGTGTTTCGGTGCGGTGTTTGAGGTTCCGACTAAAGCCTCATTTCGCGCATCTTTGAAAACGGAGAACCACACCTTACTTTGTTGAGCCTTGATCAGAATCGGCCCGGCCCAGCGCCGGCCCGCCACGCTGTGCCCGCGCGTCCCGCGCAGGGCCGCCCCGCCTACAACAACGGCGCCCCCAAGCCAGCCTACCGCCCTAACCAGGAGCGTCGCGGCCCGGCTCGCTTCGCCCAGGAGCCACGACAGGAACAGCGCCAGGCGCCGCTTCCGCCGGCCCCGCACTCAGACTTCCCGCCGCTTGGCGTCGACCAGGACATCGCCGACATCCTGGCGCGCAACGGTATCACCGCACCGACGCCGATCCAGGCGCTGGCGATTGCCGATGCGCTCTCGGGCGTCGACATCTGCGGCAAAGCCCGCACCGGCTCGGGCAAGACGCTCGCGTTCGGAATCCCGATGATCCAGAAGGCCGAACGCGCCCACCCGGGCTTCCCGACGGCGGTCGTGCTCGTCCCGACGCGTGAACTCGCGACCCAGATCCTGAACGCGATCGACCCGCTCGCGCGTGCCCGCCGCCTTCGGACGCTCGCCATCTTCGGTGGCGTCTCGCTCGGACGGCAGATCAGCATGCTCCGCAGCGGTGTCGATATCGTCATCGCGACCCCGGGCCGCCTGAACGACCTCCTCCAGCGCGGCGATGTCGCGATGGACGACGTCACGATGGTCGTCCTCGACGAAGCGGACCAGATGGCCGACATGGGCTTCCTGCCGCAGGTCGAACGCATCCTTTCGCAGGTGAAGGGTGAGCACCAGACGCTCCTCTTCTCGGCCACGCTCGACGGCGACGTCGATCGGCTCGTGAAGCGCTACCAGAAGGATCCCGTCTTCCACGAAGCCGCTTCGGAAGAGGACGAGAACGTCGCCATGGAGCACCGCTTCATCGGCGTCGAGACCGCCCAGAAGGTCGCGGTCGCCGCGGCTATTTCGGCCGGGCCGGAGCGCACGCTCCTCTTCGTCCGCACCCAGCGCGATGCCCAGCGGCTCGTGATTCGCCTCGAAGCAGAAGGCGTCCGCGCCGGTATGCTCCACGGTGGCCTCAGCCAGCCGCGGCGCGAATCCTCGCTCCGCGACTTCTCGCAGGGCCGGATCCCGGTGCTCGTCGCGACGAACATCGCGGCCCGTGGCATCCACGTCGACGACATCGAGACGGTGGTCCACTTCGACCCGCCGGAAGATTCGAAGACCTACCTTCACCGCTCAGGCCGGACAGCCCGCGCCGGCGCCAGCGGCATCGTCGTGACGCTCGTCTCCCCGGAGCAGTCGCGCCACGTTTCGATGCTGAAGCGCGAAACCGGTGTGAAAGAAGCGACCGTCGCCATGAACGCCGACGACCCCCGCCTTGCCGACCTCGCTGGTTGGACGCCCCCCATCGATGAGAACCCGAGCCGCGAACAGCGCGCTCCGGGGATGAGCGGTGGATGGCGCGGCCCGCGCAACGGTGGCGGCGGCCAGGGTGGCGGACAGCGCCGCCAGTGGGGCGGACGCCCGCGCCACAACGGCCAGGGCCAGGGTCAGCCCCAGGGAGACCGCTCCTTCCGCTAGTCCAGTGACGCCGATGTCTTGGGTATGGCGTGGCCAGGTGGCACCTTCGCCGCATGACCACCCTGCCCGACATCCGCGATCGCATCCGCAAAGACCTGCACGACACCTCCGAGGAGCGCTGGACTGACGCCCAGCTCGACCGCCATATCGAGCGGGCGCTGCGCGACCTCACCCTCTCCATCCCCCGCGAAGGCTCGGTGCTGATCGCGACGACGGATGGTGACCGCGAGATCGACATCGGCGACATCGCCGGGCTGGTCGAGATCGAAGCGGTCGAATACCCGGCCGGGCGCTTCCCGCCGGAGTACGTCCGGTACTCGCGCTGGGAGAACACGCTTACGCTCCACAGCGATGGCGAACCCGACGGCAGCGACGCGAAGGTCTACTTCACCGGTACGCACACGCTCGACGACGACGGAACGACGCTGCCTGCGGCGCTCGAGGACATCCTCGCGACCGGCGCCGGCGCATACGCCGCGATCGAACTCGCGAACCACTCGACCGACCGCCTGAACACCGGCGGGGGCGAAGTCGCCGAGCGCTACGCATCCTGGGGCCGGGCCGCGATGACCGCCTTCCGCCAGCTCCTGCGCGAACACAGCCGCAAGAACACGGTGCGGGCGAAGCGGCTCTACACGGCGGTGTGAGCTTTACCTTGCGCCGGAACCACCCGCCGTGCCCGGGCGTCTGGAACGAAGAACGACTACGCTTTTCGTCCTGAGACACGCCATGCGCCGCATCGCTTTCGCCCTGCTCACCCCGATCCTCGCGCTGGGGCTGTTCGCCGCGTGTATCACGGAGGATGACGACACACCGGTGTCCGCCACGCCGGATACGTCGCCGCAGCCCGCTGGCGATGACCCGCTCCAAAGCATCCGCCTCGACCTCGCGGAGCGCCTCGCCATCGACGCAACGGAGATCACGATCGCGGCCCTGCGCAGCGCTGGGTGGGACGGCTGCTACGGCATCGTCCGTCCGGATGTCGCGTGCGACCAGCGTTTCGTCGGGGGGGTCATCGCCGAGCTGCTCGCAGAGGATGAACGCTACCGCTACCACCTGGTCGGGGAGCAATTCTTCCCCGTCGCCTTCATGGATGGGATCACGGTGAATGACGGCAGCGACGTGCCGTGGGAGATCGCGCCGGACCTGGCCGCGCTCATGGCTGGCTGGGCGCGCGGTGACCTCGCCCTTCGCCTCGACATCGAACCGGACGACGTTGTCATCGAGACGATCGCGCCGGAGGTCTTCTCAGGGAGCTGCGTCGGGTTCCTGCGCGCCGGTCAGACCGTGTGCACGACCGATGCCGCACCCGGCGCCATCGTGTTTCTCCGGGCGGAGGAAGAAACCTACCGGTATCACGTGCTGGAGTCGGGCGGCATCCGCGCCGTCGACTTCGAGGATGGCCGGGTGACCCAGGAGCCGAACGCAGACTACGTCACCGTCCAGCAGGCGATGCGCGAAGACCTCGCGGATCACCTGAACGCCGATGCAAGTGAGATCTCAATGCGGTCGTTTCGCGAGGTAACGTGGGCGGACGGGTGCATGGGCGTCCGCAGGCCGGACGTGCTCTGTAGCCAGGCGCTGGTCGATGGC
>JBPPMX010000183.1:0-5176 GCA_051306275.1 Tepidiformaceae bacterium
AGATGCCCCCGGCGCAGTCATGACGCCGGCCGAGTTCGTGGCGGCCCAACTCGGCCAGCCTTAAGGCGGTCGGACTGGGATACGCTGCTAGGTGAGGTCGAAGTCGGGGTTCCAGGCGACTTCCCAGAGGAAGCCATCGGGGTCGGTGAAGTAGCCGGAGTAGCCGCCCCAGGGGGCATCGATGGCGGGTTTGGTGATGGTGGCGCCTGCGTCGGCGGCCTGCGCGAGGACTTCGTCGACGGCGGCTCTCGAGGGGACGTTGTGGGCGATGGCGAATCCGCGGAAGCCGCCGCCCTCGGACGAGAGGTGGGCGTCCTCGGCGAGTGATTCGCGGCTCCAGATGGCGAGCCAGGTGCCTTCGAGCTGGAAGAAGATGACCTCGGGGAGGTCGCGGAAGACGGGGAGATCGAGGCCATCGCGGTAGAAGACGCGCGAACGCTCGAGGTCAGCGACCCCGAGCGTCAGCAGGCTGAGCTTTGGCTTCACGCGGTTACTTCGGGGCTCGCCCGAGCTTGGCTTCGGCGTTGGCGATGATCTCGCGGGTCTGCTCGATCATGTCGGGGCTGACGCTGATCGAGGAGTTCCCCCACTCGACGAGCTTTTCGGTCATCTCCGGGTAGACGCTCGGGCCCTGGCCGCAGATGCCGACGGTGATGCCACGGCGGCGTGCGGTGGCGATGACCGTCTGGATGGCGGCCATGACGGCTTCGTTCATCTCGGAGAAGGTGTCGGCGAGCATCTCGCTGTCACGGTCGATCCCGAGGACGAGCTGGGTGAGGTCGTTCGAGCCGATGGAGATGCCATCGATACCGACGTCGATGAACTTGTCGAGGATGATGGCGTTCGACGGGACCTCGCACATCATCCAGAGACGGAAGTCTTCGCTGCGGACAAGGCCCTGTTCGGCCATGAGCTGCTTCACGGCGCGCAGTTCATCCGGGGTACGGACGAAGGGGACCATGACGTAGAGGTTGCGGAACTCCTTGCGGACTTCCTTAATCGCGTCGAGTTCGAGCTTGAAGATGTCGGGTTCGCGGATGTACCGGCTGGCGCCGCGGTATCCGATCATCGGGTTCTCTTCGTGCTGCTCGTACTTCTCGCCGCCGCGAAGGTTGGCGTACTCGTTCGTCTTGAAGTCGGTCAGGCGGTAGACCACCGGGCGGGGGTCGAACGCCCTGGTGAACATGCGGATGCCCTCGGCGAGCTGCCGGGTGTACTCGCCGGGCTGGCCCTCGTCGATGAACTGGCGAGGGTGGACGCCAATCTGGGCGACGATGAACTCGGCGCGAAGGAGGCCGACGCCATCGACGTTGCGCTCGGCGATGCGGTCGGCGAGTTCAGGCTCGGCGAGGTTCACGTAGAGCTTGGTGGTGGTCTTGAGGGTGGCGGAAGCGGCGTAGCGTTCCTTCTGCTTCTCAGCCCAGGCGAGGCGGGATTCGGCACGGCCTTCATAGATGTGGCCGGTGGTGCCATCGACGGTGACTTCTCGGCCGGTCTGGAGGAGTTCGGTCGCGTTTCCGGCGCCGACAACGCAGGGGAGGCCGAGTTCGCGGCTGACGATGGCGGCGTGGCAGGTGCGGCCGCCTCGATCTGTAATGATGGCGACGGCGCGCTTCATCGCGGGGACGTAGTCGGGGGTCGTCATCTCGGCAACGAGGATGTCGCCGGGTTCGACGATGTCCATCTCTTCGGGGGAGTGGACGACCTTGACGCGGCCGAAGGAAACGCCGGGGCTGGCAGGCTGGCCGGTGAGGATGATGTGGGCGAACTCTTCTTCGGCGTCATCGAGGCCCTGGTCGCGCATGGTGGTGACGGGGCGGGCCTGGGTCAGGTAGAACTGGCCGTTTTCGTAGGCCCATTCGATGTCCTGGTGGTGGCCGTAGTGGTCTTCGACGCGACGGCCGATGCGTGCGAGTTCCTGGATCTCATCGTCGCTGAGCTTCGTCTGGTGGACGAGGTGCTCGGGGACCGGGAGCCATGCGTTCGCGCCTTCGTGGCCGCCGTCGCTATCGGGCGACTTCGCGATCATGCGTTCCTGGGGGACGCTCCGCTTCTCGGCAATCTGGAGGGATTCCTTGTGGACGATGTAGAGGTCCGGGGAGATTTCTCCGGAGACGATGCCTTCGCCGAGGCCGTAGACGGCTTCGATGGTGATCTTGGTGGGGTCGGAGCGGACGGGTTCGACGGTGAACATAACGCCGGAGCGCTCGGACTGGACCATCCGCTGGACGGGCACAGCGAGGCCAACCTTCACGTGGTCATAGCCGGCTTCTTCGCGGTAGAAGATGGCGCGGCCTTCGAAGAGTGAGGCCCAGCAGGCCTGGACGGCGGTGACGACGTTTTCGTCTCCAACGACGTTGAGGTAGGTGCTCTGCTGGCCGGCGAAGCTGGCCTCGGGGAGGTCTTCGGCGGTTGCGGACGAGCGAACGGCGACAGCGCCGCTCCCGAGGCGGTGGTAGGCCTCGACGATCTCATCGGCGATGTGGCGCGGCATGGGCGCTTCGATGATGCGCTGGCGGATGCGCCCGGCGCGGTCACTCAGGATGCGCGAGTCGTGGACATCGAGGCCGAAGAGCTCCTTCTTAATGAGGGGCTCGAGGCCGGCCTGGCGGATAAAGCGGAAGTAGGCATCGGCAGTGACGATAAAGCCGGGAGGGACGGGAATACCGGCGTTTGTGAGTTCGCCGAGGTTAGCGCCCTTGCCACCGACGAGGGCGACATCAGAGCGGCCGACCTCCTCAAACCAAACTACGGAGCGGGTGCGAACGCTCATCCAGACTATACCTCCGTCCCTAATCTATCGATCGTGCTGATACCACGCAGTCCCGCATTATAGCCACAGCGGGCCTGGCGCCGGAATGAAAGGTCAAATGAGCCCGATAACGAACGTGTTAAGAACACGGGTCTACCCTAAAGGATTGGCGCGGCGCGTTACAGGGCGAATCGGTCGTTACAGGCGGTTCTGCAGGAAAAGTCGGGGGCATCACTCGACGGTAACCGTCTTCGCGAGGTTTCGCGGCTGATCGACGTCGCAGCCACGACGGAGGGCGAGGTAGTAGGCGAAGCACTGCAGGGGGACGGAAGCGAGGATCGGCTCGAGGAGCTCGTCGACTTCCGGGAGCCAGAGGGTGGAGCCAGCGAGGGCCGCGATCTCGGCGTCGCCTTCGGTGGCGAGGGCGAGGACTTCGCCATCGCGGGCGAGGACCTGTTCGATATTCGAGATCATCTTGGAGCGAAGGGCGTGCTTCGGCGCGACAGCAACGGTTGGAAAGCCGGGGTCGATGAGGGCGATCGGGCCGTGCTTCATTTCACCTGCGGCGTAGCCCTCGGCGTGGACGTAGCTGATCTCCTTCATCTTGAGGGCGCCTTCCATCGCGACGGGGAAGGCGAGGCCACGGCCGAGGAAGAGGAAATGCTGGGCCTGGGCGAAGTGATTAGCGGCTTCGCGGTAGGGCTTCGGGTCGGCGAGGACGCGGCCGATGGCGTCGGGCAGGAGCGCGAGTTCGCGGACGCGGCGGGAGAGATCCGACGCGGAGAGCGTGCCGCGGGCGACGCCTATGCCGAGGGCGAGCGCATAGAGCGCGACCATGGCGGTCGTGTAGCACTTGGTGCTGGCGACGCCGCGTTCGAGACCGGCGCGGGTATAGACGGTGCCATCGGCCACGCGGGTAGTCTGGGCGCCTTCGGTGTTGCAGATGGTGACCTGCAGCGCACCGCGCAAGCGGGCGACGGCCATCGCTTCGAGGACGTCGACCGTTTCGCCGGACTGGCTGACGGAAACGACGAGGGTGTTGGGGCCGATGATCGGGTCGCGGTAGCGGAACTCGCTGGCGTTTTCGACTTCGGCGGGGATGCCGGCGAGGGCTTCGATGTAGCGGCGGCCGACCATGGCGGCGTGGAGGCTGGTGCCCATGCCGATGAGGAGGACGCGTTCGGTCCCGGCGAGTTTCGAGGACGCGTCGCCGAGCGCGTCGAGGTGGACCTCGGCGGGTTCGACGGTGACGAGGCTGCGGATGGTATCGGAGATGGCCTCGGGCTGCTCCATGATCTCCTTGAGCATGAAGTGCTGGTACTGGCCCTTGAGGGCGCTAACGGGATCGAAGGGGACGTGGCGTGGGGTGACGGCGATCTCGACGCCATCGAGTGCGTAGAAGCGCGCGCCGGCGGTGTCGGCCCGGACGGCCTGGCCATCGGCGAGGAAGGCGACCTGCTGGGTGTGGGGGAGGATGGCGGCGAGGTCGCTCGAGAGGAGGACTTCGCCATCGCCGAAGCCGACGACGACGCCGCCGGCGTTCCCGATGCGGGCGGCGGCGAGGGCGCCGGGTTCGGATGGGCTCATGGCGACGATGGCCTGGGAGCCTTCGAGGCGGAGGGCGGCGGTGCGAAGGGCGGCGAGGAGGTCTGCGCCTGCGGCGAGCGACTCTTCCATGAGGTGGGCGATGGTCTCGGTGTCGGTTTCGCTGTTGAAGGTGTGGCCGCGGCCGATGAGCTCGGTGCGGAGGTCGCCGTAGTTTTCGACGATGCCGTTGTGGATGACGACGACTTCGCCGTTGCAGCTGGCGTGGGGATGGGCGTTGTGGTCGCTGGGCTTGCCGTGGGTGGCCCAGCGTGTGTGTCCGATTCCGGTTGTGCTGGCCAGGGGTTCGCCGGAGGAGAGGGCGGCCTCAAGGTTGTCGAGCTTGCCCTGGCGCTTCACGAGGGTGATCGCGCCGACACCTTCGAGGACGGCGATACCTGCTGAGTCGTAGCCGCGGTATTCGAGATCGCGAAGTCCGCGGAGGAGGATGGGGGCGGCGGGACGGTGGCCGGCGTAGCCGACGATTCCACACATGGGTCTGTGCTCCTTTGGTATCGATGCGTTGTTGCGGGAAAGGAGCACACAACACGCCGCGGCTGGCGGCTCTTCGCCGCACGATCAGTGCCGGGCTGGGTGAGTGATTGGAGAGGGGAGTGGGCATTCCCCTGGCACCTGGCGCACCTTTGTCAGCCGGTTACCCGCGCTGGTTTGTGTGCGACCTGCGACTGTGCCTGCCGGGGGGCCACCCGCCGAGTGTTTCGATACTGCCCCCACCTCGTCATCCCGGTTTATTGCCGGGACCTGGCGCTTGGATGTCACTCAATGTGTCGTGTGCGGCGGAGTTGGCCGGGCATCCCTCCGGGGTGGGCTGGATCGAGT
>JBPPMX010000184.1:0-3026 GCA_051306275.1 Tepidiformaceae bacterium
TTGCACCCGGAACAATGCCGCACGCCCATGGATGTGCCGTGAAGGTCGCCCCACCTGGACGTTTTCTGATCCCGCTGCTCATGGGCATCGCGGGGTTCGTGATGCTTGGCGCAAGCCTGGTTTCGACCGGAACTGAGGCTGAGGCAGCTGCTCCGGCTGCCGCGCCTGCAGGGGCGCAAGTGGACCAGCAGTCTGCCTACTGCGCCGAGCTTTACGCAAGGCTCGGGTATAGCGACTGGCGGGATGCGGGGGAGCAACTGCCGTACCTCATCTTGTACCTGTGGGTGACGCCGGATGCGCGCGTCTGCTTCATTGGGGCCCCAGTGCCCACGCCGACAGCGGTACCACCAACGAGCACGCCGGTACCACCGACGAGCACCCCGGTACCACCAACGAGCACCCCGGTGCCGCCGACCAGCACGCCGGTGCCGCCGACCAGCACGCCGGTGCCGCCGACCAGCACGCCAGTGCCGCCCACGAATACGCCGATCCCACCAACGAACACACCAATACCGCCAACCCCGACGAACACCATCGCGGGCGTCCCGAGCCCAACCCCAACGCGCACCGCGACGGCGACACCCACTCGAACGGCCACTGCAACACCGACTCAGACCGCTACGTCGACTCCGACGCGGACTGCGACAGCAACCCCGACAGCGACGGCGACGCGGACGGCAACCGCGACCCGCACGGCAACCCGGACGGCGACCGTGACCCGGACTCCCACGCAGCTTGTCGCGGGCGCCCAGGTCACGGCGACGCCGAGCAGGACGCGTACGGCTACGCAGACTGCAACACCATCCCAGACGCCGGGTCCCGGAACGCCAACCGCGACGAGCGTTCCGAATACGCGTCAGCCCTCGGCGACTCCGACGGCGACGCCGACGGAGGCGGTCGTCCCGCTGGTAACCCAGCCACCTCCCACTGACCCGTTCCCGCAGATCTTCGAAGACGTGCCGTTCGCGCCGAACCTTTTCGCGGGTGGGGCGGACGTGGCGCTGACGAACCTGGCGCTCACGATTGGCGTGGTGGTCCTGCTGCTTGCTGGCGCGTCATTGTTCAATGAAGCACTTGAGGAAACGCTCGGGAGCATCAAGACCTCCGGTTCGAGCAGCTTCGGCGCGGTCGGAAAGCTCATCCCGGCAGCGGGTACACTCCAGGCCTTCTGGATCACGCTGGCGGCGGCGATAGGGAGATTCATTCCCGGCAACGCGCGTACCGACAGGTTCACGGCGCCGCTCGCCCTGCTCGGACTGACGGCCCTGATATACAGCTTCCTGGAGCCAGACTTCGGGCTGAACCAGCGCAGCTTGGTTATCTTCGTCAGCCTCGTTATCAGTAAGGGCGTGCTCACGCTGATGTACGAGGGCGGAAAAGCGCGGCTGTATCGCGAGAGCCTGCAGGTCCGGGCTGGCCTGCGCCTGTTCCCGGAATGCATCCTTATCGCGCTGGTATCGGTGCTCCTTTCCCGAGTCGGAAACTTCCAGCCCGGGTTCGTCGTCGGCTTCGTCGCGGCGGTGGTGCTCTTCGACACGCCAAGGCTCGACCCACAACGCCAGGGGCGCGCCTATGCGCTCGTTGCGACCGCGCTGATGGGTGTGACCGTGGCGGCGTGGCTGCTTGCCTGGCCACTGCACGAGCTCAACAAGGACAATGCGGGTATCTGGAGCACGCTGCCCGAGTCGATCGCGGTGTCGATCTTCGTCGTTTGCCTCGAAGGCTTGCTGTTCAGCCTCATCCCGCTGCGGTTTATGGACGGGCACCGGATCTGGAACTACAGCAAGCGCGCCTGGCTGGCGCTGTTCATCCCGACGACGTTCCTGTTCGCGCAGGTGCTGTTCAACAACCAGGACGCATACCTTGACCTCGTGAAGCAGTCACGATCGGTCACGAGCATGAGCATTCTCGGGCTATACATCCTCGTCACGTTCGGTACCTGGGCGCTGCTGAAGCGGCGAGCGGAACAGTCCCAGCCAACACAACCCGCAAACCCCGCACCCTGAGCTCGGCATCGCATAGCTGGCGATCGACGATACGATTGCCGGCGTGAGTCAGGATGATCCCGTGCTGGTTGTCTTCCACGGCGCGACTGGAGTCGGGGCCGCTGAACGGATGGTCGCGGAGGTGCGGGCGGACGGGGTGAAGACCACAGCGAACGAGGCCCTCGCGGGGGGCTTCGCGAACGTCATCGTCGCGACGGACGAGCCGGAAGCGTTCGCGAACTGCGACGGGATCGTCGTCGACACGGATGTTGGCGTGTTCGACTTTCTTGGGCGGGTGCAGCAGATCGTTGCGGACTATGGGCTTGCACGACCTGTGGTGATGGGGTCCGGGAGTCTCCCGTTGCTGCGCACGACCGACTTCGCGGCCGTGGCAGAAGGGCTCGCGCACGACGGCGTGTGCGTGACGAACAACTTCTTCTCTTCGGACCTGACGGGGTGGACGCCCGGGGCGGCGATCAACGCGGTCAGCGCGGCGCCGCGGGACAATATGCTTCCGCGCCGGCTGCGGGACCAGGCAGGGCTGGCGGCGGTCGCCCTGCCGCGGACGACCGCGACGCAGTTCGACATCGACACGCCTGTCGACATCGCGATCCTGGCACTGTGCGAGGAGCGGGAGCTGACAGGCGACGAGGGGCTGGCGGAGGTCGAGAACCGGCTGCGAAAGCTCATGCGCGGTTTTTGCGACAGGTCAGCGGAACTGGTGGTTTCCGGGCGCGTGGGAAGCGAGACATGGCGCTTCCTGGAGACGGAAACGGCATGCCGCGTGCGCATGTTCAGCGAGGAGCGGGGGATGGCAGCGGCGGGACGGGACCACCAGGCCCGGTCCGTGCTGGGCTACCTGATTGAGGAGGTAGGTATCAGCGGGTTCTTCGAGCGAATGGCGGCGCTTGGGGACGCACTGGTGCTCGACACCCGCGTGCTCGAGGCGCATTTCGGGGTGGAGGCTTCGCGGGAAGACCGGTTCCGATCGGACATGCTGAACCCGGACGCGGTGGACGAGCCGTTCCTGCGAGAGCTCAC
>JBPPMX010000185.1:0-4655 GCA_051306275.1 Tepidiformaceae bacterium
GCCGCAGCGATAGGCAGCAGTGACTCTTATCCTTCACAGGATTGAGAGCCTCAATCCCACCCGGGGCGCTTCAGAGGCCATCGACGTGCACCTTGATCTGGGCTTTCACGGCGGAGACGGAGGGATTTGAAATCGCGCGCACCGCAACTGGACTGATCGTAACGACGTGAATCCGCGAGTTCTGATCTCCCCCAGGTGCGTCTGGATCAGGTGAGTGCGGCTCAGTTCGTGGCAGAAACGTGGCGGAGCCAGCGACCCGTATCCGTCGGTTCTGACGCACGGCGGAGTCGACGCGTTGCTAGTATGCCGCCACTCTCACCTTGGTTTCATCGTGGCACTCAAGTTCAGCCAATGCCGGGGAGATCGAGTCAGAGGAAGTGGTCGTCGACTACGTCGAGAACCTGCGCGAGGGAGTCTGCCGGAATCATCGCCGAGTAGATGATCTGACCACTACTCGGCGTGATGCCGACTACATCGGACGGCTCGATCTGCCAGTCATCGACGTCAACCCCCGGCACTGCGTCCAGAAGGACGGCGAGCACTTTGCTGTCCCAGAATCCGTCGGCAGTGATGGCGAGGTAGGACTCCCCGTCCACATGCTTGACCAGCGCGCCAAGCTGAAAGGTGCCAATGTTGACCCTCCATACCTTCCCCGTCTGCGCGGCGCGGGCGATGGCCTCGCGAACTTTGCGTTGGAGCACGACCACAACAAGTGCGATGTTCTCGAGCTGCCAGCGTCGGTAGTCTCTTGAGGTCGGCTCCAAGTGCTCCGAGTTCACGGTGGCCGGTGTGCCCTTCGCCGCCCGTTCACATTCCGCTTCCAATCGCGCGTAGAAGTCGCGGTTTTTCGTATCGTCTTGCCGGTGCCCCGCCGCGACCAGCCACCAGGCGACCTTCGGCAGGTCTGCGTCCGTTCGTGGACCGAACTCTTCCGGCGCCTCCGCCTCACCGGCAGCGCCCCGCAAGTCCGCGGTCTTCACCTTGAACCAAACCCGATCGGTGAGCGCTCGCACTCTTTCAGCGCCGCCTGCGGCAACCTCGGCCGGCAACGTCTGCGCCTTCTGAACCAAAGCGTCATCGAGCAGGTGCAATTCAGCGTCGAGCGGCGGGAGGGACAGCCCTAGATCGGCTAGTGCACGGAGGGTGGGGCGGACGTGTTCAGACATTCCTCGAACACTAGCGCGGGGATCCCGACATTCCGGCGTCCCCCCGCATGAGCGTCTTACAACTACTTCTTGAGGCCGCCGAGTGACTCGATCTCTTCGTCCGTGGCATCCGCAAGGAGCTTCACGGCGCTACGCGCACTGCCGTCGAGCGAACGCAATGCTTCAAGAGCACCGTCTTGAATCTCATCGCGGTGCGCGTCAATGTATTCACGGACGGCAGCGTCTACCACGTCCTTCTTCGAGCGCTTCAGGAAGTGGGCAGCGTTGGAAACGAGACGATCAGTCTCGACGTCAACTTTGATTGGTGCTGTGGTTGCCATAATCAGGCGCCCTTCTATCGGGTAGTAAAGTACCACAGTTACCTGGAGGCTCTATGACCGTGCAGGCACGGAACAAGTCAGCAGTGGCCCGGCAGCATGTCAGTTTCGGGAACGCGAGTGAAGGGGGCGCGGCGGGCGCTCTGCTCTGCAATCATGCGCGCCCAGTACCCGGCGTTGGCGACCGGCGTCCTGTCGTCGTAAACATCGGCGACGAGCTCAGGAGCGAAGAGTCGGAGGAATCCATCCGCAGTGTCCACGATGACGCCCGTGCTCGGGTGGGAGGCGAGGAATGTTCGGCACGTGCTCTCGCCATCGCTGGCGAGGGAGAACTCGCGCAGTCGGTAGCTGTCCCCTTGCCGGTTGAAGTGCAACAGCGTATCGGGAGCGATCTGTGGGCACGAGATTAGCCACCTCTCATAACCACGCCGATTCTGACCCGATGCGCGCGGCGTGGCCGCGGTCTTCGTCGCGGGCGGCCACGATGTCGCGTCAGGACCGTGAAGGCCCCATCCGGTCAGCCCTTCTGCGAATGCCGCGTCGAGGCGTGCGTTGAACTCGGCGCCGAGCGTCAGTTTCGTGCTGAACAGGAGCGCAGGGTCGAGGACGCAGATGGCGAAATGGATGTCGTGGGTCGCGATGGCGCCGTGCTCGAGCAGAAGCGACCACGCGTCGCGGATATGCATGGCGAGGGTCGCCAATGTCCGTGGTGTGGCCTTCTCGAGGGTGTGAAACCAGAGCCCGGGAATGCCTTCGCGGGTCAGCTTCTCGAGGTCCTTGCGGAACACCTCCACAGGCGGGGTTCCCGCCTTGAACTCCACATTGAGAATCCGGTCACTGCTACGACGACTGCCGTGCACGGTGAGGTCGGCGCGCGCGCTCAACGCGTAGGTGCCGCTCTGCTGGTACGTTTCCGCCGTCGGTGTCTCCACCGAGTAGTACCAGCCCGCCTCCTCGAGCAGCACGCACATGAGGACACGCGCTTCCTGCTCACTCACCCGCCGGATCCCCGCCCGGTTGTCGGCGAAGATCAGCTTCGGCGCCGTCGGCTCGTCCCGGTAGGTGAGCCAAAGCCGTTCACCGAGCGGGACGCAGAGATCACCAATGACATCCACTTGGGTCACACCGTCCACCAGGCACCGTCGCCTTCCCGCACCGTCCGCACGCCGAACGTCGATTCGTACATCGTAGGAGCCTCCGTATGAATCGGCACCAGCCAGTCGGGAGCGATGGCGTCGACCAAAAGCTTCAGGTCAGCGACGCTGGCGTGCCCGGAGGTGTGGTGGTGGATCAGCGGGATACTTGCTTGGTCGAGAAGATGCCGCAGCCGCATACCGCTCGGCTCGTCGAGGTACCCGTCCCACATCGACCACACCACCGCTCCCCCGTTGAGAACCCCACTGCGGATCAGGCCGGGGATCTCTCGTTGATACGACCCGAGCAGCATCCATCGACCCCGCCCTAGCGCGAGACCATCGCCGAACACGCGCCGTTCCTTCACTGTCGCGACTCTGTCGAACTGTCCCGCGTGCTTCACCTTCACTCGTTGGTGGAGTGGGACGAATGCCCGCATCCGCGGCCAGTCGGCGTGCACCCGAGGGATCGTGGGACGGCCCGTCGCTTCGAGCACATCCGCGGAGTAGAGATCAACCGCGACATCGCGACCTGCGCGCAACGCCGCCCGGTACGCGGTCACAGCCCGATCGACGTTCTGCGGCGAGCTCAGCACGACCACCATCCCATCCGTCTGACTCAAGGTCAGCGCAAGTGCACGTTCGACCGCGGTCTCCGAATCCATGGCACTGTGAGCATCCTCCCCATCGACGCCGTTGGGCCGCAGGGACGTGCCCTCCATCACGAGGGCGTGCACGTCTCGCGGTGGACTTGCCAGGAGTCGTTGCAGGCAGTGCTTGCGGCCATGCCCCCGAAGGTCGCCCGTGTAGAAGAGTGACCGCCCGCCCGCCTCGATGTGTAACGAATACGCGTCGAAACCCGAGTGATCCGCGAGGTACGGCGTAACGGTGAATGGCCCGACTCTGAACGGTTCGCGATCGCGAAAGTGCCCTGCCTCCCGGAGATCGACGCCCGACCCCCAGAAGTCAGCGGCGCGCAAAATGTCTGCCGCACCACGCCCGATCCACACCGGTATCGTCGACGGCAACGTCGGCACCAACCCCCAATGATCCTGATGCCCATGACTAACCAACACCGCCAGCGGCAAGGGGCCCGACTCCCCCATCCCGACCGCCGGGGGCAGACCTGAATTCTCTCCCGACAGCGGAGACCCTGCGTCGACAAGTACCGTCGCACCGTCGTAGGAGATCTCCACGCAACTACCACCCACCTCAGCCGACCCGCGTAGCACCCGTGCTCGAAATGTCTTCCCCATGAGTCGGACCGTATGCGACGCGGCGGACATTACGTCTCGCCGTAGTCCGCGAGCAGCGACCCCATGGCCCCGGAGACGGAGGGATCCGCGCTCGCGGTCGCCAATCCCGCACTAACGGACTGCCGCTCCGTGCCGACGGCGGCTTCGCAGATCGCCCAGGCGCCGCGCGCTGAGGTACGCGGTTTGCTCAGCAATGTCGACCTCGCGCACGGGGCAGAAATGGCAGATCGCGTGGCAGAGCGAAACGAAATAGCTTTTGACCAGGGATTTTGTTAGCGGAGACGGAGGGATTCCCCGCTGATACGTGCATGCTCGTGTGTGTTGAGTCGCGTTGCCCTTGACTTGCCGGCGTTCGCCGTCGCGTTCGATGACGTTCAGTGGTGCTCACGGGCGTTCAGTTGTTCGCAGATTCTTCGCACGTCGCCTTCGTGATTCGGCGCCTTCGCGGCCCGCGTTCAGTCGTCCAGACGACTCGCCCAGTAGCCGGGTCGACGTCGCTCATGAGCGTAGGCCACGATGATGACCTCATCGCCGACGACAATGTACTTGATGTCGTACCGAAAACCCGCCACGCTGCGGGTGCGCACGGGCGGATCGTGCCGGCGACCGCGGTGCACACCCCAGCTGTGCGGGGACTCGAGGATGCTGGCGATCGCCGCCTCAACAGCATCGGCAAACCGGTCACCCCATCCCTCGCGAACGTCCTCGAGGAAGAAGACCGCCTCTCGCAACTCCGCGTGCGCGTCCTCGTGCTCACGCCACCGGTAGGTCACCGACGGCGCG
>JBPPMX010000186.1:0-3666 GCA_051306275.1 Tepidiformaceae bacterium
GATCCGTCTAGCCGCTATTCGTGCCAGGGGAGGTGGGCGGCGCGGGCGAGGAAGTCGGCGTGGACGGCGGGGGTGGCGGCGATGATGCCGCCGCTGCGGATGGTGACGGGGGTGTTGTCGCGGGCGGTGATGATGCCGCCAGCTTCCTGGACGAGGAGGATGCCGCCGGCGACGTCCCACGGTTCGAGGTTGGCGTGGACGAAGATGTCGTAGCGGCCGGCGGCGACGTAGGCGATGCCGAGGGCGGCTGAGCCGTGGATGCGGATGGTTTCGACGCCGGGCCAGAGGGCGACGGCGAGTTCGAGCTGCATGCGGCCGCGGTTGTCGTCGTAGCCGACATCGACGGCGACGACGGCGTCCTTCACGGTCTCGACGGGGCTGACGTGCATGGGGTGGCCGTTGAGGGTGGCGCCCTGCCCGCGGACGGCGAGGTACTCCTCGTCGAGGATGGGCTGGAGGGTGAGGGCGAGGACGGGTTCGCCCTGGTAGCAGAGGGCGAGGGCATAGCAGAAGTGGGGGATGCCGCGGGAGAAGTTCTTCGTGCCATCGACGGGGTCGGCGATCCACATCCAGCCGTCGGATTGGGTGGTGGCGGCGGTCTCTTCGCTGAGGATGGCGTGGCCGGGGTATTCGCGCTGGAGGATGGCGATGGTGGAGCGTTCGACGGCGAGGTCGGTTTCGGTGAGGACGTTGCCGCGGCCTTTGACGTGGGAGACGCCGACGCGGCCGAAGCCATCGCGCATGATGGCGCGCGCTTCGGCGTCGCATTCGCGGGCGACTTCGACGGCGGAACGGCCGGATGAGGAGGTCGGGAGGGTGGTCACGAGGTCATCGTACCCGGGATGTGTTAGCGGCCAAGGGCGGGGTGATCAGGGGGGCGGCGCCGTGCGTAGGAAAGGGTGGAGTTGTTCCCTCCGCGTCTGCTTCGGCAGACAAACGGGACGGCGAGAGTGGTGGCGCAGCTCTCTCGCCGTCCCGGCTTTCTTGGGCGCCGCGCGGACGAACGGCGAGCGGTCGGCAATCCCGTGACTTCCGCTGTGCTGGCCGGGGTGCGTGGCTACGCGCCGGGAGCAGTCTTCGTCACGATCCTGCCGAAGACTTCGGCGTCGTGCTCGCCGAGTTCCGGGTCCTGCCGATCGACCCGCGCCGGGGTGCGCGAAAAATGCACGGCAGGCCCGGCCTGGCCAAGGACCCCGTACACGGGGTGATCGATCCCGATCGCCGTGCCGCTGGCCTTGAGTTCCGGGGTCTGATAGAGGAACGCCTTCGCGTCGACAAGCGGGTTTGCGCAGTTAACCGACCGCCGATGAAGCAGGGAGACCCAATCCGCGGTGGTACGCGTGGCGAATCGCGCTTGAAGGCGGGCGGCATCCATCTCTGCGCCGAACTCGATCGCTAACGCGTCGCGCACCGTCTCTGCCTGGCCGGGCCGCGCCGAAAGCATCAACCAGCCGTCCATTGTCTGGTAAAGGCGGTACAGGGGCGAGAATCCGTGCTGGCCACCGTCGAGGCTCTCGCCGGGCGGCATGCCGGGGTAGTCGGGAAACGCATCCGCGCCGACGTAGGCCATGGCGCCGATCATTGAGACGTCGATCGCCTGGCCGACTCCGGACGTCTCCTTAGCCCTGATGGCGATTGCAAGGGCGGTCGCAGCCGCGATGCCCGTCGATATGTCGGCCATGCCGATGCTGACTGGCGGGTTGCCCTCGCCCGCCTGGATAAACGGCATACCCGAAAGCGCTGTGATCGAGGCGTCGTAGCCGCCGCGGTGCGCGCGCTTCCCATGCGGCCCAAACGCGGTGATGCGGCAGACGATCACGCCGGGGTTGAGGGCGCGGAGGCGGTCGTAGGTCAACCCGAGGCGTTCCTCGACGCCGAGCCTGTAGTTGTAGACGACAACGTCGGATTCGACGATGAGTTGGTCGAGCGCGGCCTGGCCCGCGGGCGTCTTTAGGTCGAGCACGACGCCGCGCTTGTCCCGGTGGAGATAGCGGAAGGCGGACGGCGCGGAGACGCGGAAATCGTCGCCGTCGGGGGACTCGACCTTCACGACATCGGCGCCAAGGTCGGTGAGGAGGTGGACGGCCATTGGGCCGGAAAGGAAGGCGGTGAGGTCCAGCACGCGGACGCCGGAAAGAGGCCCGCGGCCGCCGGGGCGCATGGCTCCATCGCCGCGAACGGGCGCCGCCTGGGCCCAGCGGGCGGCGGCTTCGGCGATGAAGCCGGCGGGGCGAGCGGTGGCCTCGGCGGGACGGGCAATGCCCGGTGTAGCGGGCATCATGCCGACGACACCCTGCTGGATCATGGGGCCGACGACGGGGTCGTCGACGCGGACGGCGGAGGCATTTGCCCACAACTGGTCCAACTCGCGGAACCTGGCGATCGACTGGACGGGCTCGGAGGGGATGCCCTGGGCGTCCATGAGGTCGAGCCACTCCTGGCGGGGGCGCTTTCTGAACTCGTCCCAGAGGATTTGGAGCACCGCCATACGCGCCTCGAGATCGGGGAGGACGTTGGGGATGCCAGCGAAGCGTTTGTCGGCGAGGATGTGAGTCAGGCCCATGACTTCGAGCGCCTTGTGGGAGAGGGCGGGAGTCCACGCGCCCATGCTGAGCCACTCGCCATCAGCGCATTCGTTGAGGTTGAAAAGGGGGCGGATGCCACGCGGGTCGGTGCTGGGCGGGAACATCGGGAACTCGTCGGCGCGCAGTTCCGGGTTCCACATGTAGAAGGCGCGGTAGACCAGCATCGCCCTGTAGAGACTCGTATCAACGTGCTGACCGATGCCGGAGCCATCACGCTCGTGGAGCGCCGCGAGGATGCCCTGGACGGCGAGAAAGGCGGCGCCACAGGCGGCGGAATGCGGGGCGATGAAGACGGGGCCCTTACGCAGGCCGCCGTTGCCTTCCATCGTCATCCCGCCGGAGATCGCGTACATCAGGTTCTCGGTGATGGGTTGGTCACGGTAGGGGCCGTCCCACCCGAATCCGGAGATGCTTGCGAAGACCAGCGCCGGGTTGTCAGAGGCGAGGGCCTCGTACGTCAGTCCCCATCGCTCCGCGGTGGCTGGCCTCAGCCCGACCAGTACGACATCCGCTTCGCGCGCCAGGGCGGCTGCCTGTGCGCGCCCGGCGGGGTCATCCATATCGACGGCCACGCGAGTCTTGCCGCGACTCCAGAGGCGTTCACCGGCTTCACTCAGATAGGGATCGCCGGCCGGGTCCTCCAGCCTGATAACGTCCGCGCCGTAATCCGCGAGGATCATGGCGGCGAG
This sequence comes from Tepidiformaceae bacterium, assembly GCA_051306275.1. Taxonomy (GTDB): domain Bacteria; phylum Chloroflexota; class Dehalococcoidia; order Tepidiformales; family Tepidiformaceae; genus JBPPMX01. The sequence continues at coordinate 3,275 of JBPPMX010000186.1, forward strand.
CGCGCCGGGCATGCCGCGGCTGATTTCGACAACTCTCAAGCCGTTGAGCGCTGCGTCCATTTCCCACCTCCACGCTCTGCCGGCGAATATACAAGACCGAGCGCCTCGGTGTTGGGCTTCGGCGCATTGGCTCCTTATTAGCGCTTGCGGAGGTCGCGGGCGCTGACGGCGTGGTGGGCCTGCCAGCGGTCGTGGACGACGAGGCTTTCGAGGGGGATGCGGTCCTGGGGGCGGGTTTCGGCGCGCTGGAGGTCTTCGGGGAGCTGTTCGACGGGGCCGGGATAACCGATGGCGACGACGGCGAGGATGCGGACGTCGCCGGGTGCGGTGAAGGTGGCGCGGACGCTGGATTCGTCGAAGCCGGCCATGGGGTGGGCGACGAGCCCGAGGGC
>JBPPMX010000187.1:0-14331 GCA_051306275.1 Tepidiformaceae bacterium
AAGGCTGACTTCGCGGGCAGTCTCGCGAACGAGGTCAATCCCCCCGCCCCCATCCGCACACCGCGCGTCAGCTTCATCCGGGCATGGATCACCGCCCGGCTGGACGGCGACGCGCTCACCGTCACGGCCCACGGCGAAGCGTCCTACGGCCTGGACCGCACTGCCAGCGTCAGCGTCGAAGTAGACGAGGGCGACCTGGACGGCCTCAGGGACGCGCTCGCCGACCTGTTGGCGGGCGAACTGGACGACCTCGCCGACGCCGCCGAAGACGCTGCCGCAAGTGCGCGACGGATCGCCATCCAGCGCGGGGAGGTGCTCTAGTGGGAGCGCTCGCCGAACTGCCAACGAACGTCACCGTCATCCACCGGGATCTGTGGGTTCCCGACCCGCTCACGGAAGCCCTGAAAACGTGGAGCCCCAAGTCCGACCTCGGGCGGTTCGTGCGCGAGTGCGCGAAGTCGCTCCCCGACCCGCACATGGCGGCGGAGCTGATCGAACGCTTCTCCCGCATCTGCGTGCTGCAATCCGCCCTCCGTCTCCGGGTGATCCGGCGCGACGGTAGCGTGGAAGACCTCGGGCTCGTGGGCGAGAAAGTCATCACCACGGCCGGCGTCGGCTTCCTCGTGGACGCCTGGCAGAACAGCGTCGAACTCGAAAACATGAAGTACCACGCGCTGGGTACAGGCTCGACTGCGGAGGCCTCGGGCGACACGGCGCTCGTCACCGAACTCACCACGGAATACACCGGCAACGTCCGGGCGACGGGCTCCACGACGGAAGGGGCTTCGGCCAACATCTTCCGCACGGTGGGGACGAACACGCTGGACGGGACACCGGGCGCGGCCCTGCGCGAGCACGGCATCTTCTCGGCGTCATCTGCGGGCGTGCTGTGGGATCGCACGGTGTACGCGGCGATCACGCTGGCGAGCGGCGACGCGCTTGAGAGCACGTACGACGCTACTTGCAGCGCTGGGGGTTAGAGGATGATGTATAACCTACGCGCGTTGTACCTGAGCGCCGGGGGTTAGCCTCGGATGGCTGAGTGGCGCATCTACTACGGGGACGGGACGACGGTGGAGGGGACAACCCGCGCCGAGTGGACTGCGGCTCCCTCGGCCAATGTGCAGGTCGTGGTGGCGAGAGACCCTCTGCCGCTGGACAGCCCGCGCAACATCGGGCGCGTCGTCTTCTACGGCTCCCCGTACTACATCTGGGGCGTATCCAGCCCGATCCCCACCTCTGCTGATGGCGTGGGGCTGCTGGATGACTTGCTCGCTCGCGGACTCATTGCGGACACGGCGACCGTAGAAAAGCTCAGCCTCCGTAACCTCACAGCGTGGGGCGTGAAGATCGGGCGGACGATCGCGATTCAGTCGTTTGACGACATCTTGGTGGCGGCTATCAATGCCCCCGGCTTCCCCATCAAGTCAGGCACCCGCCCCGGCGAGGACGCGCTCGCAGAAAAGCCGGTGGTGTAGATGGCTGTAAGCGCCGTTATCGAGCAGGTTAGCTTCCGAGGGCGCAACGACGACGGGGATGAGACGACGGCGACGTGGAAGGCTGCGGCGAATACGAACTGGTCGCAAGCCGTAGATACGAACTTCCGTGTGCGATTCTTACTCCGAGAGACGGCGGGAGGGAACCCGGACGATACCTGCAAAATCCAGTACAACCTCGCATCGGCGGGGTGGGTCGATGTAAGCGCCTCATCCAGCGTCGTGCGTTCCTTTGCCAGCCCGAACGTTGCTGATAACGCAGCGACAACAGAGCAGATGGCAGGAACGGGCACCTTTGAATCGGGAGCGTTCGATGAGGTAAACGGCGAGGTAAACAAAACATGGTCGGCAAGCAGGGATACGGAACACGAGTTCTGCATGCAGATTCGCTCCGCCGATGTGACCAACGGGCAGACGCTTCAACTGCGCTGTGTTCGCGGTGGGGGCACCGTATACGCCACCTACACGAACACCCCGACGATCACGGTGGGCGGGGGCACCACAGAGTTCATCACCCCCACCGGCACGCTCACCACCGCTGGCGCACTCTCCCTCAAGGTGAAGCGCTCGCAGGCGGGGACGCTCACAAGTGCCGGGGCGATGGCGAAGAAGGTCTCGAACCGGCCAGCGGGCACGCTCACGTCCTCCGGCCTGCTCACGAAGAAGCCGAAGGTGGCGATGGCGGGGACGCTCTCGACGGCGGGGGCGCTGACGAACGTGAAGATCGCCGTCCTCGCCGTGGGCGGAACGCTCACAAGCGCCGGGGCGGTAGTCCTCAAGCCGTCCGCTGTCTTCTCGGGCACGCTCACGACGGCGGGCGCTCTCCGCTGGGCGCTGGGCCGGTCGTTTGCGGGAACGCTGGGCACCGCTGGGGCGCTGACGAAAGCGGTTACTGCCACATACACGGGTACGCTGACAACCGCTGGGGCGCTCGCCCGTCGCGCCTCAACCTCGTTCGCAGGGACGCTACCCATTGCGGGGGCACTCATCCTCAAGCCCGCCAAGCCGCTAGGCGGCACGCTCACGTCCACCGGGGCTCTCTCCTGGCGCGTCGCCACCGCTCTCACCGGCACGCTGGGCACCGCTGGGGCGCTCACGAAGAAGGCAACGCAATCCCTCGCTGGCACGCTGACGACGGCTGGCGAAACGACGCTTCGGCGCGTCACGCAGATCGCGGTGAGCGGGACGCTGACGACGGCTGGGGCGCTCGTGGTGAAGGTGTCGAAGCCGCTGGCCGGGGCGCTATCCAGCGCCGGGGCGCTCACCCTCAAGCCCGCCGTATCGTTCGCAGGGACACTCACCACGGCTGGGGCTGCGACGCTTCGGCAGACGCGGCAGCTTGCCGTCTCGGGGACGCTGGCGACCGCTGGCGCTGTCCGGTGGCGCGTGACCCAGGCGTACGCGGGGACGCTTTCGACGAGCGGGGCGCTGACGAAGGCCGTGACGGGTACGTTCGCTGGCACGCTCAGCACGGCGGGGGCGCTGGTACGCAAAGCCTCCACCGTCTACTCCGGGACACTGGCGACTGCCGGGGCGCTGTCGATGGTTCCGCGCGTGGCGCTGGCGGGGACACTCACGATCACGGGCGGGCTGACGAAGCTGGTACGCGCGGCATGGGCTGGCGTGCTGTCGCTGGCCGGTGCGCTCACGAACGAAGAACAGGGGGAGCAGGAGCCCGCGACTGTCTTCATCTCCCTTGCCGCCCGCTGGGAGCCCACGATCAGCCTGGGTGGGAGGTGGGAGCCGACGATCTCACTCAGCGCCGCATTCGAGAACACCATCGAACTGGCCGGGCGGTGGGAGCCAACCATCGCCGGAAACGCCCGGTGGGAGCCGATCATCGAGAAGTCAGCGAGGTACGAATAGATGCCCCAGCATTCCCCGGTCACGCTCGATGACGAATGGTTCAGCGGGACTGATAAGACGTTGGAGTTCACCGTTGTGGACGCGGACTCGGTAGCGGTGAACATCACCGGCTGGGCGCTGCAATGGGTGCTCACCCTCAAGGACTCGCGCACCGTCATGCTGACGAAGACGGTGGGAAGCGGGATCACGATCACGAGCGGCGCTGCGGGCATCCTCCAGGTGGCGGTGGCGGACACGGACACAAACGACTTCGCAACGGGGCGCACTGCCCTGTACGACTACGAACTCCGCCGCACCGACGCGGGCAACGAAGACGTGCTGGCGTACGGGACGGTCGTGCTGCGGCCGGGGAAGGTGACGAGCTGATGCTGATGGATGAAGCGCCGGCGGCGATCGCGGGAGTCGGGGTGATCGTGACGGGGCTCCTCGGCTACCTCACGGGCAAGCGCCGCAACAGCGGGAGCGTCGCCACGACGGACGCGGACAAGCTGTGGGCGCAGGTAGACACACACCTGAAGCGCCTGGACCGGCTGATCGCGGAACAGGGCGAGACTATCTCCAATCTGAAGTTCGAGCTGCACCAGAAGGACGAGAAAATCGCCACGCTTGAGGCGAGCGACGTGCGGAAGACGGCGCAGATCATCGACCTGCAGAACGAGCTTGAGCGCGTGAAGGATCGGGAACGCCGGGTGGCGGAGACGCTGGCGGACAAGGAAGAGAGAGCGGCGGGATGACGCGCGAGGAGTACGTGAAGACGTGTGAGTGGTTCCGCCGCGAGGGGGCGTTCTTCGAATGCTCGGACGCGACGACGCCTGCTGCGTGGCACCTCCCTGGGGGCGGGTACTTCCTGCTCTCGACGGTGGAGGAGTGCGCGGACTTTGCGGAGGTGCGAGAGATGGTACTTGGGGCGGTGGCGGTATGACGCTGAGTGCAGACGGCTACTTCTCATGGGCCATCCAGCACCCCGGAAACGAGCGCAAGGTCTACGCAGGCCGAAACGCGAATCAGGGGATAGTTTGGCACAGCGCGGAGGGGTGGCTCCCCTACCTGCTCGGCTACGTCGCGGGGCCAACGGGTGCGTCGTGGACCGGGAGCATCGCACTCGATGGGCGGCTCTATCAGCACTACTCCGTCTTGTCGAAGTGCTGGGCGAGTGGGAACGCGCTCGCGAACGGCCAGTATTGGAGCTTCGAACTGGAGGGCGTGCAGGGCAACCCCGCGACGCCTGACCAGGTGGAAACGTGTCTGCGCATCGCGGCGGAGTTCGAAGCGTTCACAGGGTTGACGGCCACCCGCGTTGGCTTCCCGCGAACCATGTGGGAACACAACGAAGTCGCGGAGATCGCGGCACCGAACGCAGGGCCTACGTCCTGTCCGTCACACAGGTATGACCCATTCTTTGCGGCTTTGGATACGGAGGAAGAGATGACCCCTGACCAGTTGGAACTACTCGTACGAACGGCGGAAGCGTTGGCCGGGCCGGGCGACGACAACAACGCCATCCGCTCCCTCATCAACCGGATAGCGCCGATGTCTGCGGCCCCGCTGTACACGGCCATCCAGAACCAGCAGACGGCGCTGACAGCGCACGAAGCGGGGCACGGCAGCGGGAGCGCGACATTCAACTCGATCACGATCTCGGGCGTGGGCCTGACGGTCGAAGAGGAGGACTAGACATGGACGCGACGGAGAACATGGGGAGCAAGCGGACGGTGGTGCTTTCGTACTCCGCTGGAGCGCCGACAACGGTGCGATTCTCGCAGTACGTGCTACGCGAACAGGACTACCCCATCCTCGGGCGCATCTGGGATAACCCGGAAGACGCCGCATACGACAAGGAGGACTAGACATGAGCGAAACGACGGGACAATCAGCGAGCCTGCGAGGGCAAATCCGCGTGGCCGTTGCCGCTTTCTGGACGGCGGTGACGGTGACGACGATCGCGTTCGACATCCCGATCCCGAACAGGGAAGCGGTCCTCGCTGCCTGGGGTGGCCTGTTCTTCGCCGCGACCGGCGTGGCGGAGGCGGTGTTCGACGCCCGGCGGAGTGGGCAGGGATGAACTGGGTATGATGCAGGTGCCGTGGGGTAAATCGACTAAAGTAGGTCGCCGGCCAACTGAATAACCGGAGGCGCGGAGTCGCAGCCCGCAACCCACGGCGCTTACACTCGGCCCCATGAAATACGTACTGGTGATCCTGCTTGCCCTGTTCCCATCGGTTGCGGGGGCGTACTCATTCATTAACCCCGGCGAGTTCCGCTCATCTTCCCTCGTGATCTACTACAACCCTGAAGGCGCTCCAGCAGGCGTTACGCCCGAACAGGTAGCTGAGGGCGTCTGGACGTGGAACACCGCCCAGGCGGGCATACGCGCGGTCTACGGGGGGATTACGGACCTGCCCCCGTCCAAGCATCTCGGCTTCGATGATCAGGTGAACGTCATCGGCTGGGGCGGGACTTCGCTCGGCTCCGCGAACTACTCAGGACTGGAATGCGACATCGCCCTCGGTGCCACGCCCTACGACTGGACGTACTATTCCGTCGCCCGTGTGGTGGCGCATGAAGTCGGGCACTGCCTCGGGATGGGGCACTCTGAAGTCTTCGGCGCGATCATGTGGGCGTCCGTTGGGGCTGAGTCCGACGTGACACTGAGCGAGGATGACGTGGCCGGGCTACGCAGCGCATACCCCCCCTACCAGTACAGGACGCGCGTCGGCTTTCCGTAGTACAAAAAGAAACCACGTTCGCTATAACAGGGGTTGACGGTCAGTATTACGGCGCGTATCGTCCCCGGCATGGCACTAGAAGTTACCTCCCTGCGCTGGCCCCCTGAGACGTTCGCCCGGCTGAAAGCTATCGCCGAGAGCGAAAAGACGACCGTAAGCGACCTGATCCGAGGGGCGACGCTGGCGAAGTATCCCGAGCCTGAGAACGGAAAGGCCCCGGCTGGTACCGAGGCGCTTTCACAGACCAACGAAGGAGATTCGTGACGTGACCAACGATAACACATGGGGCGAGGTGGCGTTCTACACAGTCGCCGCGTGTCTCGCCTTCCCGACGATGTACCTGGTGGCGAAGTTCCTCTTGGGGCTCGTCCGATGAACACAGAGGTAGCTGTCAAAGCCTCTGTACCTCAGGGGGAGGGACGCGATGGTGCCGCGCCCTCCCTCGCCCTCGATGCGCTCTGCGAGTGCCACCACCCGCGCTACGAACACGCCGTCGCGGAGCCGCTGACGAAGACGCGCCCCGGATGCCGGCGCTGCCATTGCGGGAGGGAGATGCTGTGACGCGCCCCACCAACAAAACGATGGCTGCCCTCTTCATCCCCCTGACGGTAATTGCATACGCATTGCTGGTTATAGGGCTAACGGCGGACGACCCGATGGTCGTGCTGGCCGCTCTTCTCGGGATCGGTGTATCGATCTTCATCGCCGTGATGGGCGCGTTGGGGTGGTACGAATGACCGCCCGCAACCCCCTCGGCATCGAGTACGACGAAGACACGGACGTGTTCCGCATGTGGCTCCCGGTAGAGGACGAACCCCCGGTGCTGGTGGGGATGGTGAACAAGGAGTCGCGGAACGCCAAGCACTACCGCGCCCGCACATCCTTCCGCATCGGCGACGACTTCTACGGGACGGTCCCGCAGTGCCGTGACTGGCTCTGGAGCATGTGGCAAGCGGCGCACGCATCCCTCCCGGCTGCGGACGATTGGGAGCGCACGGCGCTGGAGAGCGAGGCGGTGCTGTGATCCGCCCTGACGTGGAAGCCGCAAAGCTCACGGCCCGCGAGCGCCTGATGGACGACCGAGACAACGCCGAAGACGCGGACTGCTACTGCTCCGACTGCAACCTGTCCCGCGCGTACCTCGCCCTCCTGGAAACCGTGGCCCCCCTGCTTGAGATGGAGCCGTGGCTTGTGCAGGGGCCGTGGGAACGGTTCCGGGGGGTGCCAAACGAACGCGAAGCGGATTTCTTCGTCGCGGCTCGCAACACCGCCGACGCCCTCAGAGACCTGCTGACAGGGGGTGAGGCGTGACCGCCCCCGTGTACGTGGCGTGCCCATGTGGGGGGCGGGCGGAGGTGGACCCGTCGAACCCTGAGCTGCCCGTGCAGTGCGAGTTGTGCGAGACGGAGTGGCTACCCATCGCACTCGATCTCAACCTCGCCATCCAAGCGGCTGGGTACAGCTTTACGGACCGCCACGGCTGGCGCACGGATGCGGACATACAGGACGACTCCTGGAATTGCGAGGAAGAGTGCTGCCATCCGGGCGTCGAGAGGAGAGGGCGATGGGAGTGAAGCGCAACCCTCTGCCGGGGCGCTCGTGGCGCATCCTCGCGCACTACAAAGACTCCTCCGAGGACATCCATTCGCGTGAGTACGAGCTGAAAGAGCGGCGCAACAGGCGGGCAATGATCGGGCAGTACCCCAGCTTGAAGGACTACGAAAGCTCCGCACGCCGGGTTCTCGACAAGACGTGCGAGTTCGACGAACTGGTACTGGACGACTGGCTCCACCTGGAACAGATGAACGAACGCGCGTACTGGATGCGGCTGGGCGATGCCTACGTGTGGATACAGCTCCCCGCGAAGGGCGACCCGATCGTCAGCATCCGGCGCGGGGAGTACGGCCCGGTGTCGGGCGAGACGGAGGTGCCCGCGTGAACCCCCGCACCGAAACATCGCGCCGCGCAGACGGCTGGAAGAACCGTTGCCCTCAGTGCGGCCAGTTCTACTGGATACGCAACGCGGACCAGACAGCCCCAAAGTGTGTCAGGTGGACGGACGACACGCTCACCGAGCGGCACGCGTGCGCCCCCCTTTTTGCGCCGGGCGTTGATACATCTCCGCAAGGGATCGGGAGGGGATAGGGATGGAAACGAAACTCGCGCCGCGCCGCTCTGCTCTCGTCGGGGTGAACCTCTCGGTGGAGACGTACGAAACGGTGAAGGCGTTTCAGATGCGCCTCCGCATGGAAGATGGAGAGCGGTATTCGATAAGCGAGGTGCTGGAGTACCTGGTCTGGCGCGGCATGGCGGTGACGACGTGACACTTACCTTTCACGAGGCAACACACACCTACCGCTGGAACGACGTGGTAGTCCCGTCTGTGACTCAGGTGCTGCGCTTCATCGACGGGATGGAGCATGCGCCGGCGGATCGCCTCATGGTCGCCGGTATTCGCGGCACGCTCGTCCACAAGGCCACGGAAGTCTACGACAAGGGCGGGACGCCCACCCTCGTTGATGAGACGCGGCCGTACTTCGAAGCCTATCTCGCGTTCCTGTCCGACTACCGCAACGAGCTAGGGACGAAGGGCCAGCGGTGGGAGTCGATCGAAGAGCGCCTTATCCACCCGTTGCTCCAGTACGCCGGCACAGCGGACCGCGTGGGCGTCATCTATGGAGAGCGGGCCGTCCTCGACATCAAGACATCGGCACGCCTCGCTCCGGCTGTCGGGGCGCAACTCGCGGGCTACCGCGCGGCGCTCAATGAACGGCGGGTCAAGAAGGACCGGGTGATCCGCCGATATGCGCTCCAACTCCGTCGCGACGGCAAGTACGACCTGCGCGAGTACAGCGACGACCAGGACATGCACATCTTCAGGGCGTGCCTGGATATCTACCGTTGGCGCGAAGCCAACGGGCTCGGGGACTACCGGGCGCGAGCGCAGCCGGAACCGCAACACGAACTGCTCCTCACAAGGGCGACAGCGCCAACGGACGAACAGCCGCCCGCGCCGACGCCGATAACGCTCTACGGGCGAAGGCCCACGCAATAGGTCACACCGCACCGCGCAACACATGGTGCGTGACAAGAAAGGGAAAACGGAAATGGCATTCGAGATCGACTTCAAGGAAAGCACGGACGGCGGCGGTGAAGCGCCCAACATCCCCGACGACACCTACGACGCGAGGGTGAGCGATGTCAGCGATCCGTTCGTGTCCACCGACTTCAACGGGAACGCGATCGACAAGATCACGGTGGACTTCGAAATCCTCCCCACCGCGGACCAGCTTGAGTACGGCTGCGACGAGGGCGCTACCCGCCGGATGTGGATCTCTATCAGCAGCCACGCCTACGAGGGGCGGATCAACAAGGAATCGAACCTCCACAAGTTCCTGACCTGCATCGGCTACGACCTGTCGAAGCCCACGCGCCTGGCGGCGGAAGACTGGATCGGCAAGCGGTGCCGCGTGCTGATTAAGAACACGGAGAAGGGACCGCGCATCGCGGAGATCCTCGCCCCACGCGCGAAGAAGCCTGTCGCCGCCGGGCGACGCCATGAGGAGGACGACGACTAGTCGCGTCCATCACCGGGCGAGCCGTGCCCCCTCCCGCGCGCGGCTCGCCCCCCCACAGAAGTCGCGGAGCCAACCCGCTCACCGGCTCCTGTGGGGGAGATCCAGCCCACCTAAAACGAAAGGCAGCCTAAGCAATTGCTGGGGCTGGCCTTCCCCTTTATATGAAGGAGAACAGATGCGCTCCCATCTGCCCTACTACGACGACAGGGCGCTGATGTGCTCGTGACGACCGCCACGGACATCCGCCTGCTCGCGTTCGAGTTCTTACAAATGGACCTCTGCCCGATGCCGCCCAAGCAGGACGGGAGTAAGCGCCCCCATCCGGGGGACTGGCGCACATATCAGCACCGCCTACCAACCCGGCGCGAACTCGACTCCTGGTACAGCGAAGGTCTGACGGGCATCGGCGCGGTCTGTGGGGCCATCTCTGGCGGGCTGGAGCTGTTCGAGTTCGACGACATGGAGACCTACCTGGCGTTCTGTGAGGTGGCTGAGCAAGCAGGGCTGGGCGAACTGGTATCTCGGGTGCGGTTGGCATATAGCGAGCGCACGCCCGGCAATGGCATCCACTGGTTCTACCGATGCGAAGAGATCGCCGGGAACACGAAGCTCGCCACGGTCTCCGCACCGACCGACGCGAATCCGCGTGGTGTGAAGGTGCTGATAGAGACGCGCGGCGAGGGCGGATACGCAGTTATGGCCCCGAGCTTCGGAGCGGTGCATCCGAGCGGGCTGGCGTACGAGGTGCTATCGGGCAATCCGGGCGACATCATCACGATCACGCCCGAAGAGAGGGCGTCGCTGTGGGCGCTGGCGCGGACGTTCGGCAAAGAGCCAGAGCAACCCGCCCCCGTCTCTGCCGCGCAGCCGCGCTCAGGCGATGCCGACGCTCGTCCTGGCGATGTGTTCAACGACTCCGCCACATGGGGACAGGTGCTGGAGCCATGCGGCTGGCGGCGCGTGTACTCCCGCGCGGGCACCACCTACTGGCGAAGACCCGGCAAGACAGAGGGCGTCAGCGCGACGACGAACCACACAGGCAACGACACGCTCATCGTGTTCAGCACGAGTACGCCCTTCGATATCGCGCCCGCCAGCTACTCGAAGTTCGCCGCCTACGCGGTCCTGCATCACGGCGGCGACTATCAGGCGGCGGGAAGGGCGCTCCTGGCGGAGGGCTACGGGGAGACGAACGACCCGGCGATGGTGAGCATCGAATGGACGCGCACCGGCGCGCTCACGCCCACGATCGACGAAGAGACGGGAGAGATCGTCGAGCCGACATGGGGGGGGCGGGTACTCGTCGGGCGCGCCATTCGCGACGGCATCCCGCAGCCCGATTGGGTTATCGATGGCGTCCTCGTCGCCGGCCACGTATTCCTCGTCTACGGCAAGCCCGGTTCTGGCAAGACGATGCTCACTCTCGGATTTGTGGCGGAGCTCGTGAAGCGCGGCCAGCGCGTCCTGTTCGTCGATGAGGAAGGCGGCATCGGTATCGTCGGTGCCCGCCTGGCGGCGATGGGGTGCCCCCCCGATGCGCTCGATGAGTACCTGTACTACTTCCCCTTCACCGCGCCCACCCTCAAAGAGGCAGAAGAGTTCGAGCGGTACGTCGCGTGGGTGCGCCCCGCGATGGTCTTGTTCGATTCGTTCGGGGCGATGCTCTCCGTGGCCGGCCTCAAAGAGAACGAGAACTCAGAGATCGGGCTGTGGATGACCGCTATCCCCGTGCGCCTGGCGCGCCTCTACGGTGCCTGTGTCGTCCTCATCGACCACGTGACGAAGGACACGGCCAACCTCGAATACTCCATCGGCGGCGGCATGAAGAAGCGCACCAGCGACTTCCAGTGGCTCGTCACGAAGACGGCGGAGTTCGACCAGGAAACGCTCGGGCAGGTGAAGCTCCAGAAGTCCAAGGACCGGCTCGGCATCCTCCCCGACAACCTCATCTACGCCATCGGCGGCGACAAGGGGCGGCTCATCGTCGAGCCGTTTGAGCAATCACAACATGGCATATTTTCAGTGCCGGACGGGCAGCGCGCAGCCCTCCGTGCGCTGGCCGAAGCCTACCCCGGAACCCTCCAAAACAGCGCCCTCCAGGTGGCTTGCGGAACCCTCGAAAGCCCCAAAGATCACTCCACCATCGTCAATTACATGAACGCCCTAATGAAGGCCGGGATGGCCTATCGCACCGGTTCCGGCCCCTCTACGGCCTACGGAATTACTGAACGAGGAATCGTCGAATTCGACGATAGCAATCATCGAATCGACGAAGCCGAATCGTCGAATGTAATCGTCGAATCGGGGCTCTTAAAGCCCGACGATTCGACGATTACGCGAGCGGTCGATGAAACGAAAAAGGAAAACCGCAGGAGGTACAGCGTTGACCCCGACTTTGACAACGATTGAGTACTGCGAGCAGCAGGCGGAGAAGCGCGACCGCGCCGCTGAGAGGCAGGCGGAATGGATGCGGACGTGCGAGCTGCCGACCCCTGTGGAGTACGACCCGCCGAGGTCTGACGACCCCACCGAATGGACCGGCCTACTGGCCTACGTCTATCACGACTGGTTGTACCGCGAGCATTGCAGGAGCGCATATGCGCTGCGCTCGATGGGGAAGATGTTGGCCTGCCCGTTGTGCGGTGAGGGAGAGGGAGCGGGGCGCGAGGTGACAAGGCGGTTGTGCCTCGACCACGGCTGGAGCGAGTGGGGCTACGAATGGGCGCTCCAGTCGGCGCGGTCACTGGCGCGGCGCGGCAGCTACCCAGGCCCAGTCGGCGAAGCAGGCTACGATCGCAGCGCGTGGCGAAAGCGCGGTGCGGCGTGACCCCCTATGAACGCGCAACCTCCCCCGTCCTCGCTCCGGCGATGCTCGCTGTCCACGGCGAGCGCGGGGAGACGTACGGACACCCGAGCGATGACTTCGGGCGGACAGCGGCGTTGTGGACAGCCTATCTCGGCGTCGCGGTGACTGCGGAGCAAGTGGGGATATGCCTCGCGCTGGTGAAGGTGTCGCGGCTGGCGGCGACACCGGGGCACAAGGATAGCCTCGTAGACCTGGCCGGGTACGCGGAGTGCGTCGGGATGCTGGGGGCGAGCGCCCCGGAGGTGGCACGGTGACCACGATGAAGGCGGTGAGCCTCTTCACCGGCGTGGGCGGGTTCGATCTCGCATTCGAGCGGGCGGGCGTGGAGACGGTGCTACAGGCCGAACGCGACCCGCACTGCATCAAGGTTCTAGAGCGGCACTGGCCGCGTGTGGAAAGGGTGAGCGATGTTGGACTTGTCTCCTACGCTGACGGCGACCTACTCAAAGACAGCCGACAACAACCAGTCGGGCGAGATGGCGTTGATATCATCCACGGGGGCTTCCCGTGCCAGCCATTCTCCGTGGCCGGCCGACGCCGTGGTGCTGAGGACGAACGTGACGGATGGCCTGAGTTCCGACGGGTCGTGTCCGAACTGCGGCCACAGTGGGTCGTTGCAGAGAATGTCCCCGGACTTCTATCCATCGATTCAGGACGCTACTTCGGACGAATCCTCACAGACCTGGCAGACCTCGGGTTCGCTGGTGTCGCCTACGCAGTTCTGGACGCGCAACACTTCGGCCTCGCGCAACGCCGCCGACGCGTGTTCATTGTCGCGGGTCCTGGAAGACGCGCCGTCGAGCAAGTACTCGCTATCTGCGAAGGCTGCGGCGGGCATCCTGCGGAGAGCGGAGCGCCGGGGGAAGGAGTTGCCGGAAGCGTTGTGGTACGCACTGCAAACACTGGCGCGAACGGCCACGGAGTAGCGGAGGACGTGGCGCACACGCTCGACCAGGCGAACGGGCAGGCGGTACTGGCGCACTCAATTACGGCCTCGGCAGGGCACCACGGCCACTCGTCCCCGCGCGGTGACGGGTCGGACAACCTGGTGCTGTCACCGACGCTGACGGGCGGATCGGGTGAGCGCGGCTTTCGAGGGGACGACGGCTCCAACGCTTACGTACTGGCGAACCCGCTGGGCGCCCACCACGGGCGGCACGACCTCGACCATGACACGTATGTGCCGGAGATCGTGGGGACGCTGAGCGATGGGGCGCATCACGGCGGCGGGCTGAACGGGCAGGACGCCTACACCGGGCGGGTGATCGCGACGGGCGGTGTGCGGCGGCTGACCCCCCTCGAATGCTCCAGGCTCCAGGGCTTTCCCGATGATTGGCTCGACGGGCTGGGGCTGGCCGATTCGCACAAGTACCGGCAGCTCGGGAACGCTGTTGCGGTTCCCGTTGTTGAATGGATCGCTCGGCGGATCGTGGCGTACGCAAAAGGAGCCCTGCAAAGATGACCTGTCGGCACCGCTGGCTGATCGACACGCCCACGCCCGGCGTTGCGTACCTCCCAGGGGTATGCCGGGAATGCGGGAGCGAGAGGGAGTTTCCGGCGCACCTGGACGCGCTGGAGGGGAACTGGCTGGAGAAGTACGCAAAGCGAAGGCGGACCCAACCGAGGGTTGCCCGGCAAGGAGGAGACAGGTGACACAGGTAACAGACGCGCAGCTCGTGGCCCTTGCGGAGCGGCTGGGGTTCGAGGTGTGGCAAGACCCGGACGGGGCTTGGGGACTCAATACCAAAGGACGTAATGAGGTAGGCACGCGCCGTGAGGTGCGGAGCTTGCATCACCTC
>JBPPMX010000188.1:0-15370 GCA_051306275.1 Tepidiformaceae bacterium
GGGGCGAGATGAAGCGGCTTGTCGCGGCGTTCGAGGTCGAGGTGCGGGTCCAGTACAACCGGCCGCCCGCTGCGATCTGGGCGTGGTACCTGACGTGCCGCCAGTGCAGCTCGGAGCGGGGTTTCGAGACGATGCTGGTTGCGCATCTGAAAGAGTCACGGTGAGCAATCCTGACCAGGTAGAGCTTGTCATGCGGATGCTGGTGGCGTTCGGGCTGGGGGCGGCAGTCGGCCTTGAGCGCGAGTTCCGCGGGCACGAGGCAGGGGTGCGGACGATGGGGCTCGCGTGCCTGGGGGCGGCGATCTTCGGCGAGGTGAGCTCCGCCGCCGGCGACTCAAGGATCGCGGCCGGCGTGGTACAGGGCATCGGTTTTCTTGCTGCTGGTGTTGTCTTTCAGCGGGGGAGCGGCGTATTGGGACTGACCACAGCGGTGACCGTGTGGGTGATGGCGGGCCTCGGATTGTTCGTCGCGGAGGATCTCCTCCTTGCTGCCGTCCTTCTAACCGCTTCGGTGATTGTGACGCTCGAACTCTCGCCAATCTCGGAGTGGGTGGCTTCGAAGGCCCGGCCCGATGCTGCGGCGAAACGGGTCCTGGAGGCGCTCCGATCCGGGAAGGACGCGGATGACGACGAAGAGTGACCCGCAGAGGTCGATTGCCTACGATAGGTGCGAGCCACGGGAAGCCGCTGGTTACCACGAATTGATTAGGGGTACTGCTGAAGCCATGCGCGGAAACCTGCCCGCGATGCTCGCCCTTACACCGCCCCGCGGCGCTTAAGCCGGCGGGGCGTACCACCCCCTTTGCTGCGCCCGGCCAGGGTCGCGGCCTCCTCTATCTAACCGAGACTTTTTGAGGTGATGACGCATGGCGGAACGCTATGACCCGCACGTGATCGAGCCAAAGTGGCGAGCCCGCTGGGACGCCGATGGCATCTACGCCGCGAAAGACGACGATCCGCGACCGAAGTGGTACGCGCTGACGATGTTTCCGTACCCATCGGGGGACTTGCATACGGGCCACTGGTACGCGGTGGC
Source organism: Tepidiformaceae bacterium (assembly GCA_051306275.1). GTDB lineage: Bacteria > Chloroflexota > Dehalococcoidia > Tepidiformales > Tepidiformaceae > JBPPMX01. The sequence continues at coordinate 1,037 of JBPPMX010000188.1, forward strand.
GCCGAGCGATGTGGCGGCGCGGTACCGGCGGATGCAGGGCTACAACGTGCTCTTCCCGATGGGGTTCGACTCGTTTGGGTTGCCGGCCGAGAACGCGGCGATCAAGCGGGGGATCGATCCGAAGGAGTGGACGTATTCGAACATCGAGCGGATGCGCGCGCAGTTCCAGCTCATGGGCGCGAGCTTCGATTGGGACCGCGAGGTGATCACGAGCGACCCGGCCTACTACAAGTGGACGCAGTGGTGGTTCCTGCAGCTTTACAAGAAGGGCCTCGCCTATCGCGCGGAGGCTGCGGCGAACTGGTGCCCGGGGTGTCACACCGTACTCGCGAACGAGCAGGTCGTGGATGGGCGTTGCGAGCGCTCAGATGACGTGGTGGAGCGGCGGATGCTAACGCAATGGTTCTTCCGGATCACGGCGTACGCGGACGAGCTTCTACGTTTCGACGGCATCGACTGGCCCGAGCGGGTGCAGGTGATGCAGACGAACTGGATCGGGCGCAGCGAGGGGGCGACGCTCGAGTTCGAGGTCGATGTGCCGGGGGTCGACGAGCGGCTCGCGGTGTTTACGACGCGGCCCGACACGATCTACGGGGCGACCTTCATGGTCCTTGCGCCTGAGCATCCGCTGGTTTCGCGCATCACAACCGCTGAACAGCGGGCCGAGGTGGATGCGTATATCGCCGCGACGAGCCGCCAGACGGAGATTGAGCGGCTTTCGACCGATAAAGAGAAGACCGGGGCGTTTACGGGCGCCTATGCGGTCAATCCGTTCACGGAGAAGCGGATCCCGATCTGGATCGCCGACTACGTGCTTGTGACGTATGGGACTGGCGCGGTGATGGCGGTGCCGGCGCACGACCAGCGCGACTTCGAGTTCGCGACGAAGTACGCCCTGGAGATCGTGCCGGTTATCGCGAGTGAGGAGGTGGAAAAGGGGCCGCTGACGCGGGCCCTGACGAGCGGGACGCACATGATGAACTCGGGGCCGTTCGACGGGACGCCAGCGAGCGACGCAATACGGGCTGTGACCGCGAAGGCGGAGGAGCACGGAGTCGGCCGGAAGGCGGTGAGCTACCGGCTGCGAGACTGGCTCATCTCCCGGCAGCGCTACTGGGGCGCCCCAATCCCGATGATCCACTGCCCTTCGTGCGGGACCGTACCAGTGCCAGAGGAGGACCTGCCGGTTCTGCTCCCGGACAACGTCACGTTCCTGCCGACCGGCCAGTCTCCGCTCACGCAGATCGACGAATGGGTGAATGTGCCCTGTCCGTCGTGCGGCACGGCGGCGCGACGGGAGACGGACACGCTCGACACGTTCATGTGTTCGAGCTGGTACCAGATGCGATACGTCGACCCGAAGAACGATGAGCGCGTGTTCTCGTCCGCGGCGGCGAAGCACTGGTTGCCGGTCGACCAGTACACGGGTGGGGCGGAACACGCGGTCATGCACCTGCTCTACACGCGCTTCTTTTGGAAGGCCGCGCGCGACATGGGGGTGGTCGAGGGCGACGAGCCGATGCTTCGGCTGTTCAACCAGGGCGTGATCCTCGGGCCTGACGGGAACAGGATGTCGAAGAGCCGTGGGAATGTAGTCGCGCCTGACGATGTGGTGGATAAGCACGGCGCGGATGCGTTCCGTTGCCAGCTCATGTTCGTTGGGCCGTGGGACCAGGGCGGGCCGTACAACCCGACCGGGATGGCCGGGATTGTGCGCTGGCTGAACCGCTTCTGGTGGCTCACCACCGACGATGTGGAGACGGTCGACGATCCGGACAGCACGGCGGCGCGGGACCTCCGCCGCCTGACCCACAAGACCATCCGGGCGGTCACCGAGGACATCGAAGGGTTCCAGTTCAACACGATGATCGCGCAGCTGATGGAGATGTCGAACGCACTCCAGAAGGCCCGCGAGGCTGGTGCGGTCGACCGGACGGCATGGGATGAGGCAATACGCACGATGGTTCTGCTAACGGCCCCGCTGGCTCCGCATGTCACCGAGGAGGTCTGGGCGCGGCGCGGAATGAGCGGGAGCGTCCACCTGGCGGCGTGGCCCGCCTTCGACCCAGCATTAGCGGTGGATGACGAGGTCGAGGTCGTTGTGCAGGTGAACGGGAAGGTCCGGGACCGGCTCGTGCTGGCGGCCGGCGCGACGGAGGACGAGGCACGGGCGGCTGCCTTTGCTTCCGACCGGGTGCGGGACTGGCTCGAAGGAAAGGAGCCGCGCCGGGTGATCTATATCCCCGGAAAGCTCCTTAACATCGTTGTGTAGCTCCGCTCGGAGTTTTGTGAACGGAGTGAAAAGCGACGGTGAAGACTCGTCGAATAGACGTAACGTAAGGGTGGACACCCGGGATACCCCGGAATATCGTGACTGGTAGCCCCCTGCACGCGGGCCGGTTCGATGTGCGTACAGGACGGCGACGGAGGTAATCACATGCTCAAGCGCAACCCGCGCGACCCGGGCTACGGGGAGGACGAAATGGCAGAGGCAGACTACACAGCGCCGGACATCTACCAGCGGCAGCCGAACGACGACGCGACGCAGCCTCGCACGGAGGGGCGGCCTTCCGCCCGCGCCGAGAGCGTGATCGATTCACAGTCGACGTTCGAGGGCCGATTCGTCGCGGAGGGTGACCTTCGCATCGAAGGGACCATCAGCGGCGAAGTGGTGTGCCGCGGCCTTCTGACGATCGAGAAAGAGGCCGAGGCGAAGGCGAAGGTCGAGGCACGGGATGCGCGCATCCTGGGCCGGCTTGATGGCGAAGTCACCTGCTCCGGCCGGCTTGAGCTTGCCCCTACCGCCGTCGTGAAGGGGACGCTTCGTGCCGCCGTACTGGTCGTCCAGGAGGGCGCGTCGCTCAGCGGCAACATCGAGACGAAGGCGATGGCGACGGCTCGCCCGGAGATCCGTGCGGTCCCGGCCAGCGCTTCGACGGACGATGAGCCGGAAGCGGCTCCGGAACCTGCTGCGGCTGCTTCGGCGCCGGAATCCACGCCGGCGCGCAATGGACGCCAACGGGCAGTGCCATCGTTCGCGCTCTCGCCCTCTGATTCGGAGAGGCCAACCCGCGAGCGGAACTGACCCAGACCGTGAAACGATGGGCCCCCGCAAAGGGGGCCTTTTTCGTGGGCGCTAGCGCAGGGGCGAGAAGTCCGTCGGGTTCATGATGCGGTTCTCGATGTGGTGGACGAGCGGGCCGTCCCGCTCCGACTCGGCGCGTGCCTTCTGCCACTCCGGGTCGGCGCCGAATGCGGCCCAGGATGCGGCGCGGCTGGCGTAGTCGTCGTAGGCGAGCATGTACCAGAGTTCGTCGCTCCGGCCGCCGACGGTGTTTGTCCAGTAGCCGACGTTCTTGATGCCATGCTTTTCGAACAGGCCGACGGTGTGGTCGCGGAATCGCGCCTGAAGGGCGGCCATCCTTCCGGTGTTGGCTGTGTAGATTCGAAGTTCGTAAATCACTGGGATGCTCTCCTGGCGCTGGGACGTGCGGTGGTGAGCGGCATTCTAGCCGCGCGGGGCGGGACTCGATGCTTTTCGACCCGTGGTCGCAATCTGGTTGGCCTGCGCGTATAGTCCGGGCTTTGCCAGTGTGCTGCGCGGCGCCCGGACAGAGCGCCGCGAGGATTGCGAAAGGAGCACCATGACGCAGGCTGAAACGCTCGTTACCGCCGATATGGAGAAGGCGAAGGGGGTCTGGGGCGAGGAGCGAACTTCCTACCCCGTCTCCGAATCGGACATCCGCAAGTGGGCAATCGCCGTCTACTGGGGGGAAACCCCGCCCAGGATCTTCTGGGACCCTGAGTACGCGAAGAGCACCCGATGGGGTGGCATCGTCGCCCCTGAAGACTTCAACCCATTCGCGTGGGCTGTCCCGATGGGCGAAGTGAAGCCCGCAGGCGCCGTCCCGGGCCAGGTGACCAAAAAGGGTCAGAACGTCCTCAACGGCGGACAGGTCGACACCTTTGGCGTGCGGATGCGCCCGGGCGACGTCGTGACCACCCGCACCCGGCTGTCGCACTGGGAAGAGCGCGAAGGCCGCAACGGCCTGACGCTCTACACCTACACCGAGACCGAATGGCGAAACCAGAAGGGCGAACTGGTTAAGTCCCGCATTTCGACCGGCATTCGCTACTAGGCCGAGGAGAAGAAGAATGGCTTACAACGTTTACTACGAAGACGTCGAAGTTGGGCAGGAGATCCCGGTCTTCCAGCGGAAGACGGACTTCATGCACTGGAACCGCTACGCGGCCATCAATGAGGAGTTCGTCTACGTCCACATGGACGATGAGGCGGGCAAGGCTGCTGGCCAGGGTGCTGCCTTCGGCATGGGCAACCTGCGCTGGGCGTACGTCCTGAACGCTCTCCGCGCCTGGATTGGCGACGAGGCGGAGATCCGTGAGCTTGGGCTGCAGTTCCGCGTCATCAACCACAAGGATGATGTGCTTCGCACCTACGCCAAGGTCACCGAGAAGAAGCAGGAGAACGGGGAGAACCTCGTCCGCCTGGAAGTCAACGTGATCAACCAGAAGGAAGAGAAGACCGCGCCGGGGCACGCCGTGGTCTCGCTGCCGACTCGCGGCTAAGCCGCCCACGTGTGCGAACGAGAGAGGCCCGACCGGTTACCGGTCGGGCCTCTTCGGTGTTTGTGCTGTCGCCGAGGCGTCAGGCTGGGCGGAAGACCGGGATCAGGTAGTCGCCGGTGTCCTGCGCTTCGAAGTCAACCTTCACGCGCTGGCCGCACTTGATGTCGGTCGTCGGGTCGTTGACGCCGGTGACGCAGCTGAGCATGCGGAAGCCTTCGTCGAGGTCGATGTAGGCGACAGAGTAGGCGCCCAGGTCTTTGAACGAGGGGTTCCGGCTCTGGCGGACGACCGAATAGGTGTAGACGGTGCCTTCACCCTTGGAGACCTTCACGGCCTGGTTGGCGGAGCCGCACTTGCGGCAGTGACGTGTTGGCGAGAAGTTCACCGCCGAGCAGTCGTTGCACTGCTGGTAGCGGAGTTCGCGGCTCTTGGTGCCTTCCCAGTAGTTCTCGGTATCGGGCTCCGGGAAGCGTGGCATTGGTCGGCTTGGCATTCGTTCCTCCTAATCCCGCGCCAGGATGACGGTACCGCCGGTGTGGTCGCCACCGAGGAAGCCGCCGTTGCCGTGGGCCAGGGCGAGCTTCGCGCCGGGCACCTGAGATGTGGACTCACCGCGGAGCTGGCGAACCGCTTCGAGAAGCAGGAAGAGGCCGCGCATGCCAGGGTGGTTGGAGGAGAGTCCGCCGCCATCCGTGTTGAGGGCGGGGCCGCCGGGCTGGTCCCAGCGAAGCCGGCCACCCTTCACGTAGTCGCCGAACTCGCCCTTCTTGCAGAAGCCGAGGTCTTCCATGATGACGGCGACGGTGATGGTGAAGGAGTCGTAGATCATCAGGCTGTCGATCTCGGCGGGCGTAATCTGTGCCTGACCGAACGCCTGCGGGGCGCTCTGCTCGGCCGCGCTTGTGGTGATGTCGCCGCCGTTCTCTCGGTATTTCGTCGCTTCGCCGGTCCCGATGATCCAGACCGGCGGCTTCTTGCAGTCGCGAGCAACTTCGGGCGAGACGATGATCGCCGCGCCGCCGCCATCGCTGACCATGCAGCATTCGAGAAGGTGGAGCGGGTCGGCGATGACGCGTGACTCGACTACTTCGGGGATGGTGATTTCGCCAGCGTTGGCGAAGCCGAGATCCGTCATCGCCTTGACGGCTTCCGGGTTGCGGACGGCGTGCGCGCGAGTGGTTACGGCGATCTCGGCGAGCTGCTCTGCCGTGGTGCCGTACTCGTGCATGTGGCGATGTGCGACCATGGCGTAGTTCGCGATGAGCGTTTGGCCATACGGGTCTTCCATGTTGCCCTTCCAGTTGGCAGGGCCGATGCCGGTAGCTCCGCCGGTACCGATCGGGACGCGGCCCGAGGCGGCCGTCGAGCCGTAGCTGATGATGGCGACACGGGCCTTCCCCGCCGCGATGTCGCGGAGGGCGTGGGCGGTCTGGAACTCGTAGGAGGAGCCACCGACCTGGGTGGTGTCGATGACGTTGGGCTTGAGCCCGAGGTAGTGGTTGAGGCCGAGGCCACCCCCGCCCTCGCCATCCTGGGCGTCGTATACCGCATCGATGTCGGACCACTTGAGGCCTGCGTCATCGAGGGCGGCTTTGATCGAGGATGCCTTGATCTGCATCGCCGAGACGCCGGGCGCGAGCCGCAGTGGATATTCGTGGATGCCGACGAACGCGGCCTGTCTTGCCTGGTTTGCCATGTCTCCCTCCGGTTTCAGGTGCATGCGCATCCTTCCCGCTTCACTCGGCGCAGTCAAGCGGCCCTGCGTGCGAGCGGCGAAATTGTCCGGACGCGGTGTCGTGAGCGGTCTACTTGCCGGCGCTATCCGGGGTGCGCTAGTGTCCGGATGTGCGAATCGGCCTTATCACGGACACCCACCTCCCGTCCGTCATCCGCCACCTCGACCAGCTCGGACCTGAGATCGGCGAGTTTCTCCAAACCGTCGATCTGATCCTGCATGGAGGAGACGTGACGTCACCGATCATTCTCGATTGGTGCGAGCAGTTCGCGCCTGTGCTCGTCGCGCAGGGGAATAACGATGACTTCAGCGACCCGCGGATGAAGCGGCGTCAGTTCCTCGAAATCGAGGGCTGGCGCATCGGGATGGTGCACGATCTGCGCCCCGAGCACCGGCCGGTGACGGAACTCATCGAGAAGCACATGGAAGGGCGGGAGCTCGACATACTCATTGCCGGGGACACGCATGTGGAGCGGCTTGAGTACCGCGATGGCGTGGTCTTCATCAACTCGGGCAGCCCGATCCTGCCGCACCACAAAGAGACCAGGCTGGGGACGATGGGGCTGCTTGAGCTGGAGAAGGATCGCCTCCACGCAGAGATCATCGTGCTTGGGCACACGACAGGCACAGTGAACCCGGGCACCCACCACCATCTTCAGATGGAGCTGGGGCGTGTGGTGACGGCGTCACGCGGTGGTGTGCTCATCCCCTATGGGGAGAACGGCGCCGCGACTGACAGCGCGCTCGGGATCTAGTTCGCAGTCACCTTCAAGAGGAACGACGCAATGGCGTCGAGTGTTTCCGAGTTGGACTCGGTCACACCGTGGTCGGCGCCGGGTACCGGGAGATACTCGACGGCGAAGACGTCCATCGTGTGCGGTGTCTCGGGGAAGCCGGAGCGGCCCGCCGACCGGCGGTCATAGGTCACCAGCGTGAAGTTAGCCGCGAAGCGGTCATGCTAGCGGGGTGCTGCGACGGAGCGACCCGTGCCGAGTCCGCCGAAGCCGCCGTGGATGAATACGAGCGGTGGTCCGGAGCCGGCCACCTCGTAGCGGATGTCGCAGCCTTCAGCGTGGGCGATGGGCATAGTCTTCCTCGGTTGACGAAAGAGCCCCCGGCGCGCTGGGCACCGGGGGCTCCTCCTGGTCGAGCGATTCGAACCTACTTCGAGGTCTTGGAGTAGGTCAGCTTCTGATAGCGCTCGGGGATATCGAACTTGAAGATGCGGGCGGCGTTCAGTCCGAGCACCTTGGCGCGCTCTTCGTCGGTGAGGTCCGGCATCGTCCGCTCGATGGCTTCGGCGGAGTGCGGCCAGGTGCCTTCATGGTGCGGGTAGTCGTTCGCCCACATGATGTTGTCGACGATGTTCCACTTGCGGGCGAGGTCGATACCCGGGGCATCTTCGCCGAAGGAGGCGCCGCCATGCTGGCGGTAGTACTCCGAGGGAAGCTGCTTGAGCTTGGGGAACGCCCACATGTGGTGCTTGTGGTAGGCCTCGTCCATGGCGATGAGCATCCACGGGATCCAGCCGATGCCTGCTTCGATTGAGGCGAAGCGGAGGCCCGGGAAGCGCTCGACGACGCCCGAGGAGCAGATGTTCACGATCGGCTCAAGCGTCGGCGCGAGGGAGTGGACGACGTAGTTGATGACGGCCCCGCCGTTGCCCTTCGCGCCGCGCGGGTCTTTGCCCGTGGAGACGTGGAAGGTCATGGCGAGGTCACATTCCTCGACGGCCGCCCAGAAGCGGTCAAAGACCGGGAGGTTGTAGTTCAGCTTCTCGGAGTCGCCGGCGCCGAACACGGGCTTGGTCGGAAGGGTGAGGCCGCGGAAGCCCATCTTGGCGACGCGGTAGACCTCGTCGACCGCGCCGTCGATGTCACCGGTGGCGATTGCGGCAAGGGGGGAGAGGCGGTCGTAGTAGGGGCCGAACGTTTCCCACGCCCAGTCGTTGTAGACGCGGCACATAGCCTGGGAGAAAAGGGAGTCCTGGGTGGCCCACATCGCAAGGCCCTTGTTCGGGAAGATCACCTCGGCATCGATGCCGTCGCGAGCGTGGTCCTTCAGGCGCTGCTCCGGGTCCTTGGGACCGGCGGCGCCGCGCTCAAGGTCTTCGCCCATGAGCTTGAGGTCCCGGATCTTCTGGGGGCCCCAGCCTTCGTTGATGGACCACTTCACGCCGTTCGCATCGACTTCGACGCGCGGGAGGCGGTGGCGGTAGTGCGACTCAATGCGGCGCTCCCAGATGTCCGGGGGCTCGTTGACGTGGCAGTCGGCGGTGACCATGAAGTACTTGTTCGGGTCATTCGGGCGGGCGGTGTGAGTCCAGCCTTCGTGGCCGGGAGTCTCAAGGCGCCAGAGGTTTTCCTGGTTGATTTCAACAGTTGTCATGCGCGGGTGCTCTCCTTTGGTTAGGCCTGGACGCGGGTTTCGAGGTCGTAGCGCTCGGGAAGCCGGCTGTGGGGCTGCTTCACGTCGAAGTTGAGCTGGGACGCCCAGTACTCGGTGACGCCATTGAAGGGGACATCGACGTACTCTGCGTCGATTCCTTCGGAGGGCCACTTTCGGATGCGGAACCCCGTGGCGTCATCGGGGACGGGATAACGGCCGACTTCGTTGCCGCGACCGCTGTAGAACCACGACGACTCCTCGCCGTTCTCTCCGGCGAGCCAGCTGCCAAACCAGAGCAGGCGCCAGCCGTGCTCGTTCAGCTCATCGGGCCAATGGATGGTGAGTTCGCGAATGGCCTTCCTCCTTATCGAACGCAGGTCGATTCCTCTTATTAATACCGCGGAGGGGGGGATGTCAATCCGTAGGCGAGGGCTTTACGTTCGGGCGGCCGGTCCGGTCGCCGTCTGATGGGCTGCTGCACGGGGGCGCTGCTACTATCCCCAGATGGCTAACCTGATCGGCAAGCTGCTTATTGCGGCGCCCGTCCTGACCGACCCGAACTTCGCGCGGGCGGTAGTGCTGGTCTGCTCGCACGACCCGAGCGGCGCGTTCGGACTGATCTTGAACCGGCCGCTGGAAGGCGCCCTGCTCTCGGAGCACCTGCCTGAGTGGGCGAGCTACGCGAGCTCGCCAGCGGTGGTGTTCCTTGGGGGTCCGGTCGAGCCTTCGGTGGCGTTTGCGCTGGCATCGAACGATGACGTCACACGCAACGACGGCTTCACGCCCGTCTTTCGTGGGGTGAGTCAGCTTGATCTTGGCGTGGCGATGGCGGAGGCGCATCCGCCGGAGGTGCCTATCCGTGTGTTCGTTGGGTACGCGGGCTGGGGTGCTGGTCAGCTCGACGGCGAGGTTGAGGCGGAGGCGTGGTTCGTCGTCGAGCCGCGGGCGTCCGACGCGTTCACGGAAACGCCGGAAGACCTGTGGCACGCCGTGCTCCGTCGCCAAGCGGGGCGGCTCGCGATGTTCGCGTATGCCCCGACGGACCCCCGGGCGAACTAGCGTTCGTTCGCGGGCAGGACGCGCCCGGTGGGCATGTGGATACGCGTCGGTTCGAGATACACCTGCGTGACCACATGGGTATCGGGCAGGACGTGTGAGACGGCCATCTTGAGGGGCTCGGTCGCCATGTCGAGGAAGACGGGATAGAGGTCATCGTGGTGGGCGGCGAGCAGTACCTTCGGCTTGTAGGTTTCGACCAGTGGCATCGTGCGTTCGTCGAGCTGGCGGCGCATGAGGGGTCGGCCGATGAAACCGACGATCGCGGCGTCGACGCCATCGATGGGGTCGAAGTAGGCCTGCTCCTCGGCGCTGACAGGCCCCGCGCTATCGCGGTAGACCAGCTTGAAGTCGCCGAACTCGAAGATCATGCACATCGTCGCTTCTTCGAGGACGGCCTTCTCCATGCTTCCGCGGGCTTCGACGGCGGCCTTGTGGGCCTGCTCCTCGGGCGTGAGGGGGCCGAGGTCGTACTCCCAGAACTCGCGCGCTTCGCGGAGCTTGCCGATGTTCGGGACGGGGTCCGGCTTGTCGGCCTCGGCGAGGAGGTGGAAGCCGTGAAGGATGCGGACGCGGTAATCGCCGAACTCGACGAGGTCGCCCTCACCGAGTCCGCGGAAGCCCATCGTGAGCTTCGGGTCGAGCCCCTCTTTGATGACGACCTGGGAGGCGATCGGATGGCCGATGACCTTCGCGCCGATGCGCTGGGCGACGGTGGCGGCATCGGAGATGTGGTCGTAGTGGGGGTGGCCGATGAATATCTCGGTCGCGCGGACGACGTCTTCGGGGCCGAAACCGATCGGACGCATGCGTGGGCCGCGGTCGTAGAAGCAGTCGAGAAGGAAACCCGACCGCCGACAGTCACTTCAAAGTTGGCGGTACCGAGCCAGCGAAGGCTGAGGACATCGGGGTCTGGCTCGATCGGGCCGCCGAGCATCGCGGGGAGGCTGAAGGCGCTGCGGTTTCCGCCGAGGTCGCGTCGCGTGTGAGAAGGCATGGGTCCCTCCATCGCCACCCGGTGGAATACGACGGATGGCAATGGGGAACCTACGCCTCAGGTATCGCGTGTCAAGAGGAGCTGGTCGAGCCCCGGCCGTAGTTCACGTCGCGGGCGTCGCGGAACGCCTCCCAGCCTTGCTCTCGGAGGATGCGGAGGTGCTCGTTGCTCATCCCCTCGTCGCCTTCGTTCCACGCTTTGAACCAGGGGTCCTCGCGGTACTCCATGCCCTGTCGGAAGCCGGCGAGGTCGTACGCGCGGTTGACGAGGAGCTTGTTCGTGCGGACGGACTTCTGGTTGAGCGACGCGAGTTTGCGGGCCATCGCTTCTGCCTCGTCGAGAAGCTTGTCGGTGGGGACGACGCGGTTGACCAGGCCGAGGCGGAGGGCGTCCTGGGCTTCGATGATCTCGCCAAGCATGAGGATCTCTTTCGCCTGCTTGGGTCCTACGAGGTAGGGCGTGATGAGGATCGGGGGCATGAGGCCGTGCCGGATCTGGAGTTCGCCGAACTTCGCATCCTCGGCGGCGATGGTGAGGTCGCACATGCCGGCGAGTTCGTGTCCCTGGCCGACCGCGTGGCCTTTCACCGCGGCGATGACCGGCTTGGGCATCTCGCGGATCTTGAAGTTGATGTCCCAGGAGCTGGGGACGGGGTCGTTATCGGTCGGTGGCGTGGACTGGATGTCGCCGCCGGCCGAGAAGGCGCGGCCGGCGCCGGTGAGGACGACGACCTTCACGTCGTCGTCGGCCTCAGCCTCGCCGAGTGCCCACCAGAGGCGGCGCTGGATCGACCAGTTAATGGCGTTGAGGACGACAGGGCGGTTGAGCGTGATGAGCGCGTAGACGTCGCGCTTTTCGTAGAGGACATCGTCGAGGGACGGCGGTGGGATTTCGATCTGGCCCGGTGCTGTCATGAGGGCACTCCTTGGGGTGTTTGCGGAAGGAGTATGGCGGAGGAAGGGGCTAGGGGCGCGGGTGTGCGCGACGTGATAGGCCGGCTCTATCTGACCGGTTCAAGAAGTTTCTCGCCACAATAGTTGACAATGCAACCATATAGGGAGATGATGAGGCTACTAAATGTAAGCGGCCCTGACGGGTACGCGAAAGGAAACACACATGACCTGGAACCTCGACCCCAACCACAGCAGCATCGAATTCAACGCCCGCCACATGGTCTTCGCGAAAGTGAAAGGGAGCTTCGACGATTTCGAAGTTGATGCGGTTGTCGATGAGACCGACCTCAGCGCGTCCCAGGCGACGGTCACGATCGATGCCGCGAGCATCAACACCCGCGAAGAGAACCGGGACGGACACCTTCGTTCGGCGGACTTCCTCGACGTCGAGAACCACCCGAAGATCACCTTCGTGACGAAGCAGATCCGGCCGAAGGGCGGACACGACTACGACATCAAGGGCGACCTCACCCTCCGTGGCGTGACGAAGGAAGTGACCTTCGAATCCGAGATCGGTGGGCCGCTGGCGGACCCGTGGGGCAACAAACGCATCTCGATCAGCGGCGAGACAAAGGTGAACCGCAAGGAGTGGGGCCTGAACTGGAACGCGGCGATCGAAGCGGGCGGCGTGCTCGTCGGCGATTCGATTACGCTACAGATCGACGCGGAACTCGTGAAGGCTGCCTAGCGCAGGCGGTAGGAAAGGACACGAAGATGACACGGCTTAACAGGCTGAACCACGCCGTCCTCTACGTCGGGGACCTCGACAGGTCCGTCGAGTTCTACACGAAAGTGTTCGATTTCGACGTGATCGCGAACATGGGCGGCCGGATGGCGTTCCTCCGGGCGCGCGGTTCGGAGAACCACCACGACCTCGGTCTCTTCGCGGTCGGCAAGGACGCCCCAAAAGCGCCGAAGGGTGCGACGGGGCTATACCACCTCGCGTGGGAGGTTCACGCTATCGAGGATCTCGTGGACGCTGCGACGACGCTTGCGAACCTCGGCGCGCTCGGTGGCGCGAGTGACCACGGTGCGACGAAGTCCCTGTACGCGAAGGACCCCGACGGCAACGAGTTCGAGGTCATGTGGATGGTCCCGCGCGAGCACTGGGGTGAGTACGAGAACGACGCGATCACGGCGCCGCTCAACCTGGAGCGCGAACTCGCGCGCTGGGGTTCGGCGGCCCCTGTCTGAGGACGGCGGTGACACCCGGATAACGTAGGTCGGCTATCATTTGAGGGTGCGCGGCGAAGTACTGCCCGCGCACCGTCATTTCCTTTCGCCAGCGGATGCCTTCCAGTCCACGTGAACGTGGGCCCAGCCGTGGAGTATGCCGACCTGTCCAATACAGCACCGAATGACGGCGGCCCTGCCGCGGCCGACTCTCCGAAGGGCGTTTTCTACGGGTGGTGGCTCCTCGCCGGGTCCGTCTTCGCGATGGCGATCGGGAGCGGCGTTTCGTTCTGGGCATTCGGGCTGTACGTCGAGCCGCTTGAGGACGAGTTTGGGTGGTCGCGGGCGTCCGTGTCCCTCGGGTTCTCACTGGCGATCCTGGTGAGCGGTTTGACGAGTCCGTTCGTGGGGCGCTGGATCGACTCGCGGGGGCCGAGGTCTGCGGTTCTGATGGGGGCCTCGCTGACGGCCGTGACGTATCTGCTGATGGCGACCGTGAGTTCACTCTGGGAGTGGTACGTCTTCGGCATCCTGAACGCGATCGTGCGGCAAATGATGTTCATCATCCCGTTCCAGACGCTGATATCGCGATGGTTCGACAAACGGCGCGGAGTGGCACTGAGTGTGCTCGGCACCGGCTTCTCGCTGGGCGGCGTTATCGTGGTGCCGATTATGAGTTTCGTGATCGACTCGTGGGGCTGGGATGGGTCGTTCGTGTTTTCGGCGGTGATGATCGCGGTGGTGTTCATCCCGTTCGCGGTCCTGCTGTTGCGGAACTCTCCGGCGGACATGGGGACGTGGCCGGACGGCGTTCCGCCGGCCGCCGATGCGCCTGAGAAGCAAGAAGGCTGGGACGGACTGACGCTCAGCCAGGCGATCCGGACGCCGCTGTTCTGGACGCTCGCCTTCGGGCTGATGCTCTTCCTGTTCGGCCTGTTTGGGTGGCTGATCCACTCGATCCCGTTCTACGAGGACCAGGGGATCTCGAGGAATAATGCAGCACTGATCGTGTCGCTCGCGGCGGGCGCGGGTGTGTTCACGCGGCTTGGTATGGGCTTCGTCGCGGACAAGGTCGGGAAGTTCGAGTACATCGCGCTGGGCCTCGTCGCGTCGCTGTTTGCAGCGATGACGTCGCTGTACCTGAACTCGAGTTCGATCGGGATCGCGGTCTTCCTTGTGTTCTGGGTGATTGGCACTGGAGGCGGTCCGATGATGGAGGCGTTGCTGCTGACGCGGGCCTTCGGCGTACGCCACTTCGCCACGATTTTCGGGGCGGTGCTTGTCGTCGAGACGCTCGGGCAGGTAATCAGCCCGACGGTGGCGGGGGCGATCTACGACGCGACCGGATCATACGACTGGGCGCTGGTGATGTTCATGGGGACGTTCGCCGCGGCGTTCGTGCTGTTCGCTATATCCGCGCGGATGCCGAGACCGTACCAGCAGCC
>JBPPMX010000189.1:0-11934 GCA_051306275.1 Tepidiformaceae bacterium
GGCCTCGAGTTCGTCGACGTCAGCGATGCCCTCCGCTCCTCCACCTTCCAGGTCTTCTCCGGCGCACTCTCCACCGGCGGCCAGGTCAAAGCCATCCGCGTCCCCGCCCAGGCCGCGATGACCCGCCGCGAAATCGACGAACTCACCGAGATCGCCCGCACCGGCGGCGCAAAGGGCCTCGCGACCATCGGCTTCCTCCCCGATGGCGAACTCCGCTCCCCCATCGCCAAGTTCCTCAGCGAAGAAGAGCTTGCCGGAATCAAGACCGCCACCGCCGTCGAACCCGGTGACATGCTCCTCCTCGTCGCCGACTCTCCGGCCGTCGTCGCCGCGTCCCTCCACGCCGTCCGGGATGCCCTTGGCACCCGCCTCGGCCTTAAGGATCCCAACGTCCTGGCCTTCGCCTGGGTCACCGGCTTCCCCCTCCTTGAATGGCGCCCCGAAGAAGGCCGCTGGGATGCGACCCACAACCCCTTCAGCGGCTACCACGAATCCGACGAAGCGCTTCTCGATACCGACCCCGGCGCCGTCATCGCAAAGCAGTACGACCTCGTCTGCAACGGAGCCGAGATCGGCGGCGGCTCCGTCCGCATCTCCACCCGCGCCCAGCAGGAGCGCATCCTTGGCATGATGGGCCACTCTCCCGAACAGCAGCGCGAGCGCTTCGGCGTCATCCTCGACTCCCTCGACTACGGCGCTCCCCCAATGGGCGGCGTCGGCATGGGTATCGACCGCCTCCTCATGACCCTCCTCGGCACCCCCAACATCCGTGATGTCGTCGCCTTCCCCAAGGCCTCGTCCGGCTCGGACCCCCTCATGGACGCCCCCTCGCCGGTCGACACCGCCCAGCTAACCGAACTCGGCCTCCAGCTCCTCCCCCAGGAGTAACCGGGCGCCGAACCCCCGCCGGGCGCGGCTCCACGCGCCCGGCATCGCTCGGCCCCCTGTCACCTGTAACCTGTCACCTACCACCTCACCCCGGTTAAGCTCCGGTCACGAATCGCCGCTTCGGGTACCGTCGCGCCCCGTTCCCCTGTACGCTTCCCTGAACTTCGTCCCGGGCAATGCATCGGCGGCCTCTGGCCGTCGTAGCGTTCTCCGAATACCTCTCGGGTGGGATCTCATGTCGAACCGGACGCTGACCCTGATGATGGGGTTCGTTGCAGTCCTCATCATCGCGGTAGGCATTGTCTTTGTAGCGGTCTTCGCCTCAGGCGGCGATGACGATACCGACCCCGCGGACGACAACGGCGACAGGCCCGCCACTACCGGCGACATCTGTACCGGCGACACTCTGGTCACGTTCGGCGCTGACCCCCTCAGCGTCCTCGACCCCATCCAGGTCCGTGACGAAGGCACCGGCGAGTACATCATCGAGATATTCGGTGGTCTCGTGACGCTGAACCCCGAGCTCGAAGTTGTTGGCGACATCGCCGAACGCTGGGATGTCTCGCCCGATGGCACCGTCTACACCTTCCACCTCCGCGATAACGTCGTCTTCCACAATGGCCGCCGCGTCACCGCCGAGGACTTCAAGTACTCCTTCGAACGCGCCGCCGACCCCGCCAACAACTCCCCCGTCGTCACCCTCTACATGGGCGACATCGTCGGCGTCCGCGAGAAGTTCCGTGGCGAAGTCGACGAGGTCGAAGGCGTCCGGGTCGTCGACGAGCAGACCCTCGAGATCACCATCGACGCCCCCAAGAGCTACTTCCTCGCCGAGATGACCTATCCCGTCGCCTTCGTCGTCGACCGCGAGCAGATCGAACGCGACCCCCGCAACTGGACGCTCCGCCCGAACGGCACCGGCCCGTACAAGCTCGCCGAGTTCAGCCTCACCGAGCGCGTCCGCCTCATCGCCAACGACCGCTACCACCTCGGCGAACCGCTCCTCCGCGAAGTCTCCATCGAACTCGCCGGTGGTTCGCTCCTCACCCGTTACGAAGCCGATGAGATCCACATCGCCGCCGTCCCCTCGTTCGAACTCGAAGGCATCCGTGGCGGCTCCAGCGCACTCTCCGACGACTACGTCGAATCCCCGCGCATGGCCTTCAGCTACATCGCCTTCAACTCCCAGCAAGCCCCGTTTGACGATCCGAAAGTCCGCCAGGCCCTCGCGATGTCCATCAACCGTGACCAGATCAACGAAGCGCTCCTCCTCGGATCCCAGCGCGTCGCCGATGGCATCCTCCCGCCCGAGATGCCCGGCTACGAAGAGAGCATCTCGACCTACGAATACGACCCCGAGGCCGCCGCAGAACTCCTCGCCGAATCCACCTACGCCGATAACATGCCCCGGATCATCCTCACCTACGGTGGCGCCGGCGGAAACGCCCCTGACGTCCTCGCCCGCATCCAGAACGATTGGCAGACCGCACTCGGTGTCGAAGTCGAACTCCAGGCCAGCGACCCGGCCGCCTTCCTCCGTGACCTCCGCCGCGGCACCTTCCAGATGTTCAGCACCGGCTGGATCGCCGACTACCCGGACCCCGAAGACTTCATCGACAAGCTCTTCGCCAGCGACTCCGAGCAGAACGAGTTCGGCTACGAGAATCCCGAGGTCGACGCCCTCATCCAGGAAGCCCGCACCGAACAGGACAACGACACCCGCCTCCAGCTTTATCATGAAGCCGAACAGATGATCATCGACGATGCGGCCGTCGTTCCCATCTTCTGGCCTGTGGACCACCTCCTCATCAAGTCGTGCGTCCAGAACTGGCCAGTTACGCCGATGACCATCCCGAAGTTCCGCTACATCGAGATCAAACCGGAGTAATCACGCGTGGGGCCCGGACTGCTCGGCTACATCATTCGCCGGTTGCTCTGGGCCGTCCCCGTGCTCTTCGCCATCTCCGTCATCGTCTTCCTCATCCTCCGCCTCGCCCCCGGTGACCCGGTCGATACCATCCTCGGCGACCGCTACACCGAAGAAGTCGCCGCCCGCCTCCGCGACAAGTACGGCTACGACCAGCCGATCCACCAGCAGTACGTCACCTACATGGGAAACCTCTTCCGCGGCGACCTCGGCGTCTCCACCAACCACACCGACTTCAACGTCGCCGATGTCGTCATTCCCAAGGTCTGGACCTCCACCCAGATCGGTGCCATGGCCATCCTCATCGCCTTCGCCCTCGGTATCCCCGTCGGCGTTTACGCCGCCCTCGCCCGCGGCACATTCCTCGATCCCCTCACCATCAGCTTCTGGCTCCTCCTCGATGCCATCCCCGCCTTCATCATGATCCCGATCGCCCAGTACTTCCTTGCCGTGAAGTTCGGCCTGATTAACCTCTCCTGGGACGGCGTCTACAGCCCAAACATCATCGTCCCCGTCCTGATCATGTCCCTCCCTGGTGTCGCCGGCATCGCCCGCTTCATGCGCGCGTCTGTCATCAGCGTCATGGGCGAGGACTACGTCCGCACCGCCCGCGCCAAGGGCCTGAGCGAGTGGACCGTCGTCACCCGCCACATCACCCGCAACGCCATGCTCCCGATGATCACCGTGATTGGCCTCTCGCTCCCCGGCATCACCGTCGGCTCCCTCTTCGTCGAAACCTTCTTCGGCATCCCCGGCATCTCCCGTGAATCCCTTGCCGCCGTCCAGGCACAGGACTACGACGTCGTCCTCGCCCTCGTTCTCTTCGGCTCCTTCCTCTTCGTAATGGCGAACATCCTCATCGATCTCTCCTACGCCTTCGTCGACCCCCGCATCAAAGTCGGGGATCGCCGCCAGTGAACCCCTCAGCCACCGCCTCGCTCGAAACCATGGAGGAGATCCCCCAATCCGCGTCCCTTGCCCGCCGCCTGATACGCGCGCTTGTCCGCAAGAAGCTCGCGATGCTGGCCATCTCCTTCATCGTCCTCTTTTACATCGCTGGCCTTGCCGCCCCCCTCATCGCTCCCTACAACCCGAACGCGCAGCCCGACATAATCACCGGAAACGCCCTTCAGGGCCCCTCGATGGACCACCTCCTCGGCACGGACCGCCTCGGCCGCGACCTCTTCTCCCGCGTCCTCTACGCCGCCCGCACCACCATCCTGTTTACCGTCGCCGTCGTCGTCACCGGCGGCCTCTTCCTCGGCCTTGGCCTTGGCCTCCTCGCGGGCTACCGCGGCGGCTGGGTCGACACCACCATCATGCGCATCGGTGAAGTCCTCTCCGGCCTCCCCACCCTCCTGCTCATCATCGCCATCACCGCCGCCTTCCGCCCCCGCATCAACGACCTCTCTTTCTGGCTCAAGGACAACTCGTTCATGGGCGACGACGCCAAGACTCTCGTCCAGTTCCTCATCATCGTCGGCGCCACCGTCCCCTTCGCCTGGCTCGGGTCCAGCCGAATCGTCCGTAGCCAGGTACTCGCCCTTCGCGAAAACGACTACGTCATCGCCGCCGAACTCCTCGGCGCCTCGACCTTCCGCATCATCACCCGCCACATCCTCCCCGGCGTCATGCCGCTCTTCATCGTCGGCCTCTCCGGTGGCATGGCCAGCATCGCCGGCGCCGAAGTCGCACTCAGCTTCCTCGGCCTGGGCATCTCCGAACCCGGCTCCAGCTTCGGCACCCTCATCAACGATGGCGCGGGCGTCCGCACCTTCCAGGCCAACCCCCACCTCCTCCTCGCGCCGGGCGTCCCCGTCATCCTCTTTTTCTTCGCCTGGAACCTCCTCGGTGACGCCCTCGTAGACATCCTCGAACCCCGCGCCGCCTTCCGTTAACGTTTCTGTGCCCCGGCTGCTCTCTCACGCCGTTCTAACCCCTGCGCCTCCCGTTTCAATGGGGTACGTTTGGTATACTCGTTCGTGGAGGACGCACCCCCCAAGTGAAGGTTACGCTCGAACGGCTCCCTGAGGGCCGCGTTCAACTTGATATCGAAGTCGACAACGAACGTCTCGAACGCTCGATCGACCGCGCCTACAAGCAGGTGGCCAGCCGATCGCGCATCCCCGGCTTCCGCCCCGGAAAGGCGCCACGAAACGTCGTCGAACGGCTCTACGGTCGCGAAGGCCTCATCCGCGAGGCCCTCGATAAGCTCGTCCCCGACGTCTACAACGAAGCCATCGAAGCCGAGGACGTCGACGCAATCGACCAGCCTGAGCTTGAGATCGTCGAAATCGACCCCGTCCGCTTCAAGGCCACGGTCCCCGTTCGCCCCACCGTTGATCTCGGCGAATACAAGGCTGTCCGCCTCGCACGCGAACCCGTCGAAGTCACCGACGAAGAGGTCGCCGAGCAGGTCCTCCTTCTCCGCCGCCGCAACTCCACCCAGTCACCCGTCGAGCGCCCCGCGCAGTGGGATGACTGGCTCATCGGCGATGTCAGCGGCAAGGTCGAAGACGAATCCTTCATGTCCGACGAAGACGCCGAGTTCCAGCTCCGCGAAGGACAGGAGCTCCTCCTCCCCGGCCTCGCCGAAGCCTTCATCGGCATGAGCAAGGGCGACACCAAGACCGTCGAGTTCACCCTCCCCGATGAGTTCCCCGCCGAGCGCCTCCAGGGCAAGCAGGCGACCTTCGACCTCCACATCAAAGAGGTCAAGGAAGAACTCCTCCCGGAAGAAGACGACGACCTCGCAAGCCTCGTGAACGCCGACGAATTCGAGAACCTCGCCGCCCTCAAGACGCGCATCCACGACGACCTCCTGAAGTCCAAGGAAGCCGCCGAAGAGTCCGCATTCCAGACTCGCGTCATCGATGCCATCCTCGAAGGCGCCACCATCGAGTACCCCCGCATCCTCGTCGAGCGGGAAATCGACCACCTCATCCAGGACAGCCTCGGCGCGAACACCGACCGCCAGGCCTACCTCACCTACCTGCAGCGCGCCGGCCGCAGCGAAGAAGAGTTCCGCGAGACCTTCCGCGAAGCCGCCGAGCGTCGCGTCCGTACCTCTCTCGTCCTCAGCCAGTTCGCCGATGATGAAGAGGTAGAAATCACCGAAGCCGACGTCGAGGCCGAGCTCGATACCATCGTTGCCCCCATGGGCGATGACGCCGAGCGCTTCCGCGAATTCTTCGCGACCCCCGAGGCCCAGGAGTCCATCCGCCGCAACCTGCTCACCCGCAAGACTCTCGAACGAATCACGGCCATCGCAACGGGCGACGCCGCGGAGGTATCCGAATGAACCAGTCGGCTCATGTCCAGCAGCTCGTCCAGGCCATCATCCCCACCGTCATCGAAAGCGGGCCGCGCTCCGAGCGTGCCTTCGACATCTTCTCGCTCCTCCTCAAGGAGCGGATCGTCTTCCTCGGCTTCCCGATTGACGACCAGATCGCCAACCTCATCGTTGCCCAGCTCCTCTTCCTCCAGCGCGAGGACCCGGACCGCGACATCTCGATGTACATCCACTCCCCGGGTGGCGTCATCACCGCTGGCCTCGCCATCTACGACACCATGCAGCTCATCGAGCCCGACGTTTCCACCATCGCCGTCGGCCAGACGGCGTCCATGGCGACCGTACTCCTCTGCGCCGGCGCCAAGGGCAAGCGCTACGCCCTCCCCAACGCAACCGTGCATATGCACCAGGCCCTGGGTGGTGCGCGCGGCCAGGCGTCCGATATTGAAATTGCGGCGAAGGAGATCCTCCGCAACAACGAGATCATCCGGAACATCATCGCGAAGCACACAGGACAGACGGTTGAGCGGGTTACCAGGGACTTCGATAGGGACTTCTACCTCGATGCCCAGGGCGCGCTCGACTACGGCTTTGTCGATGAGCTTCTTGCCCGCCCCGAAGACGCGGCGAAGATTAAGTAAGAGGGGGACCTGCCGTGGCCGGGAATCGTAGCAACAGGGTCCAGTACCACTGTTCGTTCTGTGGAAAAAATCAGGACCAGGTCCGGCGTCTCATCGCCGGCCCTGGCGCCGTCTATATCTGCGACGAGTGCGTAGACCTCTGCCGCGAGATCATCGACGAAGAGACTGGCGCCGCTCCTGCTGCAGCGGCCACTAAGGCGACTGCTGCCTCCACCCAGCGCATCCCCCCGCCGCGCACCATCTTCGACCAGCTCGGCGAATACGTCGTCGGCCAGGAACAGGCCAAGAAGGTCCTCTCCGTCGCCGTCTACAACCACTACAAGCGCATCGCCGCCGCCGCCGATGAAGATGTCGAACTCGAAAAGTCGAACATCCTTCTCGTCGGCCCCACCGGCGTCGGCAAGACCCTTCTCGCCAAGACCCTCGCCCGCATCCTCGACGTCCCCTTCTCCGTCGCCGATGCCACCGCCCTCACCGAAGCCGGGTATGTCGGCGAAGATGTCGAGAACATCCTCCTCCACCTCATCCAGGCGGCGGACTTCGACATCCAGAAGGCCGAGCGCGGCATCATCTTCATCGACGAAATCGACAAGATCGCTCGCAAGAGCGACAACCCCAGCATCACCCGTGATGTCTCGGGCGAAGGCGTCCAGCAGGCCCTCCTCAAGATCATCGAAGGCTGCGTCGCCAACGTCCCGCCGCAGGGCGGCCGGAAGCACCCCCACCAGGACTTCCTCCAGATCAACACCCAGAACATCCTCTTCGTCTGCGGTGGCGCCTTCGAAGGCCTCGAAGACCACATCGAAAAGCGCCTCACCCGTGACCACGTTCGCATCGGCTTCCGCGCCGAGCGTGGATTCCGCGGAGCCCAGCGCGCAGATGAACTCCTCTCGCACGTCACCCACGACGATCTCCTCGAGTTCGGCCTCATCCCCGAATTCGTCGGTCGTCTGCCAATGGTGGTCGGCCTCTCCTCGCTCGATCAGGATGCCCTCGTGCGCATCCTCACCGAGCCGAAGAACGCACTCATCCGCCAGTACCAGCGCTACTTCGCCCTCGATGGCGTCGAGCTCGTGTTCACCGACGATGCCCTCAAGGCCATCGCCGATGCCGCCATCAGCCAGAAGACTGGCGCACGCGGCCTCCGCACGGTCCTCGAGGACACCCTCATGGAGGTCATGTACGACATCCCCAGCCGTGGCGATGTCCGCAAGTGCCTCGTGAACGCCGACACCATCACCAAGCGCCAGCGCCCGCTCCTCCTGACGCGCGGCGGCCAGACCGTCGACACCAACGTCGCCCCAATACCCATCGTGGAAGACGAACTCCGCGACGAAAGCGCCTGACAGGGGGCGGGGCCACAAACCCCGCCTTCTTTGTTTCCTCGGCTCCTACGTCCGGTCGCTGATCAGCACGGCCATCGCCGTCACCAGCCAGCCAGCCATCGCCAGTACAATTCCCGGGTCCGTGAACAGGATCTGGTCCGGCGCATCCTTCTGCCGCTTCCCGCTCAGCAGCAACAGGTACCGGAACAGCGCAAACACCACGAACGGCAGCGTGACTGCCATCGCCCCGTTCGAAGGCACGTAGTCCGACTCGATCGTGTACAGCGCATAGCTGATCAGCGCCGTCGCCGCCCCGATCACCACCATCTGGTTCAAGATCTCACCCGAATACCCCGCCAGCGACGGCCGGTGGTGCGCCGCCTCCTCACCCAGCTGCCGGAACTCCGACCACCGCTTGCTGCTCGCGAAGAAGAACGCCGCGCAGCTCGCGCACATGTACAACCACGGGCTGATCGCCACATCGATCCCCGCCGCGCCGCTCACCGCCCGCCCCACAACCCCTGCACACAGGATCAGCACATCCAGCACCGGCACTGACTTCAGACCCGCGCTGTAGAGCACCATTAGCACCACATACCCGGCGAGGATCGCCCCCGCCAGCGCATCGACCACCGTCGCCACCGGCAGGGCCACCGCCCACAGCACCACCGCCGCCCCCAGCGCGACCTGCACGCCCAGGGCGCCGCTCGCTATCGGACGCCGCCGCTTCCGCGGATGCTGCCGGTCCAGCTCCCGGTCCCGCACGTCGTTCACCAGGTACGTCCCGCTCGATGCCAGGCACCAGCACGCGACCAGCACCACCGACCGCCCCAGCAGCTCCCACAGCCCGCCGAGGTCGTCCAGCGTCCACGCTTCGCCCGCGCTGAACGCCAGCGCCGCGAACACCAGCAGGTTCTTCGGCCACTGGTACGGCCGCATCGCGACCACCAGCGCCATTACGCTGTTCCCGGCAATCGGCCGCTCCGCGCTTCCCCGGGGCTCAGCAGTGCCTTCCCGCATCCAACCATCCTGCCTCGAATGCTTGATAGCCTACCACCGATACCCGGACACTCCCTCACTCCAATACACTGCCTGTATGCCACGCGTCCGCGCCGATGTCCTGATGGTCGAACGAGGCCTCGCCGATACTCGTGAGCGCGCGCGTCGCCTCATCATGGCCGGCCGCGCCCGCGTCGGTACCCTCACCCTCGTCAAGCCCGCCACCATGCTCGACGCCGCCTCGCCCCTCGAACTCATCGCACCGGAACGCTACGTCTCCCGCGGCGGCCTCAAGCTCGAAGCCGCCCTCGATGCCTTCGCCATCGCCCCGTCCGGCCTCCGCTGCCTCGACCTCGGCGCCTCCACCGGCGGCTTCACCGACTGCCTCCTCCAGCGTGGCGCGACCTCCGTCATGGCGGTCGATGTCGGCCGCGCCCAGCTCCACCAGAAGCTCCGCGACGACCCCCGCGTCACCCTCCTCGAAGGCACCAACGCCCGCTCACTCCCCCCACTCCCGCCCATCGACTTCTTCGTCGCCGACCTCTCCTTCATCTCCCTCCGCCTTATCCTCGCCTCGGTCGCGATGCGCACCTCGCCCAACACCCGCGGCGTCGTCCTCCTCAAGCCCCAGTTCGAAGCCGGCCCTGCCGATGTCCCCCGCGGCGGCGTTATCCGCGACTCAGCGGTCCGTCAGCGCGTCCTTGCGGGCTTCACCGCCTGGCTCGAGGCCGAGGCATGGGCGCTCGACGGCTCGATGGAGTGCCCCGTCCACGGCGGCGATGGCAACATCGAGTTCCTCCTCGCGGTGCGTACCCCGTGCTGACCAGTGTCCTCGTCCTCCACCATCCCCAGAGCGAAGGCGCAGCCGTCTTCGCGCGCCAGCTCGCCGAAGAGCTCGCCCGCCGCAACGTCCGCACCCGCGTCGCCGACGTCTGGTCCCCCCTCGCCGCCGAGTCCGTCCCCGGCTCGGAACTCATCGTCTGCGTCGGCGGCGATGGCACCGTCCTCCGTGCCGCCCGCCTCGCCATTCCCCACGGCGTCCCCATCGTGGGCGTGAACATGGGCCGCCTCGGCTTCCTTACCGAACTCACCTCGCCCGAGCTCTTCAAGCTCCTCGATCGCCTCGTCGCCATGGATTGGCGCGTCGAAGAGCGCATCATGGTCTCGGCCACCCTCGATAACGGCGATGGCTCCCCGGCGACGCTCTTCCACGGCCTCAACGACATCGTTGTCTCCCGCAACATGCCGGGCCGCCCCATCTACGTCGAAGTCCGCATCGATGGCGCCCTCCTCGGCCTCTACCGCTGCGATGGCATCATCGTCTCCACGCCCACCGGCAGCACCGGCTACTCCCTCAGCGCCGGCGGCCCCATCCTCCCGCCCGCCGAACACCACCTCGTCCTCACCCCCGTCTCCGCCCACCTCGCCCTCGGCCGCTCCCTCGTCCTCGAACAGCACTCCGAGGTCGAACTCCGCGTCACCACCGACCACCACGCCGCTCTCAGCGTCGATGGCCAGGAAGACGTCCCCGTTGTCAGCGGTGGCAGCGTCATCGTCCGCCGCAGCAAGTATGTCACCCGCTTCGTCAGCTTCCGCCAGCCCGAGTCCTTCTATGGCGAACTCGCCCGCAAGCTCGAAAACCAGATTGGCAGCGTCACCAACCAGCGTGATTGACCGGATCTCCATCCGCGATTTCGCTGTCGCCCGCGAGGTCACCTTCGCCCCCGGCCCGGGCCTCAACGCTTTCACCGGCGAAACCGGCGCGGGCAAGTCGCTCGTCGTCGATGCCCTCGCCTTCGCATTCGGCTCGCGCAAGGGCCGCGAGGTCATCGCCCGCGGCGCCGAACGCGCCACCGTCGAGGTCACAGTCACCCTTCCCTCGGGCCGCCACGTCGTCGAGCGCACGGTCGGACTCTCCGGCCGCTCCACCATCCGCGTCGACGGCGAACCCGCCGCCCTGGCAGCCCTTGAGGACCTCGGCGCCGACCTCATCGACATCCACGGACAGTCCGGCCAGCTCGCCATCCTCCGCCCCTCGGTCCAGCTCCGCGCCCTCGACGAGTTCGCCTCCCTCCACGACCTTCGCCGCGAATTCGCCGCCCTCGTCCGCGACCTCCGCGACATCCGCCGTCGCATCGATGCCCTCCAGACCGACGCCCGCGAACGCGAACGTCTCGTCGCCCAGCTCGCCTTCGAAACCGCCGAGATCGACGACGCTGCCCTCGTCCCCGGCGAAGACGAAGCCCTCCGCGCCGACCACCTGCGCCTCGGCAACGCTTCCCGCCTGATTGAAGACACGGCCCGCGCGCTCGATGCCCTCGCCGAACCCGCCATCGGCGAACTCTCCGCCGCCGTCGCTGACCTCACCGCCCGTGACCCCGCCGCCACCGAGCTCGCTGATCTCGCCGCCCTCTTCGATTCAGCCGCCGCCGACCTCGGCCGCGCCCTCCGCCACTACCGTGACTCCATCGACGCCGACCCCGCCGCCCTCACACCCGTCGAAGAACGCCTCGACCTCATCGCCCGCCTCCGCCGTAAATACGGCGACACCGTCGAAGACATCCTCGCCTACGCCGCCGATGCCCACGCCCGCCTCGCCGTCCTCACCAGCGCCGACGAATCTGTCGACGCCCTCCGCACCCGCGAGGCCGAACTGCTCCCGCGCCTCACAGATCTCGGAGCGCGCCTGTCCAGCTCCCGCCGCGCCGCCGCCTCGACCCTCGTCACCGCGATCCACGCCGAACTCGCGGGCCTCGGCATGCCCGGCGCCTCCATCGCCATCGCCCTCGCCGCGGACGACGACCCCGCCGGCATCCCCATCGCCCTCCCCGACTACGAACTCATCACCGGCGAACCCGCCTC
>JBPPMX010000190.1:0-7991 GCA_051306275.1 Tepidiformaceae bacterium
TGGGCGAACAACCACGCCCCGCTGCCCGCGCCGCCACCGTGCAGCGCTGCTTCCGCACCACCGATATTGAAGAAGTCGGCGACCTCTCCCACTGCACCGCCTTCGAAATGCTCGGCAATTTCAGCTTCGGCGACTACTTCAAGTCCGAAGCGATCGGCTTTGCCTGGGAACTCCTCACGAAGGTCTATCAGGTCCCTGCCGAACGCCTTCACATGACCATCTACCTCGACGACGACGACGCCTACGATGCGTGGCGCACCCTCGGCGTGCCCGATACCCACATCCATCGCTGCGACGAAGAGAAGAATTACTGGTTCAGCGGTCCTACCGGCCCCTGCGGCCCCGACTCCGAGATCTACTACGACTTCTATCCCGAGCGCGGCCTCGAAAACCTCAGCGTCGCCTACGACGACGAGCGCTTCCTCGAAATCTGGAACCTCGTCTTCATGCAGCTCTATCAGCACGAAGACGGCTCCCGCACCCCGCTCCCGACCCAGAACATCGATACCGGCTCCGGCCTCGAACGCGTCGCAGCCGTCCAGCAGGGCAAGCGCTCCGTCTTCGAAACCGACATCTTCCTCCCCATCCTCGAAACCGCCGCTGCGGTCGCTGGCGTCGACTACTTCAGCCCCGCCTGCACTCCGGAGCAGGCCTACGCGATCCGCGCCATGTCCGAACACTGCCGCGCCGCCGCCCTCCTTATCGGCGATGGCGTCGTCCCCAGCAACGAAGGCCGCGGCTACGTCCTCCGCCGCATCATCCGCCGCGCCATCTACTTCGCCCGCTCCATCGGCGTCACCGAACTCTTCACCGCCCGCGTCGCCCTTGCCGCAATCGATAAGCTCCGGGCTGGCTACCCCCACCTCGAAGAGAACCGCGCCTTCATCGAGAAGGCGCTGAGCGGCGAAGAAGAGCGCTTCATCCGCACCCTCGGCCTCGGTCAGCACCGCCTCGAAGCCGTCCTCGAACGCGCCACCGCTGCCGGTACCTCGGTCGTCCCCGGCGCCGATGCCTTCCTTCTCTACGACACCTTCGGCCTCCCGCTCGAACTCACCCGCGAGATCGCCTCCCGCCAGGGCTTCACCGTCGACGATCCCGGCTTCCAGTCCGCCCTCGAAGAACAGCGGACCCGCGCCCGCCAGCAGGGCAAGTTCTTCCAGGCAGGCGACTCCGGCCTCCTCACCGCCCTCGAAGAGCACAGCGCCTTCGTCGGCTACACCCGCGTCGACGCCGACGCCCACATCATGGCCATCCTCAAGAATGGCCAGCTCGCCGGCCTCGCCATCGCTGGCGAGGAGTGCTCCATCGTCCTCGATATCACCCCCTTCTATCCCGAAGGCGGTGGCCAGATCGGCGACCACGGGAACATTTCCACCCCCTCCGGCGTATTCATTGTTGAGGACACGCAGTCGGACGGCGGTGCCATCGTTCACCGTGGCCGTGTCCTTGAAGGGGAGATCCGCGTTGCCGAAAATGCCCAGGCCATTGTTGACCTCGCCTGGCGCACCGGGAGCGCCCGGAACCACACCGGCACGCACCTCCTCCACGCCGCACTCCGCCGGGTTCTCGGCAGCCACGTCCGCCAGCAGGGCTCACTCGTGGGCCCGGACCGCCTCCGCTTCGACTACACCCACCTCGAACAGACGCCCCGCGAAGCCCTCGCCGAAGCCCAGCACCTCGCCAACAGTAAGGTTCGCTCCGACCTCGAAGTGGGCTGGCGAAACACCACATACCGCCAGGCCGTCGAAGGCGGCGCCCTCGCCTTCTTCGGGGACAAGTACGGCAGCGAGGTCCGCGTCGTCGAAGTCCGCGATGCCGATGGACTCTTTAGCGCCGAACTTTGCGGCGGCACCCACGTCCATCACACCGGCGAGCTCGGCTTCGTCCATATCGTCCGGGAATCTGCCGTCGCTGCTGGAACCCGCCGCATCGAAGCGCTCACCGGCGCCGCCGCCGAAACCTACCTCGTCGAACAGGGCGAACGCCTCGCCCGCCTCGCCGGTCGCCTCTCCACCTCCGTCTCCGAAGTCGAAGACCGCGTCGAAGCCCTCCAGTCGGAACTCGAGTCGCTCCGCAAGCAGAACCAGGAACTCGAACGTGCTCGCGTCGGGTCGCTCGTCGAATCCCTCCTTGAGCACGTCGAAAGCATCAACGAATCGCATCTGCTGGTCGCTCGCATCGACACCGCGAATTCCGATACACTCCGCGAAACCGCTGATCGCCTCCGTCAGCGTGTATCGCCCGCCCTCATACTCCTGGGTGGGCTGGTCGAAGGCCGCCCCGCCTTCCTTGCCGCCGCGACTCCGGACCTCGTCCAGCGCGGCATTCACGCCGGTAACCTCGTCCGCGATATCGCGAAAGCCGCTGGTGGCGGCGGAGGTGGCCGGCCCGACATCGCCCAGGCAGGGGCGAAAGACGCGTCCCGCCTCGATGAGGCGCTCGCTGAAGCGCGCCGCCTGGGCAGGGCAGCTTTAGGAGGATGACCTTGTGACGGATGCCGACTCCACCCCACCCGAGTTCGTAAGCGGAGACGAACTCGATGACGATGTGGTGAGTGTTGTCTCCGTCGAACGTTCCGATGAGGTCGCAATCGTTTGCGGTCGCGTCGATAGCGCACCCTCCTACTGGGTCATCGTCCACGCCCCCCGTGGAAACCGCGCCCTCTCCACCGATCTCGGTATGCACCGGCTCCGCCGCCACGCCGAAGAGTCCGGGCGCCTCGTTGCCATCGCCACGCGATCACCCGGCCTCGCCGGCCGCGCCCGTGCCCTTCAAATCCCCGTCGCCAGCCGCCCGGAATTCGTCCGCTGGGACGCCCCCGGCAAGTCCGTCTTTCGCCTGGGCGGCAAGTCCTTCGCTGTTCCGGCCGTCGGCCGCTATATCCAGCTCGCGATCCTCTCGACCGCTGTGCTCCTCGCCGCCGCCCTCGTGGTCTCGATCGTTCCCTCCGCCCGCGTCACCGTCTTCCCCCCCGCAGACCTCCTCTCGGCAACCATCGATGTGACCGCCCCGCCGGAGATCACCGAAGCCAATATTGATGCCCTCCAGCTCCCCGCAACCACTGTCTCTGCAACCACGGTCGTCACCATCGCACTCCCCACCACCGGCTCGGCCCCCCTCGGCCAGCAGCCGGCGTCGGTCACCCTCACCGTTTCGAACAGCACCGCCTCCGCTGTCACCGTCCCCGAGGGAACGCTTGTCCTGACCGGTACCGGAATCGAATTCGCCACCACAGCTGCCGTCACCGCACCAGCTGGCGGTTCCATCGTCGCGCCAGCGACCTCCACCCTCCCCGGCGCAGACAGGAACGTCGCCGCCGGGACCCTCGTCCTCTGGGAGGACGCCACCCGCTTCCCCGGCCTCACTGTTGCGAACGCTGCCGCGGCCGTGGGCGGCACGAGCATTAGCGTCCCCGCCGTCGACTCCCGCGACATCGTCACCCTCCGCGAACTCGAAGCCGACATCCGCAACTCCGACGCTGTCCGCTCCTTCCTCGCCCTCGAACGCCCGCGCGATGCCATCTTCCTCGAAACCGCCGAGATCGATGGCGAAGAAATCGAAGAGCCACCCGCTGCCGGGACTCCGACAGACCTCCTCCTCGTCCGCTACCGGCTCACCATCTCCGCCCGCGCCATCGACGCCACCACCCTCGAACGAGTCGCGCGCGCGGTCCTCCGCGATGGCGATGGCGGTGAGTTCATCCCCGGCACCGTCGCTGCGGTTCAGGTTCCCGGTACCGCGGCGGTCGGCGAAGACGGCACGCTCGTCGCCTCTTTCGAGATCTCCGGCCAGTTCGCTCACGGCTTCTCGTCCGACGATGTCCGCAACGCGGTAAAGGGCCGTTCCTCGGAGGACGCGAGATCGACCCTGCAAGAGCGGTATGGTATTCAGGATGCGGTCGTCGAACTCACCCCGGGATTCGCCCCCTGGCTCCCGCGCTTCGACTTCCGAATCGACGTGGACCTCCGCGAACAACCCACCGAAAGCGCCGGGAATCCTCCCTCCGGCGATGAGGATGCCACCGAGAGTGACTCAGGCTGATACCCGCTCCCGCATCCTCGCGCTCGACCTCGGTGAGCGCCGGACTGGCGTTGCGATCAGCGACGAGCTCGGGATAGCCGCCCACACCCGGCCGGCGATCCACCACCAGTCCCGCGCCGCCCTGGTCGGCGCCGTCCGCACCCTCGTTGAGACCGAGCGTGCCAGCGAAGTTGTTGTCGGCCTCCCGCTTGCCCTCTCAGGCGGCGATTCCTCACAGACCGCCGCCGCCCGTGAGTTCGTCGCCGAACTCGAGGCTGCCCTCCCCATCCCCGTCACTACCTGGGATGAGCGCCTGTCCTCGGTTCAGGCCAGCCGCAACCTGAAGGGCGACTCCCGCCGAAAATCCGGCGAACTCGATTCCGCCGCCGCCGCAATCGTCCTCCAGACCGTCCTCGAAAGCCGGCGGGGGTTCGTCCTTTGAGCCGGTTCTCCCGCTCGACCCTCGCTGGATTCGGCCTCGTCCTCGCCGTCCTCGTGGTCGCCGCGTTCATGATCTCCCGCACCCCGGGCTCCGTCCTCGGCGGTGATCTCCTCACCATCTCCCTCGCTCAACCCGGCGATGATCAGGTCACCTACGTCCTCTCCGAAGGCTCCTCAGCCTCTACAATCGGCGATGAACTCCAGGCCCTCGGCGTCATTCGCTCCGGCTCCCAGTTCCAGCTCCTTGTCAGCCTCATGGGCGTCCACGACCGCATCCAGGCCGATACCTACCGCTTCCAGAAGGGGCTCCCCGCCACCGTCGTCATCGACCGGATGGTCAACCGCGTGACCATCCCCACCGATCGCGTCACCTTCCCTGAAGGCATTCGCATCGAAGAGATGGCCGCCCTCGCCGAGGAAGCCGGCTTCGGCACCCGCGATGAGTTCCTCGCCGCTGTCGCCGCGGCAACCGTGCCCCCCGAGCTTGAGGCCATTATCCCCGCCGGGACCACCTACGACCGCTTCCAGGGCTTTCTCTTCCCCGATACCTATATCCTCCCCGTCGGCGCCCAGCCTGAAGACCTCGTCTCCCTCATGCTCGACACCATGGTCATCCGCTTCTCCGCGGAACTCCAGCAGGCCGCCGCGGCCCAGGGACTCACCCCCTACGACGCCATCAGACTTGCTGCCATCGTCGAACGCGAAGCCGTCCTCGCCGAGGAGCGCCCGGTCATCGCCTCCGTCTTCCTCAACCGCCTCCGCGATGGCATCAAACTCGATGCCGACCCCACCGTCCAGTACGCCGTCGCCGCCGATCCCGCCAGCGTCGCTGAGTTCGGCTACTGGAAGCGCGGCCTCACGGTCGCCGACCTCGACACCGTCTCCCCTTACAACACCTACCTCAACGCTGGCCTGCCACCGTCTCCCATCACGAACCCGGGTCTCGCCGCCATCGAAGCCGTCGCCCATCCGGACGTCACGCCCTTCTACTACTTCGTCGCCGATGGCATCAAGGGCGATGGCTCTCACGTCTTCGCCGAGACCTACGAAGAACACCTCGTGAACGTCGACCGGTACCTCGAGTGACCTCCCGCCTCGGAATCATCGGACACCCCGTCGCCCACTCGCTCTCGCCGGTATTTCAGGGCGTTGCCCTCGCTCATCTCGGGCTCGACATGACCTACGAGCGCTGGGACACCCCCTCCGAAACTCTCACGGACCGTATTCAGGCACTCCGCGACCCCGCCGTCCTCGGCGCGAACGTCACCATCCCCCACAAAGAAGCCGTCATCCCGCTCATGGACGAACTCGGCGGGCAGGCCGGGCAGGTCGGCGCCGTGAACACGATCATCCACCGTGATGGCCGCCTCGTCGGATTCAACACAGATGGCCCCGGCTTCGTCCGCGCCCTCCGCCAGGAGGCATCTTTCGATGTCGCCGGGATGTCCGTACTCCTCCTCGGCGCCGGTGGTGGCGCTCGCGGGATCGCCTTCGCACTCGCGGCCTCCGGCGCTGCCCGCGTAGCCATCACCAACCGCACCCACGACCGCGCCGAGCGCCTCGCCGCCGATGTCGCCGCCCACACCACCGTCAACGTCGCCGCCCTAACCGGTGACCCCGATATCGCCGGCTTCGATGCCATCGTGAACTGCACCTCGATCGGCATGTCCACCGGCCCCGACCCGTCTGGCCTCCCCTGTGACCTCACCGGCGCCCGTCCCGGCACCCTCGTCGCCGACATCGTCTACAGCCCCGAAGACACGCCCCTGCTCCGCACCGCCGCTGCCCAGGGCCTGCCCACGCTCCCCGGCCTCCCGATGCTTATCTACCAGGGCGCCCTCGCCTTCGAACTCTGGACCGGTCAGTCCGCCCCCGTCGACGTCATGTTCACCGCCGCCCGCGAAGCAATCGCCGCCCGGGCGAAAGGGGGCTAGGCCGCATGATCGTAATCGGCATGATCGGCGCCGCCGCAATCTTCCTCTTCATCGGCTGGGCCGTGTCCACCGAGATGTTCCAGCATCGCGCCTGGCGCAACCGCGTCGCCTCCGGTGATGTCGATATCGTCGCCGCCCTCATCGAAGAAGCCCTCAACACCTGGCGTCGAACCCGCCCCCCGCGCGGTGTCCCCGCAGCCCTCTGGGCAGGTATCCAGGGCGCCCAGCTCATTGCCGTCACCCCCGAAAGCGCGACCCTGTCTACCGCGGCCGAAGGTGAGTTCCGCACCGAGGACGGTCAGCGCCGCCAGGTCGCCACGGCCCTCGACGAAGCCATCGCCCTCGCCGCAAGACTGGTCGACATGATGCTGTACGATGTCCCCAATCTCCGGCTCGGTCTCGTCCGCGTCGATGTCTATTCCACCTTCACCGAAGGTGCCGGGGTTCCCGTGCAGCGCCCGATCCTCACCACAACCGCAGACCGCGCCACCGCCGACGACATGACCTGGGAAGCCCTCACACCCGAGGAGATTCTCGGGCGCTTCGAGACCACCTTCGCCCGCGGCGAAACCGGTCAGGGGCTCCCTATCACCGTCCCACCGGTCGTCGGCTCGACTCCGAATCCGCTCCCGCCCGGTGCCGTTGCGCTCGCGCACGAAGAGGCCAGCTGATGGGCGAGTTCCGCTTCCTCACCGCCGGCGAAAGCCATGGCAAGGGACTGACCGTCATCGTCGAAGGCGTGCCCGCCGGCCTCTCGCTCAGCGAAGACGACATCGCCGCCGACATGGGCCGCCGCCAGGGTGGCTACGGTCGTGGCGGTCGCATGAAGATCGAGCAGGATCACGCCGAGATCACCGCAGGTGTCCGCCACGGCCGCACGCTCGGCTCCCCCATCGCCCTCTGGATCCAGAACCGCGACTGGGTGAACTGGACCGTCAAAATGGCCATCGAACCCGTCGAAGCCGAGATCGAGCGCGTCACCCGCATGCGCCCCGGCCACGCCGACCTCCCGGGCTCCATCAAGTACGGCTTTGATGACGTCCGAAACGTCCTCGAACGCGCCAGCGCCCGCGAGACGGCTGCCCGGGTCGCTGCCGGCGGAATCGCCAAGCGCCTCCTCGGCGAGTTCGGCGTTGCCTTCCACTCCTACACGCTCTCCATCGGCACCGTTCGCTCCCAGGCCGGCCCGGAGGTCGAATGGGCCGCCGTCGAAGCAGACGCCGTCCGCTCGCCCGACCCCGAAGCCTCCGCCGCGATGATCGACGCCATCAACGCTGCGAAGCACGAAGGCGACACGCTAGGCGGCGAAGTCGAAGTCCGTGTCTCCGGCGTCCCTCTCGGCCTCGGCAGCTACGTCCAGTGGGACCGCAAGCTCGATGGCCGTATCGCCCAGGCCATCGCCAGCATCAACGCCTTCAAGGGCGTCGGTTTCGGCGTCGGCTTCGAAGGCGCCGCCCTCTCCGGCCACAACTTCCACGACGTCATTCTCCCCGCCGACCAGTGGACGACCCACCCCTGGCAGCACGCCACCAACCGTCATGGCGGCATCGAAGGCGGGATGAGCACCGGCGAAGACATCATCGTGCGTGCCGCCGT
>JBPPMX010000191.1:0-12775 GCA_051306275.1 Tepidiformaceae bacterium
CCGCATCCGGCCGACCTCACCGTCCGCATCCAGCACGCGGACTCGCAGTCTGGCGGCCGGCTCCTCTGGACGTTCGATAGCCCTCACGGCGGACTCGAAATCCCCGATGCCCCCGTCGTCACCGACATCGGAAGCGAACCCGGCCAGTTCCTCCGTCAGGTCATCGACGGGATCGGCGCCCGCGAAGGCAAGGCCGGTCTCTATGCCTACCTCGCAGGCCTCGGCGTAACAATTGCCGACGAGATGCCGGTCGAGTTCTGGGCACTCCTCACGGCCATCGCGGCCCAGCGGCCCGCAGGGTCAGGCCCGCCGACGATCTTCATCCTCTCCGAAGAGCCCTACATCCCCTGGGAGCTCGCACTCGTGGATCCTCCGCTTGCCGCGGACTCGACCGCCGCCCCGTTCCTCGGCGCCCAGGCCTGCGTGGGCCGCTGGTCCCTCGGCCAGCGGCGCCCCAAGCTCCCACCGCCCACCGAGGTCCAGGTCGACCGCCTCGCGGTTATCGCCGGCGTGTACGACCGCGCAGGCTGGTCCCGGCTGGTCGATGCCGAGGGCGAAGCGGCCGAGCTCGCCCAGCGCTACGGAGGCGCCATCGTCGAAGCGCGCTCCGCCGACGTCCTCCGCTGTCTCGGCGGCGAGCCCGAAGCGGAGCTCCTCCATTTCGCCCTTCACGGCGTCTACGACCCGAACAGCGTCACGAACGGCCTTGTTCTCGTCGACGGCACAACGCTCGACCCGTTTCAGGTTCGTGGCCAGGTGCTTCGCGCCGCCCCATTCGTCTTCCTGAACGCGTGTCAGGTTGGCAGCGGCAGCAAAGTGCTCGGGGACTACGCGGGTATGGCCGAATCGTTCCTCTACGCTGGCGCGTCTGGCGTCATCGCGCCGCTCTGGTCGATCGGGGATACGGAAGCCCGCGCGCTCAGCACCCGCTTCTACGCTCGTACCTTCGCTGGCGAACCCCTCAGCGCCGTCCTCCGCGCCGAGCGCGCGACCTTCCGCGACGCCCCCGATGTGCAGTCCGCGACCGCCCTCGCCTATATCTTCTACGGGCATCCCTCCCTCCGGCTGGTGCGCCCGTGACCCGTGCCATTTGGTATGCGGAGCGCTCACAACCGTGTGCTACTCTGGCGCCGCATTCGTCCCGCGCCCCCGCGAACTGGGAAGGAGCATTCTGATGGAACACCGCGTTCTCTGGGTCCACGGCATCGGCGATCACAAGCCCGGGTACTCCCTTCCCTGGCAGGAGAACTACGGCCGCTACCTCATGCTCCCATCGAGCACCAACGTCGAGGTCGTCTGGGAATCCGTGCTCGAAGGCGGCAGCGGCGCCACTCGCGCCGACCCCTCGGCACCGCCAGAACTCGCCCTCACCCCCGAAGAACAGGCCGCCGAACTCGAAGTCCGGCTTGAGTTGGAGACCATCCTCCTCGCGCGGCAGAGCGCCGCCCAGGCAGCCGTCCCACCCTCGCTCACCCGCAGCGGTACCGACACCGCCGTCGTCGAATGGGCGGAGATGATGGGTGAAGACCCTGCCACCCGCGGCATCCTCGACTGGTTCCGCAAGCCCAACGAGTACCTCGGTGACTTCGCGAAGTACCTCGTCAGCCGCGGCCTCCGCAACGCCATCAAGGAGAAGCTCAAGGAGCAGCTCCGCCCGTTCGACAGCGAGGACTACAACGTCTCGATCA
Source organism: Tepidiformaceae bacterium (assembly GCA_051306275.1). GTDB lineage: Bacteria > Chloroflexota > Dehalococcoidia > Tepidiformales > Tepidiformaceae > JBPPMX01. The sequence goes on from JBPPMX010000191.1 coordinate 1,689, forward strand.
TCGCCCACAGCTGGGGCACCGTCGTCGCCTACGACGCCCTCCACGACCTCGCCACCGAGATCCCGGGCATTCGCGTCCGCTCCCTCGTCACCCTCGGCAGTCCCCTCTGGATGGTCCGCCGCCTCCTCGAAGAACGCTCGGGCCACAAGCCCGCCAACCTTGAGCAGTGGCTCAACATTCACGCTCGCGGGGATGTGATCGGCTCATGGCTTCAGCCAGCCTTTAAGCTCGACACCGAGTACGAAGTCCCTAGCATCGGCAAGAACGCGCACGCCAGCTACTTCAACCGCGACAACCAGGCGGTCCAGGAAAATCTCGTCGCGCCATTCGTCCTGCGCTAACCCCGGCGCATCTGAGAGGTTCAACCATGCCCGATACCTTCCGGCCGCGTGAATCCGTCGAGCGCCTCGAACCCGTCCTCTATCGCCTCGCGCGAGAACTCCACCGGCGCTTCAGCCCCGAAGTCGGCGAGACGGTGTCCGGCCTCTACGACGTGATGCTCCAGTCGATCGAGGCAGCCCACACCGATGAATCCCGCGCAACCGCCATCACGTCATTCTTCGCCGCTATCGACGACATCCCCGAGGTCCGCGAGGTCGTTGGCGACCTCCTCGATGAGTGCAAAGGACCGGTCACCCGGAGCATTGCTTCCGTTTCCGAAAGCATTCGCGGTGCGCTTCCGCCGAACCTCGAAGCGCTCGCCCCGACGATGGCGATGGCGAACGGCGGCAGCACCCGCTCCGAGCCGGAGTCCGCCGCCCCGCCCACTGACGCGATTCGACCTCCGCTCACCCGCTTCCCGGATCTCGATTACCCGGCTGAAGTCCTCCTGGGTGCACGCACCAGCCTCACGGTCTCGCTCCTCCTCGAACCTACACATCCCGACCATGCGGCAATCGCGGTTGCCATCGAAGACATCGCCGAGACCCCTCCGACCGTGGAGTTGGTTCTCCGCGCCCCGGGGTTCGACATCGACGGCTCGAACACCCACCTCCTTGAGGTCTCACGGGACGAAGACTCCGAACATCGCTTCGTCCTCTTTCCCCGCGAGGAGGGCTCGAAGTCCATTCGCGTCGACGTTTATCAGGACGGCCGCCGCCTCAGCACCCTCCGCCGTGAAACAGCGGTCGTCCTTGTGCCGACGGGCGCGGCTGTCCCCGTCGCCACCTCGGACCCCGGCCTCGTCGAGTTCAACCACCCTGGTATCGTCGCTCCCGACCTCGAACTCTGCATCGAGACACTCGGCCCCGACGCGAAGACCCTCACATTCACCCTCCACAGCAACAGCGAGGACGTTGGCTATCACCACACCCGCGTTGGCTCGGTCACGCTCACTGGCTCGCCCCTCGACGAGATCCAGGGTGTCTACAACGAGCTGAGCAAGATGGCAGGCGCCCGCCCGGCTACCGATGACGAGGCCGCAGCGCAGGAACGTCGCATGGCCAACCTCGGTCGCGGCCTCTGGGAGCGCCTCTTCTCAGACGAACTCAAGGCCGCCTACTGGGACTTCGCCCCGAAGATCGAATCACTGCTCATAACCTCCGACGAACCGTGGATCCCGTGGGAGATCGTCAAGCCATTCCGCTTCGACTCCGCCGGCCAGCGCGAAGACGCACCCTACCTCTGCGAATCGTTCAAGGTCGCCCGCTGGCTTTCCGGCCCCGGCCCGGCGGATCAGCTCGCGGTCACGCACGTCCGACCCGTCGCTCCCGCGGTCGTGAACCTCGACTCCGTCCGTACCGAGCTGGCCTACCTCGAACAGCTCTCGACCCTCCGCGCCGGCGTCCTTCCCGATGTCCCCTACAACGACCGCGCCCGCGTCGTTGATCTGTTCGAAGCCGGCGACTTCAGCATCATCCACTTCGCCGCCCATGGCACCTTCGACTCACTCTCGCCAGACAACTCCGGAATCTCCCTGACCGGCGGCCCCTTCCGTCCGTCTGACGTATTCGCCCGCTTTGGCGGCACCCGTCCACGCCCGCTCGTCTTCATCAACGCCTGTCATGGCGCCCGGATGCAGTTCGCGTTCACCGGACTCGGCGGCTGGGCAGACCGCCTCGTCCGTCAGTCCCGCGTAGCCGCATTCGTCTGCGCCGCCTGGGAGGTGAACGACAGACTCGCGCTCCAGTTCACCGAGGTCTTCTACGCATCCCTCCTCCGCGACAACCTCACGCTTGGCGAGAGCTTCCTTGCCGCCCGCGAGGCCATCCGCCTCGCCGAGCCGTCGAACTCCTCGTGGCTCGCCTACGTCCTCTACGCCGATCCCGGCGCGCGGGCGGTCGTTCCCGTCGTCTGACGAGCCCGGCTACTCTTGCGGTGGCCGCCACGCAGGCTCGGATTCGAAGGAGGGCGTCCCATAGAACCGGACGGGCTCATTCCCATCGAGATCAACGAGGTACAGCTCCCGGTCCGCGCATGGAGCCGGGTACCGCGGCGGGCACGCAACTGACCCGCCCTCACGATCTGAGCTAAACACGATCGCGTTCCCCTCCGGCGTCCACGTTGGCTGGCCATCAAACGCTTCGGCGTAGGTCAGCTGGGCCATGTCGTACCCGTCGAGCGTCGTGATATAGACGTCCCAGTTGCCATCCACATCCGTCGCGAACGCAATCAGGCTGCTATCGGGTGAAAACACGGGCCACCGAACCCGCTCCCCGAAGAAGGTGATCTGCACCGGGTTGTCCCCGTCCGCCCCCGCGATGAACAGCTCGCGTGAATTAGGGTCGTCAGCGCCCTCGGAGATGTACGCGAACCACTGCCCATCCGGCGACCAGCTACCCACTTCGTCGTAGCCCGGCTGCACCGCCAGCGGAACCTCTCGCTCGCTCTGCGTGTCCACGTAGTAGATGTCCCCCCGCTGGTCGTGGCGGTTGGTCCAATATGCGATCCGGCTGCCGTCAGGCGACCACGTAGGCGCGGAGTCTTCCGTCGGGTTCTCGGTAACCTTCACTGGCTCTTCGCCCAGCCGCATCACGTAGATGTCATAGTCCCCGTCCGCGTCCGAGGCGAACGCCAGGATCGTCCCGTCTGGTGACCACGCAGGGTTCACCGCCGTCCATCCGGGCGGGGTTAGCAACTCCTCGCCCGATCGGTCGGCGTTCACAAGGTAGATTCGCTCAAGTCCTCCCCGGTAGGAGACGAAGCCAACCTGCCCGGTCGGCCCACCCGGATCGAGTGCCGCCGCCGTCTCCTGCGCCGCTGCTTCCTCATCCCCCTCGTCCCCGCCACCATCATCGTCATCGCCGTCCCCGAGGTTCGCCATCACGATGCCGACCCCCGCGAGCACCGCCACTAGCCCGACCGCGCCCACCCCCAGCATCCCCAGCGGGCTCGGCGAATCGGAGAAGTATCCCTGCTGCGTAACCGGAAGGTCCGGCCCATCGCCACTCGCCGTGACAGTGAATCCACCCCCCTTCAGCTTCCCGAAGAGTCGCCGCTTCCTCGGACGAACGGCGATAGGCACATACCGTTGCGCGCCTGCGAGTACCGTCACAGCATCGGGCATCGTGATGGTGCAGGAGTCCTCGTCTCGTCCCGCCGCGCTCAACCCAACCTCAACTGGCTCCTGCCCGCGGTTCACGATCACCATCGAGTACCGCCACCGGCTGGCCAGCTTGTCCCGCCAGCCTCTCCCCTCCGGAAGGCCAAGGTTCACGTAGACGGTCGGCTTCGGCTCGTCACTCGCGAGCTGTCTCAGGGCCTCCCCCACGCCTGCCAGCGGAGGCTCACCCTCCGGTGTAGGTTCCGGTTCCGGTTCCAGTTCGGCTTCCGCTGGCATCGGCGGTGGCGGTTCCTCCGGCGGTGGCGCGACCGCAACGGGGTCGCCCTGCAGATCGAACAGCCGTCCGTCGCCTGACCGCATGTAGAGCACCGGCGTCCCCCACTCCAGCGATCCGCCCAGCCCGATCCGGATCGCGCGCCGTGCCTCCGCCACCGCCGCATCAACCGGCATCCCGTGTGCAGTCGCGCGGTAGAACGTCCGCGAGAACTCGATTGCTGCCGCGTCAGTGATCTCGTACTGCATCGCAAGCACGGCCGGGATTCCCCGCCGGATAAGCGTGGCCGCCGAACTCGAGAAAATATCCTCATCCCCGGCCCGTGCACCGTCACAAGAATTCAGGAGCACCAGGCGCAGCGACGCGTGGTCGTTTAGCAACAGTGCCACCTGTTCCGCGGACATCCTCTGGGCCCGGCCCTGATCGTCCGCCAGCACCAGCAGCCCACTCTCGGAGTTCGTGTCGAACCCCCCGTGCCCGATGAAATGGAACACATGCCACGGCCCGCCCCACATTGCCTCCTGCAGATGACGCCACGTCTGCCCTTCGAGCCAGTGCAGCTCGACTCGCCCGTCCGCCACGAGGTCCTTCATCGCCTCGTCCACCCGCTGGCGTTCCCTGGCCGTGTCGAGGCTCTGCATGTCTGACGGGCTCGAAACCATCGCCAGTACCCGTAAAGGTGGAGCGATCGTGAGAGGCTGGGCGCCGCCCGGCATCTCCAGGTAGCGGACGAGCGGCGTCGACCTTGATAGGCAGATGTAGTCCGCCTCGTCCGGGTCGTACAGGAACTCCCACGGCAGCGCCGCAAGCTCGGGCGGCCGCACCCGCAGCTTCAATCGCAGCCCTTTCCCCTGGGCCGCAGCCTTCTCCCGGCTCACCACGTACCGTCCTCGGATATCCGATGGGAGGAGCGCGGCGAACAGCGCCTGTCCAAACTCCTGGACGGCCGCACCCTCAGGCGGCGCCGCCCGCCGGTATGTCCCGCTCGAACGCAGGAGCGCGATCTCCAGTGCCTGCAGGTGGTTTCGAAGTGCCAGCGTGTCGAACGGGAACACCATCGTCGCCCGCGCCTCACCGGCTGGCGACCGCACCACGCTTACCGGGTACTCGCGCCCCGTCCCGAGGTCGACCTCAAGCTCGAAATCGAGGTACTCCATGCACTCCCAACCGGCAGGCCCCCGCAACGGCTCGGTCTTCTGCCGGATGATTCATCGACTGGATACAAACCCTACACCGCCGGTCAAGCCGTTTCTCTCAGATCGCGGGGTAGAACCGCAGCGCGGGTGACACTCTCTACCGTCCCGCAACCGGCGAGCGCTGTGGTCGTCTCCGCCGCCCACCTTCCCGCACGACAGCCGCCAGTACCTTCGCTCGAAAGCTCCGTTGCACCCAACTGAGTGATCGACCGCTTGACAGCCCCTGTACGATCGCCGCGCCGGCCGCAGGCCCCGGATGCCAGACACCACTCGGTGGATTACCCATGCCCGTCCAGTACATCCGCTACGAACGCCGCGATGCGGTCGACCGCAATGAGCTTGGATCCACCATGCTCGACCTGTGCCGCCACCTGAAGGCTATCGATGGTGTCCAGTCGGCGAGATACTACTGGCCGGCTCCCGATCAGGTTGTCCTGCTCGTCGATGGCACCGCGGAGGGGCTCAACGCCCAGGGATCCGTGGGGGTGATGACCGCGTACTACAAACTCGGGGACCTCGCCCGTACGACCGCAAACGAGCGATGGTCGGGTCCGCCGGCGAGGGTGAGCGTTCCTACCGCGAAGCAGCCCGCTAGCTTCGCCGCCGATTCGCCGGCGAATCCTGTGCCGGTGAATCCACGGCGGTCCCGGGCGCTCCCGCTACAATGCCCGCACCTGAAAGGCGGGTCGCCAGCATGACAACCGAAGAATGGGTCGACAGCGCCATCCGCATCCTCGATGTCCTGGTCGCGTGGCCTGTCTTCGCCGCTGTGATGCTCATCGTCTTCCGGAAGCAGGTGGGCGAAGCGTTCCGCTGGCTGGGGCGCCTCGTTGAGAAGCGTGAGGTCACGGCAACCACGCCCATCGGGAGCATCACCCTCAAGCGTCTCGGGAAAGCCGAGGTCGCGCGAGCCGTGAAAGACGCCGTCTCCGCCGCCGCATCCTCCGCCACACGCGCCGAGGTCCCTGGGGCCGACCGGATCGCCGCCGCCGCCCGCGAGCTCGTCGCCCAGCTTCGTGCAGGCACGGACCCCACTCTCCGCGACCTCGCGTCAGCTTCCTCCATGGGCCTGACCTTCGCCGAAGCAATTCCTGAGGTCACGCTCCCTACCCCCGACGACGTTACCCGTGCGCTCGTCATTCTCCGTTTCAGCCAGTCAGACTCCCTCCCGGCCGACTATGCGGACTGGCTATCCGCCGCCAGTGCCCTCGCCTTCGAGCCAGGCAACTCCCCCCCGCTCCTCCCATCCCGCCTCCAGTTCGACCTTCTCGCAGAAGCGACCTCTCTCGGGCCTACCTGAGACATGGGGAGTGAGGCCCGGCCGACTACTACGTCATCCAGGAGACCCCCATGACCACCTGGACTATCGAACCCCTAACGTCCCCGGCCGCCGAACCCGCCATCTCCACCCTCGCCGAGATCCTTGTCGATTGCGTCGAAGGCGGTGCCTCGGTCGGATTCCTCTCGCCGCTCACGCGGGAGCGCGCCGCTGACTGGTGGCGGGGCATCCTCGCGAGCGCGGATCGCGGCGAGCGCGTCGTCGTCGTCGCCCGCGACCCGTCCGGCGTTATCCACGGCACCGGTCAGCTCGTCTTCGCCCAGCCCGAGAACCAGCTGCATCGCGCCGACGTCTCGAAGCTCCTCGTCCACCGACGCGCCCGCCGCACTGGCGCAGGCGAACTCCTCATGCGCGAAATCGAGCGGATCGCGCTCGCTGGAGGCCGCACGATCCTCGTTCTCGACACCGCCACCGCCGACGCCGAGCGCCTCTACATCCGCCTCGGCTGGACCCGCCTCGGCCCCATCCCCGACTACGCCCTCAACCCCGACGGCTCACTCTGCGACACCGTCGTCTACTGGAAATCCCTCGCCTGACTCCCGCCCCGTCACATTAGCGCGACCGGTTCCGTGATACGTCCTGAGAGCGGAAACTCCAGCGCACAATTCGAAAGTCTCGGTCCCGCTGACCGAAGGAGCGAACACCGCATGCTTGGCGTGAAGACCTACCCCCAGGACTACATCGACCGCTGCCGGACGCGCGTCGATTCCACGCTCGCCGCCTACACCGCGCTCGCCGCGGATGCCAGGCCGGGCTCCGTCGCGGCGTTCGAGGCAGCATTTCTGAGCAGCATGGTCCTCGTCCTCGACGAGATGTTCGTCCACCGCCTCCGCACCGTTGAAGGCAAGGATGGCAACCCGCTCAACGAGGTTCGCGTCCTCTGCGAATCCATCCTCACCAACGACGGCCAGATGGTCGCTGACAGATCCATCAAGCTCGTGCCAGCGAAATCCATCCTCGGTTACGCCCCCGGCGACGAGATCGTCCTCACCCCCGAGTCGTTCACCCGCCTCGCCACCGCCTACTTCACCGAGATCGAACGCAAGTTCGGCGAGCCACCGATGTAGGCGTTGTTCCCCTTCGCATCTCCGTACAATCCCGGCATGTCCGCGGCACCATACCGGCGAGCCAGACGACGGGGGAGTTGGGAATGCCGACAATCATCATGGGCCCATTCACACCCACCACCTACGAGGCGTGGCGCGTGTTTCACTATGAGCGTCTGAACACCATGAAAGCGGCGGGCACCGTCTCCGATCGCATCTGCCGACCGGTCGGAGATCCGGACAAGCTAGTCGTCGTCCAGGAAGTCGAGGATCCCGAACGCTTCATAGCATTCGTGGCCTCTCCCGAATTGGAGGCCACGAGGACCGCAACACCCGTCGACGGCGAATATAACGTTCTCGTGCTTGAGGAGATCGAACGGCCTAGCTAGTCCATCGGCCCGCCGAGCCACTGATGGCGGCGGGCGGCCTGGCACCGGATATCGAGGAGGGCGGCTTGCCGGTGAGACAACCGCCCTCCTCCATCAAGAGTCCGCAGGCCCGCTCCTACTCGATAGTGAACTCCGCCAGCATTCCCTTGGCCATGTGCGGTGTCCCCTCCGGGTCCTCGATGTCCGGGAAGAAGCAGACCAGCGCGTACCGCCCCGGCTCAAGCGGAGCCTCGAACGCCATGCCAACATCTTTTTGATCTGACTGGATGAAGAGCTTGAATCCGGCCGGCGGCCCCTCTGGAGTGTTCTCGATCGCCTCGGCGAGGTCGCCCTCCGCATCGACCGCGAACATGACCACTTCGTGCGGCTGATCACCCTCGTTCTCAATCACGAACGCAAAGTTCCCGTCCTCCGGGATGTCGTCCGCATCGAATTCGAAGCCAAAATCGACCAGCTTCAGGTCCACCTCTTCGGTGTCGTCTGCGATGTCATCCGATATCGCCCGCATAGTGTCGACTTTCCAGACATCGTCGTCGCGTACGAGCGCGACTTCGAACACGCCGAACTCTACCTCTGCACGCGTCGTGGCTTCGTCGCCCTCGATCTCGGTCTCAGTCACGGAAGTCAGCTCGGACGGTTCGCCCAGACATGCCTCGGTATCCGCTTCGCAGTCTTCGCGGGTTGTGAAGAACACCGTCTTGAACATGTTGTCGGTTGTGTGCGCGAACACGTAGTCCGCTTCATCCGGGCCTGACGCGAACAGCGTCGCGACCGTGTCCTCGACTTCTTTGATCTCTTCCGGGCTCGCCTCGTCGTCGCTGCATGCCATCCCCAGGATGGCGAGGGAGCCCGTCACTGCAAGCCCCAGTGTCAGGCGCCGCAGCGTCCTCGCGCGTGGAAAGTTCATGGTTTCCTCCTCATGGGGTGCGCCCAGGGCGCATCCTCCGGCCAAAATGTGTCGCCGGGGACCCCGTTAAAACCATCCTCCACAAGGGTGCGTGACGAGATCGTTACGAGAAAAACCATCCCGCATCGCAGCCACGCGTCAATCGTCGCTACCGAGGATGGCCGAATCTTGCCGATGATGACCTGGTCCCGCTGAGACGGGGAGGGTGCGCCGGCTTCCCGGCGGCGCACCCTCTCGCGCTTCGCCTATTTCACCCCTGTGTACTCGTCCCAGTCGACCGACTGCTGGAACGCATAAGCCGCCCGGAGAAGAAGCCCGTCCTCGAACTTTCGCCCGACCAGCTGGATGCTCGTCGGAAGCCCACCGATCTTCCCGCACGGCACTGCAAGCGCCGGGTGGCCGGTGTAGTTCGTCGGCTTCGTGTTGTACGCCATCGGCGTCACGATCCAGTTCTTGCCGAGGTTGTCCTCGATGAATTGCGTCGGGTCCGTCGAAGGCGGCGCCACTTCGGGAGCCACCATCAGCGACGTCGGCATCGCGAGCACATCCACCTTCGAAAGCGCGTTGTCGAACGCCGCCACAAAGCCCGCCTTCGCGTTCTGGGCCTTGGCGTAGGCGCCCCCGTTGTATGACTGCTTCACGAACTCCGCCGCGATCAGGTTGAGCTTCGTCCGCGCCGGGAGCTGGTCCGTCTGCTCGTGCCACAGACGCCCGACGGCCGATACGGTCGACTGCGGGTAGTAGCCGTTGTAGCCAACGCCGTAGAACCCGGCGTCGAACATCGCCTTCGAACCTTCGAGCGTCAGCGTCTGGTAGACCCCGTCCATCTGCGCGTGCTCAGGTACCGAAATCTCGGTCACTTCGGCCCCGGCCTGCTCAAGCACGCGAATCGCCTTCATCACGGCCTCAGCCACCTCCGGCTGGATCGGCCCCATGAAGCCTTCCTTGAGGACGCCGATCCGCAGCCCCTTCACCCCGCCGTCGAGTCCGCTCAACACGTCGAGCGACTCGGGCACCTCCCGCCGCTGCCGCGGGTCGAGCGGGTCATAGCCGCCGACCACCTGCAGCGCCGTCGCCACATCCTCAACGGTTCGTGCCATCGGCCCGATGTGGTCGACCGTCATCTCCGATCCAAACCCCGCCCCGAAGTGCGAGATCAGCCCGAACGTCGGCTTCATCCCCACGATGCCACAGTGCGCCGCCGGCAGGCGCACCGAGCCGCCCTGGTCGCCACCGAACGAGATGTCGACCTCCCCCGCCGCCAGCGCCGCGCCCGATCCGGACGACGAACCGCCCGGCGTGTGGGCCGGGTTGTGCGGGTTGAGCGGCATCCCGAAGTCACCTACGAAGCCGTTCATCATGTGCTTTCCGATGACCTTCGCGCCGGCGCCTAGCATCCGCGTAACCACCGTCGCATCGACATCGGGGATGAACCCCTCGAGCGCCACAGACGTGAACACCTGCGGGATTCCGGCCACGCTGATGTGGTCCTTGAAGGACACCGTCTTCCCGGCGAGCAGACCTGTGTCCGCGCCGCCGATGTCACACTTCCAGAGCCACGCCTTGTATGTGTCCTCGTCAATTCGCGGTCGATAGCCCGGCGCTCGCTCCGGGTACAGCATCGGCGGCGGGCACTCCATCGTCCGTGACTGCATGAACTGGTCGACCATCCGTAGCACATCGATCAGGTACGGCCGGTACTGCTCCGCCTCCGCCTCCCCCACGTTAGCGCCGATCGCCCTCGCGACCTCCGTGATCTGCTTCGCATCTGGCATCCGGTACATCGGGACCCTCCTCAGGGCAACAGCTGTACCCACGCGGCCGTTTCGACCGGGTCGTGGGGAGGTGCGGACATCACCATTGCGCTGCCGGTGAGTTCGACATACCGCATCGAAAGTGGGTCCCGGACCGTCAGGCCGTGCTCGTCACCGAGACTATCCGCCCCCGATGTACGCGCCGTTTCCGTTCTTACAACGTCTCATTACGCTCCGGGATCGAGCATATTTCGCGGCTCCGTCAGGCCGTCCTCACGGCGGCGCCCCTGCCCTGATCCGGGCCGGCTCCGGCGCGGCCGCCGCGCAGGCGAGCGCCGTCCCATCCCTGTGGCGGCGGGTGTGAGGCTGCGCCGCGAGGCTGCCAGACCCCAATCCACAAGCGTCGGGAAGAACACCTGCCACGCGAGCGCCGATTTCGCGGTAAGGCTGAGGAAGATGTAGACGGATTCCCCGAACAGGTAGTTGCGCCACGGACCGATCCGGCGGTACTGGAGCCACATGTTCAACGCGAACCCGTTGAAGAAGACAAACACCGAAACGAAGATCCCGTAGACGAAGCCCGGCGCCGTAGCCTCACTCCCCGGGCTCATCAGGTAGATGCCAATCGCGACCCACGGCATCGCGCCGGCGATACATCCAAGCCAGAATGGCAGCAGGTT
>JBPPMX010000192.1:0-4600 GCA_051306275.1 Tepidiformaceae bacterium
TTCGAACAAGGAGAATACGTCATGGCTATTGATCTTACTGACCTTACCGACACGGTTGGGGCCGCGCTCGCCGAAGGGCGACCATGTGTGCTCGCAACGGCGGGCGAGGACGGCCGTCCCGACATCGGGCCGAAGGGCAGCATGCTCGTGCTCGATAAGCAACGATTGGCCTACTGGGAAAGGGCCCGCGGTGGTCACCTCGAAAACCTCAGGCGATCGCCCTACGTCGCCGTCCTGCTCCTCGACCTGGCGCAGGGGAAATACATTCGCTTCTTCGGGCGTGCGGAACTCCATGAGGACGGTCCGGTGAGGGAGCAGGTGATGGCGCGAGTAGTAAAGCCGGAGCTCGATTATGACCCGGAGCGCAAGGGGATTGCTGTCGTAATCGAAGTTGACCGAGTGCACGAGCCATTCGGCCGCGGCGAAATGACACGCGACTGAATCCAGGACAGTCGAGAGGAGGCACCGACATGCTTGAAGTCGGGACCATGGCACCGCAGTTCACTGCCGCGCTGGATAGCGGGGAGACGTTCAACCTCGGGGAGTGGCGCGGCCGGAACCACGTCGTCCTCTACTTCTACCCGAAGGACGACTCCCCCGGATGCACCAGGGAGGCATGCGCTTTCCGTGACAACTATGAGCCGATCGCCGCGCTGGGCGCGATCATCGTTGGGGTGAGCGGCGATTCCGCGGATAGTCACCAGCAGTTCCGGGAAAAACACAGCCTCCCATTCCCTCTGATCCCCGACACCGATAAGCAGTTGAGCAAGCTGTATGGTGCGCGCGGGCTCCTCGGCCTGACCACCGCCCGCATCACCTACGTGATCGACAAGGAGGGCGTCATCCGGGGCGCGTTCCGGCACGAAGTCATGGGGATCGGGGACCACATCAAAGATGCGGTTAGCACACTCCAGGAGATTGCCCGCGGGGGTGCCCCCGCGGAAGCATCCTGATCGGGCGGCCGGGGCGGGAGGGGATCCCCCCGGCTCTCGATCGCCCGAGGGTGCCACCAACCGGCCTGTGCCGTGCAGGCGCTTCCATGGAGTCACGCCGCCCCCTCGCAGTCGACCTCCGCACGCCAGCCAAGCCGGCGGCCGCTCGCCACCGGGCCAAGGGACTCCAGGACGGCCGCGCGAACGTCAGACCCCTGAGTCTTCCCGTGGCGCGAGCTGAGCCGTTGCCACCCCGGCGGTAGTCAGCTGAGTGGCCCCGCGGTGGCCGGGCCCGTGGCGTCACCAGCCCCGGGACTTGAGGGCGCAGGCGGCGTCTGAGCGATCGTGACGGTGCGGCGCAGCGGGATCTCCCGAATCAGGACCGTCATTACCAGCGCTGCGACGATGAACGGCACGCCGACCAGGAACACGTTATGCAGTGACGCAGCCAATCCCTCCCGCACCGCGACCAGGACGCCGGGCGGGAGTTGAGCGAGCGCCGCCGGGTTCAGCACGGAGCTCGCGGAGACCGATCCAAATTCCGCCAACTGGTCCGGGGGAAGCCTCTTTGGTATCTCGGACGCAGACGACTGCGTAAGGATCGTCCCGAGAATTGCGACGCCAGCGGTTGATCCAATCGAGCGTGAGAGCTGCGATGTCGCCGTCGCCACCCCGAGATCCTCCTGACGCGCATCGTTTTGCACGATCAGGGTGAACGTCTGCATACACAGCCCCAGGCCGACACCCGTGATCACCATATTGCGGACGAGTTCGACGTTCGATGTGCCGGTGCCCATCTGGGAGAAGAGCCAGAAGCCCACCGCCATCAACACAGGCCCGGCCAGCACGAACATCTTGTAACGCCCGGTACGAGTGATCAGGAACCCGGTCGTGATGCTCGTGAGGATCATCGCCATGCTCATGGGGATGAGGATGCCGCCAGAATTCGTGGCATTCTTCCCCAGCACGCCCTGCACGAAGATCGGGATATAGAAGATCGCCCCAAACATCGCCATCGCGACGAAAAGGTTGGCGAGGTTCGCGAACGTGAAGATGCCGCTCTTCCAGAGCCTGAGGGGGATCACCGGTTCCTTCGCTCGAACTTCGGCGGCGAGGAATGCTCCCAGGAACACGACCGCCAGCGCATACAGGCCAATGATCTGTATCGATGCCCACGGATACTCGACGCCGCCCCAGGTGGTCGCGAGCAAGGCCGCGACGAGAACCCCCGTGAGCGTCGTGAAGCCCAGGTAGTCGATCGCATGCTCGCGGCGGGCACGTGGCAGGTGCATGAACGGGATCACGATCGCGAGGGCCGCGGCCCCGATTGGAAGGTTGAGGAAGAAGAGCCAGCGCCAGCTGTAATGGTCAGTGACAAAGCCGCCGAGGAGCGGCCCGGCGACGGACGCGACACCGAAGGTCGCACCAAGCAAGCCCTGATACTTGCCCCGGTCACGAGGGGGGATGAGGTCGCCAACGATCGCCTGGGACAGGGCCATCATCGTCCCCATCCCGAGGCCCTGGATGGCGCGGGCGAACACGAGCGTGTTGAAGTTCGGTGTCAGCCCCGCTACCACGGACCCGATACCAAAAAGGACGATCCCGCCCGCAAAAAACGGCTTTCGTCCGAAAAGGTCGGACAGCTTGCCCGCGATCGGCGCAGCCACCGCTGCCGCGAGCAGGGCGGCAACAGCAACCCAGCTGTAATGCTCGATCCCGCCCAAATCCGCGACGATCCGTGGCATTGCGGGTGACACGATCGTCTGGCTCAGGGCCGCGACCAGCATGCCGAGCATGAGGCCAGCAAACACAAGCGGCACATGGACAGGGCGTTCCGGTTGGGCATGCTGTTGGGCAACGCTCACCGGTGTCTCTCCGGGCCGCCCTCAGCTCGGACGGCTCTGTCTCGTAGCGAAGGCATCGAGCATTCCGGGAAGACCGGTTGGCGCTCAGCCTCAGCGCAGGCCTCCACTGCTCGCCGTGGGGTAGCGGCGTAAAACCTCAGACGCATGGTTCCACTTCCCTTTCCCTGTTCTGATTCGAAGTCTGCCGGAGATAGGCGGAGAAATCGTCCGCGAAGCGCACCAGCAACCGTGACAGCTCATCCCGGTCGTCTACGGACCAGCCAGAGAGCACCTCCCGGAGGATGATCTGACCGGCGACAAGCAATTGCGCGACGGCCTGCTCCCCGGCGCTGGTGAGCGAAATGCGGACAACTCGCTGGTCCTCGCCCTGCTCGCGGGCGATGAATCCCGATGCGCCCAGCTGACGGAGCGTCCGGCTCATGGTCGAGACATCGACGCCGGCAGCCGCAGCGAGGTCGGAGACGTGGAGCGGCGGTCCATCGCTGAGATGAAGCAGCGCGGTCCTGGCGGGCCTGGTCAGGGCGAGGCCCGCCGCCGCTTGCAGGCGTTGCTCAACCGCCGGCAGATGCGCCTGCCGGGCGCTCATCTGCCAGGCCCTTTGCAGTGTCACCAACGACTCGTCGGTCATGGGTTCGAATGGTGTAGCAGTTGCTTGCAACAAGCAACTGGACGGATGAGATTAGGCAGATGCGAGGGCCCGGGGTTCGAGTCCCCGCCCTGCGACCAGTACTTCGAATCTGCGGGATGCCGCGCTCACCGCCCGAACGGGCCACGCTTCCGTGAACGGCGCGCGGGTTCGGGGCCATTGCCGTCGCCCGGAGAGGTTGACGCCGGAACCCATCCGGCAATGTCCTGACATGTCGCGCAGGACCCGAGGATATCTCCAACTGCGACGACCTCCGTGGCTCCACAGCTGACGCATGCGACCGGACCTGCGATATCAGCGGCGGCTCCAACCGATATCGTGAGCGGACAGTCCGGGTCGTCTGCGGGGTAAACGGGCAGACCTGGCGAGACGCTCTCCCGGCTGAACAGCCACGCGCTGATCCGGCCCGACGGCTCGAGATACGCTCGTTTGACCTGGCCGAGCTGCTCGACACCCTCCTCGCGGAGCAGCATGAACAACTCCTCGCGGGAGAAGCGCTCGGCTCGCATCGCCTCAGTATCCATGACGCCGTCGAGCACGAGTCGGCTTGAACTACTCTCAAAGACCCGCTCCGCACGCTTGGAGTGATCGATTAGGAGACCGACTGACCGCTGCAGGAACACGATGGTCGCGACGACCACCATCGCGTGAACGAGTGGGACATCGGCGTAGAACATCGGGTCGCCAACCGCCGACCCAAGCGCGACCACGAGCAAGAGTTCGAACGGCGACAGCTCGCCCATGCCTCGCTTTCCGGTCGTTCGGACGAGGACGAGGGTGTACACGAACATGAATGCAGTCCGGAATACGACCTCGAGCAGGAACCAGTAGCTGATGTCGCCAAGGAACATCCGCTGGAGGTCAAAGGCCTCGATCTCTTCCCCCATCTAGTCTCCCCTTTGTGGACTGAGCCCGCGGACTTCGGCATTGCGTGCGCTTCGTCGACCTCGCCCCCGACCCTCACCCGAGAGGGGCGCCCTGGTTGGCGCCGCCTCGGTGACCTGGCACGGGCGGGCGGCGCGTTGGCACCTAGATGTCGCCCGAGAAGGTGTCACACTGACCGGGGTCACCGGACTCGAAGCCCCGCTCGAACCAGTGCTGACGCTGTTCCGATGACCCGTGCGTCCATGTGTCCTGGTCCACCGTTCCCCCTGCGT
>JBPPMX010000193.1:0-6645 GCA_051306275.1 Tepidiformaceae bacterium
CTGTTCGCGGCGGAGGGCGCCCGCGTCATCGTCAACGACCTCGGTGGTTCGGTCGCCGGCGAAGGCACCGACTCGACCCCAGCGCAATCGGTCGTTGACGAGATCACGGCTGCGGGCGGCATCGCCCTCCCGGACTACTCCGACGTCTCCGACATGGAGCAGGCTGAGGCGCTCGTCCGCAAGTCGCTGAACGAGTGGGGCAAGCTCGACATCCTCGTGAACGTCGCCGGCATCCTCCGCGACCGGATGGTGTTCAACATGACCGAGGAGGAGTGGGACGCGGTGATGCGGGTCCACGCGAAGGGGACGTTCGCGACGACGCGGTTCGCGTCGATCCACTGGCGGCAGGCGCGTGAGGGTGGGCGGCTGATCAACTTCACCTCCGCCTCCGGCATCTTCGGTGCGCCCGGCCAGCCGAACTACGCCGCGGCCAAGGCAGCGATCTGGGGCTTCACCCTCAGCTGCGCGAACGCCCTCGGGCGCTACGGCGTCACCGCGAACTCGATTGGGCCCGGCGCCTCGACCCGCATGACCGACACGGTACCGGACGAGCGCAGCACCCAGCCCGGCCGCGCGACTTCGGACGTGGTCGAAGGCACCGAGCGCGACCCCGCGAACATCGCCCCGGCCGTGGCCTACCTCTCGAGCGATGCGGGCGCGAACGTCAGCGGCAAGTGCTTCGGCGTGTCTGGCTACCGCATCGTTATGTATACCGACATCCAGCCGCACATCGTCCTGCAGGGCACCCGCCCCTGGCAGGAAAACCTCGATGTGCTCTGGGAGCGCTTCCCGGCTGCGTTCGACTCAGTCCTGCCGAAGCCGCCGAGCTGGCCCCCGGTCATGTAGCACACGCAACCCCGTACACACCGTCCTGACGGCGTGTAGGATTACGCGCGAATCACCGCTTGGCCCCGTGGAAGCCCTCGGGGCCGGGCGGAAACACGAGAAGGGACACTTCATGTCAGGAAAGCTCGATGGGAAGACCGCAATCGTTACAGGTTCCGGCCGCGGAATCGGACGAGGGATCGCGAAGCTGTTCGCCGCGCAGGGCGCCCGCGTAATCGTGAACGACCTCGGCGGCTCGGTCGCCGGTGAAGGCACCGACACAACCCCCGCCCAGTCTGTCGTCAACGAGATCACCGCGGCCGGCGGGGTCGCCCTAGCCGATTACTCGGACGTAGCCGACATGGAACAGGCCGAGGCGCTTGTCCGCAAGGCGCTGAACGAATGGGGCAAACTCGACATCCTCGTCAACGTCGCGGGCATCCTCCGCGACCGCATGATCTTCAACATGACCGAAGAGGAGTGGGACGCGGTTGTCCGTGTCCACCTGAAGGGAACCTTCGCAACCACGCGCTTCGCTTCCATCCACTGGCGCCAGGCACGCGAAGGCGGCCGGCTCGTGAACTTCACCTCCGGCGCCGGACTGTGGGGCGCTCCGGGCCAGCCAAACTACGCCGCCGCAAAGGCAGGCATCTGGGGATTCACCATGAGCTGCGCCAACGCGCTCGGGCGGTACGGGGTGACCGCAAACTCGATCGGCCCCGGGGCCTCGACCCGGATGACCGACTCGATCCCGCAGGAACGCAGCATCGGTGGTGGCCCCAGTACCGAGGCAACCTCAGCCGAAGGCACCGAGATGGATCCGGCGAACATCGCCCCGACAGTGGCATACCTCGCCAGCGATCAGGCGGCGGAAGTCACCGGCAAGTGCTTCGGCGTGAGCGGCTACCGCATCGCACTGTACACGGGCATCTCGTCGCAGGTCGTACTCCAGGGCGCGGCCCCATGGCAGGACAACCTTGACCTGCTCTGGGACCGCTGGCCACGCGCGCTGAGCGCTGCCTCGGCCCCGCTGGCATGGCCGCCCGCCGACATCTAAGGCGAAAAAGACGGCGTTGGAAGCCGCGTAGGATGCGGCTCATCACGGGGCCGGGCAGGCTGCCCGGCCCCGATTCATGTAGTGAGGGACACACATGCCAGGGAAGCTTGATGGGAAGACAGCGATCGTCACCGGCGCGGGCCGTGGGATCGGACGCGGAGTGGCGAAGCTCTACGCGGCACAGGGTGCGCGCGTCATCGTGAACGATCTCGGTGGCTCGGTCGCAGGCGAAGGCGCCGACACCACTCCGGCCCAATCGGTCGTCGACGAAATCACGGCATCCGGCGGCGTCGCGATTGCGGACTACTCCGACGTCGCCGACATGGAGCAGGCCGAGGCGCTCGTCCGCAAGGCGCTGAACGAATGGGGCAAGCTGGACATCCTCGTCAACGTCGCCGGCATCCTGCGAGACCGCATGGTCTTCAACATGACGGAAGAAGAATGGGACGCGGTCGTGCGCGTGCACATGAAAGGCACCTTCGCCACCACCCGCTTCGCCTCGATCCACTGGCGGCAGGCACGCGAAGGCGGCCGGCTCATCAACTTCACCTCCGGCTCGGGCCTCTTCGGCGCCCCCGGGCAGCCGAACTACGCCGCCGCGAAGGCGGGTATCTGGGGCTTCACCATGAGCTGTGCCCGGGCGCTCGGCCGCTACGGCGTCACCGCGAACTCCATCGGGCCCGGCGCAGCCACCCGCATGACGGACACGGTCCCGCAGGATCGCGGCGGGGCGAACATCGGCCAGGCCCAGGGCTCCGAGGGCACCGAGATGGACCCGGGGAACATCGCCCCGTGCCTCACCTACCTCGCGAGCGAAGAGGGCAAGTGGGTGACCGGGAAGTGCTTCGGCGTCCGCGGCTACCAGATCACGCTGTACACCGACATCCAGCCCAGGGTCATCCTGCGCAACAGCGGCCCATGGGACCTCGATACGCTCTTCGAGCAGTTCCCCAGGGCGTTCGGCCCCGCACTCGGGTTCGACCCGGGCGGCGAGGCCGAGCAAGGTCAGGGCTAACCGAAGAACGGCCACACGGCCACCAGCACGTAGTAGAGGCCGGGCGCCCCAACGGATGCCCGGCCTCTTCGCATTGGTCCCGCTGACGTGCGTGGGGGAGGGCTGGCGGTAGACTTTGGGAGTGAGTCAGTACGACGTCATCGTTGTGGGCGGCGGACCCGCCGGAAGCACGGCTGCGAGGGAGCTTGCCGCGGCGGGTGCACGCGTGCTCATCGTCGATCGGGCCACTTTCCCCCGCTACAAGGCGTGTGGCGGCGGCATCCCCGTGCGCACAGAGCGCCTCTTGCCGTTCCCCATCTCCAGCGTCATCGAGGACTCCGTCTCCCGGCTCGAAGTGGCGTACAGGGGCAAGTGGAGCTTCGTCCGGGACTCGGGCGAGCCGTTCGCCCACATGGTCATGCGGGAGCGCTTTGACCGCCTGCTTCTCGAACAGGCGATGATCGCTGGCGCCGAGTTCCGCGGGGACACGGCCATCCGCGCGCTCGACCTCGAAGACGGCGTGATGGTGAAGGGCGATGGGTTCGCTGCCACTGCGAAGTACCTGGTATGCGCCGACGGGGCGCATTCTCCGGTCGGAAAGATGGCAGGCCTGGGCGAGGGCATCGCCGAGTGCGCGGCCTGGGAGGTCGAGGTGCGTGCCCCCCGAGCGGCCGTGCACGGTTATCGCGCGACCTCGCTCATCGACCTCGGGTATCACCCGTGGGGATACGCATGGCTATTCCCGAAAGCGGAGGTGCTCTCCATCGGCATCGTCCTTCCCCGGGATCAGGCGAACACCATGAAGCAGCGCGTGGACACCTACCTCCGGCACCTGAAGCTTGAGGGTGCTGCGGTGGATATCGCGAAGGGGCACAAGATCCGGTTCCGTCGCGGGGCCGAACCGATTGCCCGCGGCCACGTCCTGCTCGCGGGCGATGCTGCCGGGCTTGCCGATGAGTTCACCGAAGAGGGCATCTTCTACGCGATTCAGTCGGGGCGAATCGCCGCGAAGTCCGTGCTCGAAGCCATCGGACGGGACGGCGGGGTAGACGGGTACACGAAGGCGATCGATGCCGAGGTGATGCCGGAGCTCCGCGCTGCCCGGGTGATCGGTCAGATGTTCTACGGCATGCTCCGCCGCGCCCCGAGGCCGTGGATGTTCGCAAGCGGCCACGCGGGATTCCTCTGGGACGCATTCTTCGCGGCCCAGCGGGGCGAGTCCACCTACGCGCGCGAGGTCGGACGGATCCCGCTGCTGCCAAAGGTCGCGGCATCGATAATCAAGGACTGATGCCCGACATCGGCCTGGTCATGGAGCGGCTCGCCGGGCTCTACGGATGGCCCGAGCCGATGCCTCACGGCGACGCCGTCGCCGAACTCGTCCTCACGATCCTCTCCCAGAACACCGCCGACACGAACAGCGGGCGGGCATTCACAAAGCTCCTGAACACCTTCCCGTCGTGGCGGTCGATCGCCGACGCGCCGCCGGAAGACGTCGTCGCCGCAATCCAGGGCGGGGGACTCGCCCAGCAGAAGGCGCCGCGCATCCAGTCGGCCCTGTGGGCCGTGTTCGAACGGTCGCCTGAGGGAGACCTGCGATTCCTCGAAACCCTCCCGCTCGAAGAAGCGCGCGGATGGCTGCGGTCACTTCCCGGGGTGGGCCCGAAGACGGCTGCCTGCGTGCTCCTCTTCGCACTCGGCAGGCCGGCCATGCCCGTCGACACGCACGTCGAGCGGGTCGCCAAGCGCCTGGCCCTGATCGCGCCGGCGACCACGCCTGAGCGGGCACACGAACAGCTTGAGAGGCTTGTCGACCCCGCGCTCTACTACGAGTTCCACATGCTCCTGATCAAGCACGGCCGCCGGACATGCGATGCGCGCCGCCCGCGCTGCGAAGCCTGCCCGGTCGAAGCACTCTGCCCGGCCAGCCGCCTCCGCCCGGATCGGGACGAGAGCCTGCCCTAGAGCTGGGTACCGGGCGCGGGCTCGCGATAGTAATCGGGGTCGTCATCGTCGTACCAGTCGTCGTCCTCAGAGGCCCCGTCGCCATATCCCATGTCGATATCGCGCCCAACAGTCCGCGCCTCAAGCCAGGCGGTGAACGGCCCCGCAGCCCACGTGAGCGCCCCCAGGATCGCCACAATCGTGAAGTTCCGGAGAGGCACGCCGAGCAGCGCTGTGACGAGGTCGCGTAGCTCCTGGACGTAGACATCGTCGCCGTCGGCGAGCACCTGGACGCCGAGGTACAGGGCAGCCGAGAAGAGAAGTCCCACCATGGCGCCGAGCGCGACCGTCCCTCCGAGGAGCGTGAAGCGGCCCGGGCCTCGGCGCGAGAGCGCGGTTATCACGGCGACGGAAGCCACCAGCGGCGCCAGCACGAGCGCCACGAATCGCGCAAGGTCATGGTTCGAGCGGGTGAGTGTGCCGATCACGCGGTTGAGCATTCCCTCGGCGGAGAGACTATCGATATCCTGGTCGCCCGTACGGTCGTACGCCGCGAACCCATCGTTGTAGACAGCGAGCGTGGCCTGGTCGAGAAGAGTCGCGCGGATCTCCTCCGCCGGGGCGGATGCAGCCTGCTCGGCCGTCACGATCGCGGCGATCGGAAAGCCGGGGAGTTCGACAGGTTCGTCCGTTGCGACATCCGCCGCGTCGCGAAGAGCCGGGAGTTCGGACTCCAGGAGTGCATCGATCTCGGTGGTGGCGGCGATGCTCGATTCGAGGACGTTGCGGGCGGTGGATTCGCCGGTGGCCTGTGCGAAGCTAAGTGCCCCGACAAACAGGAATACGGCGAGGGCGAGCGCAAGCCCGAGCAGCACAGACGCCCCACCAGGTTGCTGGGCGTTACGTGTGTACGCGAAGACGCGTTCGCGGCGGTAGGACGCGTCTCCCGTTCGGTGGGGCGGCTCGAAGCGGGTCACAGGCGGTGCAGTTTAGCTAATCCGGACGACTATAGTCCCGGCGAGCCGGTCGTGGACCGTTCTCCGGCGTCGATCGAACGCCGCCCAGAGGATGCCGGCGGCGGCGAGTAGAAAGGCCACGAAGATCGCGACTGCCGCAAGAAACGTCGATTCGCGCACCGCCCATGCAGCGACGCCACCGGCCGCGAGGACGAGGACGTACACGAGAAGCCCGAGCACACGGACGATCGCGCCGAGGATTCCGAGGTTCCGCCCATCAGACCGGACGACGAGGACCTGCATAACGGACTGCCCCACCGTCTGGCCTTTCCAGCCCCACGCCACAAGGAAGTAAATCACGTACGCGACGGGGATCGCGACGACGCAGCCCCAGAACGCATTGATCGCCGTGCTGGATGGGTCGACCTTCTCGAAGTCCGACGAGATGAGGATGATCAGGGCGCCCACAATCACGAATGCCGCGCCGATGATGAACAGTACGAGGAGGTCGAGGATGCCTGCGACGACGCGCGCTTCGAAGGTTGCGTAGCGCAAGCGTACGGCGGGCCTGGCGGGCTTCTCACCCCGTGAAAGGGCCTGGCTAGACATCAACACCCCCATTGTAGGCGGGGAGGGGTAAGGCGATACGGTTCCGTGAGGCGGACTTGACCGGCGCGTTCAGCCGTCCTGCGTATTATCGGAGCGATGTTGACGAGGAGGACCACCGAGATTCCGCCCACCCCGGAGGTCGAGTTTACCCCCTGGCGGCCGAACGCCTGGGTCCTCACCATCGCGGGCGCAACGCTGGCCGGGATCATGGTCGGGGTGGGTTTCGGCGCGGTGGCGGGGGGAACCGTCGCAGGCGGGAA
>JBPPMX010000194.1:0-8558 GCA_051306275.1 Tepidiformaceae bacterium
CTCAACGAGAGCAGGTATTCGATCGCCCGGGCATAGTCCACCTCGCCATTGTAGGGCGCTCCCCCCAGCCGTCACCGCTCGTCTGTGCCGCGCCCCTTGCTACGATGGCCCAATGCCCGATGGCGATACCCCCGGATCCCCTGCCCCCGCGCGCCGCCGCCTCGAAGAGCCCGTAAAGCCCGGCACCGAGGGCCGAAGCGGTTGCCTCGCCTGGGGCGCCGTCCTCGGCGTCCTCGTCGGCATCATGGTCGGCCTCTACGCACTCCCTCCCATCCTCAAGTCCATCTACGGCGTCGAGCAGGTCGCAGCCGGGGAAACCTTCGAAGACGGCGGTCGCACCCTCCGAGTCATCCGCATCACCACCATCGAGCGCGAACCGGCAGGCGGGGTCGAAGTCGTCCTCGCCGTCGAAGCCGGCGAAGCCTGGACGTCGCCCGCCGGCGACTGGTCACTCGAACTGGAGGACGGCGAGCGGCTTGACCTCGTCGGCGCACCACCAGACGGGTTCGTCGCGGAGGCCGGCTCCCCGGCCTCGATGCCGAGCCCCGCTACCTCCATCTCTCGTCTCCCCGCGTCCGCTTCGACCTCGAGGGCATCGCCGCGCCGTGACCGCCGAGGAGCTGCGCCCGCTCCCGCACTACCTCCAGCAAGGCCTGCGCGTCCTCTTCATCGGCTACAACCCCGGCGTCACGTCAGCCCGCGCCGGGCACTACTACGCCCACCCCGGAAACCCGTTCTGGCGGCATCTCTCCGCCAGCGGACTCGTCACCCGCCCCGTAAGCCACGAAGACGACGCCATCCTCCCGTCCGAAGCGGGCATAGGCTTCATCGACCTATGCTGCCGTCCCTCCGCCCGCGCCTCCGAACTCACCCCCGCCGAATTGGTCGAAGGAGCCGCTCGCCTTCACGCCGAGCTCGTCGAGTTCCAGCCGCGCGTCGCCGTCTTCAGCGGCCGCGGCATCTACCAGTCATTCGGCGAGCACGCCCTCGGCCTCCGCCCCCGTGATCTCGCCGCCCGCGCCTACGGCGAACAGCCGGAGCGCATTGGCGCCACCCGCCCCTGGGTCATCCCCAGCTCCAGCGGCCTCGCCTCGAAATGGCACGCCGAGCGCCTCGCCCTCCTCCGCCAGCTCGCTCCCGAACTCGACACCTGACCCCATTTGGCGGATCAGGCATCGGAAGGGTCGAGCACCTGGAGCTCTGGGAAGTACCTGCGTCCGAAGCCGCGATCGCGCGTCAGCAGCCGGTCCGCCTGTAACGAAGCGTGAGCGGCAATGAGGAAGTCGGGGATCATGCGGAGCCTCGTGCCGCCCGACGCTCGGTACTGCTGCCAGAGCACTCCTGCGTACTCGCTGGCTTCGGATGAGATGCTGTCGAATCGCAGCCCGAGCAGCCCCATTGCCTCGTGAAATGGGTCGGATCCATCGAAGTATGTCCGGATCTCCGCCCAAACAACCGCGCAGACCACGAGATCGCCTTCGTTCCCCGCCTCTCGGAGTGCGGTCAATGATCGCCCTCCGAAGATCGGATCAGGCCGCAGAATGTCGAAGATTTCGCTTGTGTCGACCGCGGTAATCAACCGGATCCAGCATCTCCCCGAAGTTCTTCGATCCACTCGTCCGTCGGCCCCGGGTCCTTGAGAAACCCGAAGGCAGCCTCAAGGTTGCCCACCGCCCCCGGCGTAACGTGAATCACCACGCGACCGTCAATTGCAGCGACCTCGACGGTTTCGCCCGGTTCCGCATGAAGTGTCCGTACGATTTCTTCAGGCACGACCACTTCGCCGCGCTCAGTCACAGTTACTTTCATGGCACCGACATCGTATCGCACGCGCGATGACTCAGGTCACTCCACCGGCCGACGCGACCATGCCTCCCATGTCTCCCACGCCAGCTTCGGCTCGCCCGCGTTCGTGCGCAGCCCAATCGAATTCAAGCGCGCGGCCGGGCCCTCCGGCGCGAAACCGGGGTCCTCTGCCGCGTACCAGACCACGGCACTGAACGAGCCCGCGTCGCTCTCCGCCTGCAGCCGCTGCACGAACGCGCGCTGGTCCTCCTCCGTCCCGATCGCGAGGAAGCCGTCCGCCGGCGCCGACGTGTAGCCCGTCTCCGCCAGCATGATCTCACCGTCGAAATGGGCCGACGCCTGCGTATAGTAGTCCGCCGGGATATCCCCCGCCGTTGTGAACGACCGTGATGGGTAACTGCTCAGCGCAAGCACATCGATCCGCCCATCGAACGCGTCGATCACTTCCCAGTGCGGCGCGTGGATCTCGTCCGCCAGGCCGAGCAGATCCTCGTACTGGAGCGTCGGGAAGATGCGCATCTCCGGTCGTGCCTGCTTCGCAGCGTCGTACGCCTCTTCGTAGAGGGAAACGAACGCCTCGAACTGCGCCGGATTCCGCTCGTACAGCATGTTGATCTCGACCCCGATCGCGAGGTAGTCCGGCTCATAGTTCGCGACCACGTACGCCGTGTACGCCAGGAACGCGTTCCGCAGGGCGGGGTCGCTGAAGCCCGCCTCCGGGTCGACTCCCACCGGCGCATCCGCGATCCTCGCCCGGCCCGACGCGCTGTCCGTCGGGTCGATCGCGAAGAAAAGCTGCAGGTTCTCGTACTGCCCCAGGAGTTCCGTGTCGAAGCGCGTCGTCTCGGCCGTCGCGGCTGACACACTCCCCCCGGGGAAGAAGTCGCTCCACTCGGGCGCACGGTGGATCAGGAGGATGTCCGCGTTTATCGCCGCATCCGCAAAGGCCGCCACATAGCCGCTCGTCGTCCGCTCAGACGGGAGCGCGCTGAACCCGAGTAGCGTCTTCCGCGGGTCGCCCTCGCGATCCGGGCGGACGATCGTCGGTCCGGGTCCCACATCGCTGCCTGCGTCGTCACGGCAGGCTGCCCCCAACGCCAGCAGGAGCACTAACGCTACAATCGAGAGCGCGGGGTGTGGCCGGCGTCGGCCGGGAGTGTGCATGCGGGCTGTCCTCCTCGGAGCAGTGCTCCTCGGTGTCCTCATTGGCGGTGGTATCACCGCCTACCGGGCGTTCTCAGGCGGCGGTGACCCACCCGCGCAGGTTGAAGGTACGCCCACCCCGGAAGCAGGGTCACCCGGGGCCCTTGCCGCCGAGTTCGCCGTGGCGTGGTCCGCTGGCAACTCCACGGCCCTTTACGCGTTGCTCCACCCGGATTCCCAGGCCTCGACAACCGCGGCCGCGTTCGAAGCCGCATACGACGCGTTCGCAACAGAAACCACGCTCTCTGCCCTCGAAGCAACCGTCGCCGAAGCCAGTGACGAGGGCGCAAGTGTCTCCGTGCGGGCATCTACACGCTATTTCGGCGTGTTGGAATACACGGTCAAGATTCGCTTCCAGCGCGACCCAACCGGGGCCGGTCGCATCGCCTGGGACACCACCGCCATCCACCCGGACCTCCTCCCCGGCATCCGCTTCCTGAGCGAAGTCCGCAAGCCGGAGCGCGGCGCGATCTTCGATCGTAACGGCGTCGCCCTCGCCATCACCGCCGAGACCCGAATGCTTGGCCTCAACCGTTCCGCGGTTGTGGATCGCGCCGCCTACACTGCCTCCGCCCTCAGCCTCGGCCTCACCCAGGAGCAGGTTGATACAGCCTTCGCCTCGCCCCTCGGTGCCAACCAGCGCGTCCCCGTCGCCCCACTGCCGGACGCCGTCGCTGAGCAGGCAGCCCTCGTCTCCCGCGCGACCGCTGGCATGCTCGTCTACTTTGATGAGCGGCGTACCCACCCTCTCGGCGCGGCAGCGGCCCATGTCGTTGGCTACACCCGTGAACTCACCGCGGAAGAGCTCGAGGCGCGCGCTGGCCAGGGCTACGCCATCGGTGACCGCATCGGCGCCATCGGTATCGAAGCCGGGATGGACGATGTCCTCGCCGGGAAGCCCGGCGGCGAGCTTCGCCTCATCGATGCCTCCGGCGCCGTCGTCCGGGTCGTTGCCTCGAACGAACTCGTCCCCTCGGCCGATGTCCACACCACCCTCGATGCGTCCATCCTCGTTGCAGCCCACGAGCGGCTGGCCGGCCGTCCGGGCTCGGCCGTCGTTCTCGAACCCACTACCAACGCGATCCTCGCCGTCAACAGCTCGCCGTCGTTCGACCCCGATGCCTTCGAGCGCGGCGATTCCGCTGCTATCTCTGCCATCCTCGCGACCCCCCGCGAGCCCCTGAACAACCGCGCCACCGTCGGGCTCTACTCCGCCGGCTCAACCTTCAAGCTCATCACCGGCGCAGCGGGAATGGTCTACGGCGGCCTCACCCCCACAGACCGCATCGACTGCACCGCCATCTGGACCGGCGTGAACCCCCCACTCAGCAACTGGGAAGGTGCCCAGGGTCCACTCACGATCGCCGAGGGCCTGATGCGCTCTTGCAACCCCGTCTTTTACGAGATCGGCTTTCGCCTCAACGCCTCCACCGACAACGCCCTCTCCCAGATGGCCCGCGAGTTCGGCTTCGGCGCGCCCACGGGCGTCATCGGCTTCTACGAAGAAACGGGCCTCGTCCCGGACGCCCACTGGAAGCAGGAAGAACTCGGCGAAAGCTGGTTCGCCGGCGACGACATCAACCTCGCGATCGGCCAGGGCGCCCTGCTTGTTACCACGCTACAGCTCGCGAACGCCTATTCGAGCTTCGTGACCGGCGAACTCCGCTCCACCGTCGTCCTCCAGGGCGACGCCGCCGCCCCTCGCGGGACACTGCCGCTCACCCCCGAGCAGAAGGCGCATCTCCTCCGCGGCCTCGAACTCGTCACCAGCCCGTCCGGCACCGCCAGCGCCGCGTTCGCCGGGTACTCCGGGTTCGCAGGCAAATCCGGCACCGCCGAGGACGCCAACACCCAGCAGCACGTCCTCTTCGTCGCCTTCGCGCCTTCCTCCGCCCCGGCCGCCGTTGTTGCTGTTATCCTCGACGATGGCGAGTCCGGTTCCATCGAAGCCGGGCCTATCGCACGCGACATCGTTCTCGCCGCGCTCCCCTGAGCGGGATCGTTAAGGTGCCCGCTGGTATACTCGCCCCCGGCGCCGACTCGGGATGCGCATCCCCGCCCGGCCGGACCCGAACCCTACGGAGGTTCTCCTATGAAGCGATTTTTCGGCCTGTTTGGGCTCCTTGGCGCCGCTGCCGCGGTCCTTTTCTTCTGGAAGCGCAACAAGAGCGACGACGAATTCCTCGACGAAGAACTCGAGTAGCACAGGCGCCCCGCCAACAGCGGCTTCCCTGACCCGGGAGATCTCGGGTTAGCCCTTAGCTACCGCCTGCAACCGTGTCACGAAGATTCCGGTCGTAGGATTTGCTGCGCCTACGGGTTCGACTCGTCTCCGAGTCCCAGTCGCTCACGCGCCGTTTCTGTCGCTCCATCCACCTGGTCTAAGAACCGGTCGAGACCATCCTCGAACCGGCCGGGCAGGAGTGCGAGCATCACGGGAGCCGAATCCAGCAGCGCCCCCGCCACGAAGGAGTCGTTGATATCGTCCCGGACGTCTGGCTTCGGGAAAACGACCAGCGCCAGCAGGACGACCTGGCAGAGCACGACAGCCTTCAGGAACCCGAACGCTGCACCCGCCCAGTCATCCGCCCAGCCGAGGTTGAGCAGCGTCACCGTCCGCTTGAGGAGATGCGCGACGACCATCCCGGCGATCACAACGCCGAAGAGAATCCCGAGGAACCCGATCAGGTTCGCCAGGTTCGGACTATCGACGATCGGTTCGATCTTCACCCCGAGGTCGTCGTACAGGATCCCCGCCACTGGCACGGCGATGATCACCGCGCCAAGCGAAACGAGTTCCCGGATGAACCCCGTCGAATACGCGCGCCAGGTCATCCACCCGATGACAGCGAGCAGCACAATGCTGACCCAGTTCAACCAGCACCTCGCCTGCCACCCCGCAATGGCAGACCCATCGAACCTTCCGGCACGCTTCAACGCTGGTCAAGAAGGACAATGCGTGACAGCCCGCCCCCATGACCCTGTATCGCCCGGCCTGTAGGCTGAGTAGGGAGGTTGTGCGCATGAACGAGAAGCTCCGCTCACGCACCCGCGTTGTCGTTACCGGGCTCGGCGCCGTGACCCCTGCGGGGAAATCGGTCGACGAGTTCTGGGAGAACCTCACCGCGGGGCGTTCCGGCATCGCGCGCATGACCCTCGCCGATCCCTCCGCCTTCCCCTGCCAGGTCGCTGGCGAAGTGAAGGACTGGGACCCGCAGCAGTTCATCGAACGCAAGGCCGCGCGTCGCATGGCCCGCTTCGCCCAGTTCATGGTCGCTGGCGCTGCCCAGGCGATCGAAGACGCCGGGCTCGATCTCCACGCCGAGAACCGCGACCGCATCGGCGTTGTCGTCGGTAACGGCGGCGGCGGCTACCCCGATATCCAGGAAGCCGCCCAGACCCTCTTCGAAAAGGGAGGCATGCGCCTCGACCCCCTCTACCTTCCACGCTCCCTCGGCAACATGGCCGCCGCCCAGGTGGCCCTTCAGTACAACCTCCGTGGCTACAACGGGACGATCGTCACCGCCTGCGCCGCTGGCACCCAGGCGATCGGCGAAGGCGCGATGGTCATCCGCACCGGCCGCGCCGATGTGGTCGTCGCTGGCGGCTGCGAAGCCGGCATCACCGAGCTCGGCCTCGCTGGCTTCTCCGTCATGCGCGCCCTCACCAGCCAGAACGACGAGCCCTCGAAGGCATCACGCCCGTTCGACGCCACCCGCGACGGATTCGTGCCCGCGGAAGGCTCCGGCGTCCTCATCCTCGAAAGCGAAGAGCACGCCCTCGCCCGTGGCGCCCACATCTATGCGGAGCTCGCCGGCTTTGGTTGCACCTGCGACGCCTTCCACGTAGTCGCGCCGCCGGAAGATGGCGATGGCGCTGCCCGCGCGATCGTGGCCGCGCTCGACGATTCCGGGTTCACCGTCGACGACGTCGACTACGTGAACGCCCACGCCACCAGCACGCCCCTTGGCGACACTGCCGAGACGAACGCCCTGAAGAAGGTCTTCGGCGAATCGGCCTACCGTCTCGCGATCAGCGCCACCAAGAGCCTTCTCGGCCACGGCCTCGGCGCGAGCGGCGGGATGGAAACCATCGCCGCCATCAAGACCATCGAAACCGGCGTCATCCACCCCACCATCAACCTCCACACGCCGGACCCCACCTGCGACCTCGACTACGTCCCCAACACCGCCCGCGAAGCGGACGTCAACGTCGTCCTCAAGAACAGCTTCGGCTTCGGCGGCCAGAACAGCTGCCTCGTCCTCGCCCGCTACGAGGGCTAAACCCCCGGCTTAGCGCCCGACACATCGATCCATGTCGCCTCGCCGAGTGCGCGGATGTCCCCGTCCTCGCCGAAGATCGCCGTCCCCGCGAAGTACTTCCGCCCCTCCACCCCGGTGAGCCACCCGGCCGCGACCAGCCGCTCGCCCGAGTAGATCGGT
The DNA here is from genome assembly GCA_051306275.1 of Tepidiformaceae bacterium. Taxonomy (GTDB): domain Bacteria; phylum Chloroflexota; class Dehalococcoidia; order Tepidiformales; family Tepidiformaceae; genus JBPPMX01. The sequence continues at coordinate 7,452 of JBPPMX010000194.1, forward strand.
TCGAACTGGGCCACTTTCAGCTTCCCAACGAGGATCGGCCGCGGGTCGTTTCCCGATCGCCGCAACAGCGCCTCGGCCTCGTCCGCGCTCGATCCCACCCCCGTCCAGCCCCGCGATCGGGTACCGGTACTCTTCGCGCAGGTTAAGCGCGACCCGTGATGTCGCGAGGATCACTACCCCGGGCGCCGCGCCGAGCAGCTGCGGCAGGACCGCCGCCGCCTCAACAACATGCTCGAAGTTGTCAAGTACGACGAGCATCTCGCGGTCGCGCACGAGGTCGACGAGCTGTGCGACAGGGCCGCCCTGGCCCGTCAGCGTCAGCCCCAAACCATCCGCGCTGGCGACGGGCACACGGCCGGGTCACTCACCGCATCCAGCGCCACGAAGCGTGCGTCTATCCCACGCGCCACTGCGGTCCCCCGTGCCGATTCGATCGCGAGGCGCGTCTTCCCCGCCCCGCCCGGCCCGATCAGCGTGAGTAGCCGGCAATTCGGGTCCGCCAGCAACTCGTCGATCGCCGTGAGCTGCCGGTGGCGCCCCACGAACGGTGTGCCGGGCGCAGGCAGCCGCGGTGCGGGAGAGGTACTGCTTCCACTCATCGAACTATCCAGGACTCGCAGAGCCTCGTTTCGCGTTCGCATTCCACCGCGCGCCCCTAACGCCTACCCCGCCACCGCTGTACGATATGACGCTGTGGCTGATGGCTTTACCGTCTCTGAAATCGCGCCCCTCCGGTCGCCGATCGTAATCCTCGCCTTCACCGGCTGGAGCGATACTGGCACCGTCTCGATAGATGCGGCCCAGCGCCTGATCGATCACTTCGACGCCGAACGGTTCCTCGAAGTCGACCCCGAGGACTACTACGTCTTCACCGACACTCGCCCCACGGTCAGCCTCACCAAAGAGGGCATCCGTGAACTCAACTGGCCCACGAACGAGGCCTGGGCGGCCCGCATCGAAGGCGCCCCGAACGACCTGATCATCGTCAAAGGCTCCGAGCCGAACTTCCGCTGGCTTACCTTCGCAAACCGCTTCGCCGACGCCATCATGGCTCACAACCCGACCCTCAGCTGCACGATCGGCGCCCGGCCTGCGCCCACCCCCCAC
>JBPPMX010000195.1:0-22697 GCA_051306275.1 Tepidiformaceae bacterium
TCACCTCGATGTCATCGGCCAACGCCCTCACCGTCATCCCCGAAGAAGTCTCGGCCGCGGAGCCCGGCGACGAGATCGACGTGATGATGATCGACTGGGAGCACGCCCCTTAGCGCACGACGGAATACGGGGCCGCTGGGTGTCTCCAGATCTTGAAATCCGCCGAGTGGTGCCAGGCATGGACAAGAAGCGCGCGATTCTCTGGGACAACGATGGGGTCCTGGTCGACACGGAGAGGTGGTTCTTCGAGGCGAACCGCCTGGAGCTCGCAGAACTCGGGGTTCTGGCCACCCCCGCGCAGTTCGAAGAGATCAGCCTGACGCGCGGGGTGAGCCTCTTGTCACGCTCCGGCCTGGAGGGCGAGGACCTGCGCGCGCTTTATACACGGCGCGACGCACGCTACAGCGCCCTGCTTCGCACAGAGCGAATCGTGATCCCCGGCATGCTTGAATTGCGTGGCCGTCTGAGAGAAGACCTCGTCGCCGCAGGCATCGTCACGGCGTCAACCCGCGAACACTTCGACATCATCCACGGACGCTCTGGCATGCTCGACCACCTTGATTTCGCAGTCGTGCGCGAGGACTACCCGAACGCAAAACCGCATCCTGACGGATACCTCGCAGGTATCGAACGGACTGGACTCGCCGCGAGGGATTGCATAGCGGTCGAAGACTCCCCGCGTGGCGTCACTGCTGCCCGCGCGGCAGGATTAGAATGCGTCTTCTTCACGCCCGGCGGAGTTGGAGCGGATAGAGCTGTCGGCAACGTTTTCGCTCGGGCTGCGTCGCCGGAGGAACTCGAGGTCGTATTGAGGGACTGGCTTCGCCAGTGATGCTCGGGAAGGAGGAGCCATCGTGCAGATCCCGCTAACCCACGCCGTACTTCGCCCATGGACCCTGGACGACGCGGAGTCCCTCGTCCGCCATGCGAACAACGAGAACGTTTCTCGCTGGCTCCGTGACCGCTTCCCCTTCCCGTACACCGCGGAGGACGCGGTCAGTTACGTCGCGGGGGCATCGACGCAGGCGGAGCCGTTCCGCTCCTTCGCGATAGCCGATGCGGAGGGCGCATGTGGCGGCATCAGCCTCCAACCTCAGGACGATGTCCATCGGCTCTCGGCAGAGCTCGGCTACTGGCTCGGCGAGGAGCGCTGGGGCCGCGGCATTGTGACCGAAGCGGTCCGCCAGGTCACCGCCTACGGGTTCAGGGAACTCGGCCTGATCCGCATATACGCGGGCGTATTCGAAGGAAACGACCGGTCGATGAGCGTTCTCAAAAAGGCCGGCTTCGAACTCGAAGCACGCCGCCGTCGCGCGGTCGTGAAGCACGGCCAGATCCTCGATGACTACCTGTTCGCACTCGTCCGCCCTGACACGCCGTAGCCCAGGACCGCCAGAAACCTAGCGCCGCCGGCGCCCGCGGAAGATGTTCCGGACGTTGTCCCACGCGCCCCCGCCGCCCATCCCGCTCAGGAAGCTGCCCCACGCTTCTTCCGCCGAGGCCGCGCGGTTCAGACCGCGGACGCGGTCCTCTATCAGGTCGGCAACTCGTCCTTCTTCCCCCGCATCCAGCCAGAAGCCGTGCTCGTCTTCGCAGGTGTCGAGTTCCAGCGGGTTCGCCCGGTAGTTAAACGCGACCATCTGCTTGCCGCAGACCGGGCAGTTCAGTTCGGAGTCGCGCTGGGCGTACTGGATCATTCCGGCCCGCCTGGAGGGATCAGGCGCCGTCCGGGCCTCTAGCAGGTCGAGTTCGTGGTGGTCGAGCCAGCGCCCATTACAGCCGGTGCAGTGGTCGACTTCGATGCCGTCGTGGTGTTCGATCGCCAGTTCAACCTGGCAGCGCGGGCAAAGCATTCGTGAAGTTTAGCGGAGGGCGGTCGGATCGACGGTAAAGCGGTCGCGCGCCCCGCCCCGTTCGCGATAGCATCGCGCGGCAATGTTCGAGCGGGCCCTTCGACGCTATTTCGTGATGGTGGGTGCTGCTGCGCTGGTCGCGCTGACCGTGGGGGCGACGAAAGCGGACCAGCTCCTCGCGAACGGAGGGTTCGCGAGCTGGTCCGGCGGCGCGCCGAGCGGGTGGACCCTGGCCGGCGGCTCGGTAGCCGACGGAGGTGGCGTCGCTCAATTCACCGGGAGCGGGACGCTCCAGCAGACAGTCGCCGTTGCTCCGGGCGGGACGTACACGGCGAGTTTCGACGCCCAGCTACCCGGCGGTGGAGCGATCGCGAGAGCGCGCATCCGCTGGTTCACGGGCGGGCTCACGCCGGTCGGGGATGTCTCGGATTCAGGCAACTCGACCACCTGGTCCCGGATCAGCGTCACGGGGCTCGCCCCGCCGAATGCAGCGTTGGCGACCTTCGTTATCCAGGTGGAGGCCGGCCCGGGCGCGATCACGCTCGTTGACAACGCTCGTCTCGATGGGCCGTCCGCGCCGCCACCGCCCACGGCAACCCCCACCGCCACCATCGCCCCACCAACGGCGACGCGGACCGCCACGAAGGTCCCATCCGCGTCGACATCGACCCCCACAAAGACACCGACGACGTCCGCGAGCACCACGACATCAACGCCCGGCAGTACAAGCCCAAGTTCGACCAACAGCCCCACCCTGGTACCGGCGACAGTAGAACCAACCACTGTCATCCCCGGCTACGGCGGCCTCCTCAGCAACGGGAACTTCGAACGCGTCGACGGCGGCTCACCAGTCGGCTGGGCCAAGTTCGGCGGGACGATGGGCCTGACCCCCGACGCCTACGCCGGCTCCTGGTCCGTGACGCTCGCGTCGGACGGCGGCGGGACGCGATGGATCCACCAGGGAGCCCGTGTCACCGCCGGCCAGTGGTACGCCGCTTCGGGTGTTGCCCGGATCGCCTCAGGCGCGGGCGATGCGTTCTTCCGCCTGAGCTGGTATGCCTCCCCTGACGGTTCGGGGACAACCCTCTCGCAGGTGGACGGCGCCTCCGTAACCGCCGGCGGCTGGAGCGGGCTGGCGTCCGGCGCCGTTCGCGCACCCGCCGGGGCGAACTCCGTCCGGGTCCGCCTGATCCTGCGAGCTGGCGGCGACGCCACAGCCATGTTCGACAACATCGCGCTCGTGGAGACGGTCGCGCCACCTCCGACGGTCGCAACGGGGGGGAGCGGTGGTGGCGCCAGCGGCGGTGGCAGCAGCCGCGGCGGAAGTAGCAGCGGAACCGGCGGCGCCCAGGGCTTCGTGACCGTTCCCTACGCCGGCGGCCTGACGCTCGCCATCTCCGAGGTACTCGCCGATCCCATGGAGGAAGGGCGGGATGCGCCGTACGAGTGGATCGAGATCGTGAACTTCGGAACAGCCGCAATCTCGACCGAGGGCTGGCGAATTGCCGACGCGCGAGAGAGCGACGCCATCCCCGGCGTCGAAGTGCCGCCGGGCGGATTCCTCTTGGTCGCCGGCAGCTCGGCTGCGTTCGCGGAGAGCGTGGTCGTCGTCCGCGTGGCGGACGGGGAGATCGGCGCCGGACTGAACAACTCCGGGGAGGCCGCCAGCCTGATCGCGCCGGACGGCTCGGTGGTCGACCTCATGTCCTTCGGCGACGACACGTCCGTCTTCGACCCGGCTCCACCGGCGCCCGGACCTGGTGTGACCGTGGGCGTGCGAGTCCCCGGCGCCGACCCCGACCAGTCGAACTGGGCGATCACCGTGCGCCCGACGCCCGGGGAAGCGAACATGTTCCCAGCGGTCGCTCCCAACGCGCTCCTCGGGGAGACCGACTCGGACGAAACCAGCGACGACGCGGGAGATGACAGGGTGGAAGTAATCGAAGCGAATGGGGAGAGCGTGGCGCCGTGGGTCGTGCTGGCGTTCGCCGCCGGGATTGGGGCGGCCGGGGCGGGGATGATCGCGCAGAGGCACGCACCCAGGATCGCCGCGAGGGTACGCCGTGGCCGTTGAACGGCTGCAGAAGATCCTTTCCAACGCTGGAGTAGCATCACGCCGGGTAGCGGAGGAGATGATCCTCGCGGGCCGTGTCTCCGTGAATGGCGCCGTGCTCAAGACCCTCGGCGCGCGGGCGGATGTCGATACCGACGAGATCATGGTAGACGGCGTGCCCGTGCTCCGAGGGCAGTACCGCTACTTCGTCCTGAACAAGCCCCAGGGCTTCATCACCACCGCTCACGACGAAATGGGGCGCGAAACAGTCCTCGACCTCTTGCCCATCGGCGATGTCCTCCTCCACCCGGTCGGCCGCCTGGACCGGGAGAGCGAAGGCCTCCTCATTGTCACGAACGACGGCCACCTCACGGACCTGCTCACGCATCCCCGCTACGAAATCGAGAAGGAGTACCTCGTCGGTCTCGATGCGCCGCTCTCCGAGCGCGACATCCAGCGCCTCGTGCGCGGGATAGACTCCGATGGCGACCGTCTGCGGGCACTGTCGGCGAAGGGCGCGACCGCTCCCCCAGCCATGCTCGGCGAAGACCCGCCGGCCGCGCCAGCCTGGCTCTTGCTCGTCCTCCGCGAAGGCCGCAACCGCGAGATCCGGCGAATGATGGGCGCCATCGAGCGGAAGGTACTGCTCCTCCGCCGCATCCGCGTCGGCCCGGTCCACCTCGGCAACCTCGGACCCGGCGCGTTCCGTGAACTCACGGAGGAGGAGGTCGAGAGCCTCTACCGCTCGGCGAAGCAGGCAAAGGCACGGGTCGACACCCCGGACGTCCCCGGAGCGCCGGATGCAAGTTGATGGCGGGTTGGCGTTGATGTCCTACCATCGGTCGCCGTGAATGCAGTGCAGAAGGCGCGAGGGACAGTGGCGATCGACGGGCCAGCCGCGTCGGGCAAATCGACCGTGGGCGAAGCGATCGCCCGTGAGCTCGGCTACCTCTTCCTCGACACCGGCCTGATGTACCGCGCGTTCACACTTGCCGCTCAGCGCGCGGATATCCCGCCGACGGATGGCGACGCTTGCACAGCATTCGCGCGCGACCTCGACCTCCGCGTCATGCTGGGCGACCCCACCCTCATCCTCCTCGACGGTGAGGACGTGACCGAAGGGCTTCGCGCCGCCGCAGTCGAAGCCGCCGTTAGTGGATACAGCGCCATCGCCGGCGTCCGCGCCGAGATGGTCCGCCTCCAGCGCGAGGTCGCGATGAATGGCGGCGCCGTCCTCGCCGGGCGGGATATCGGGACAGTCGTCCTTCCCGATGCCGATGTGAAACTGTTCCTCACGGCAACCGAACAAGCGCGAGCGCACCGGCGCCAGGCGCAGGCGGAAGCGAACTGGGGCGCGACCGGCACCGAGCAGCGTACGAAGGACGAGATCGCCGGGCGGGATCATGTGGACAGCACCCGCGCCGTCAGCCCACTGGAGCCGGCGGCCGACGCCCTCGTGCTGGATACGAGCGAGATGACCCTCGCCGAGGTCCTCTCCCGCGCAATGGATGAGGTGCGATGCGCCGGCCTCGCCTGACCTGGGCACAGGCCGCGCCGCCCTTCTACTGGTGGGCGACCTTCACCCTGCGCGGCCTTCTGTGGGGCATCGTCCGCTGGCGGGTCCGCGGGCGCGGCAACGTCCCCATAGAGGGCGCGGTCATCGTCGTCGCGAACCACCTCAACAACACCGACCCCCCGATCCTCGGAGCAGCCGTCGCGCGGCGGCGCATCCGCTTCATGGCGAAGGTCGAGCTGTTCAAGTACCCGATGGGCGTCCTGCCCCGGCTCTACGACGCCTTCCCGGTCCGCCGCTTCGAAGCGGACATGGCCGCGATGCTCAACGCCGAGCGGCTCCTGAAGCGCGGCGAAGTGCTCGGGATGTTCCCGGAAGGCACACGCAGCCGCACTCGAATCTTCGGAGAACTTCACCCCGGCACCGCGCTCATCGCACTCCGGTCGGGCGCCCAGGTGCTGCCCTGTGCGATCACCGGCACCGAGATATTCGCGAAACCATGGATGCTGGCGCTTCGCCCGCGCATCGCCGTCCGCATCGGCGAGCCCATCGCGGTCGAGCGAGTCCGCCGTCCCACGGAGGAGCAGGTGAGCGCCCTGACGCAGCACATCCACGATGCCATCGCCGCGCTCTTACCCCCCGCGTATGGCGGCTCCTATACTGGATCGCATGGTAGAGATTCGACGCGCGAGTGAGATGGGGTTCTGCATGGGCGTACGCCGTGCCGTGCAGATCATGGAGGGGGAGGCGACGCCCGAGATCCCGGTGTTCAGCGTCGGAGAGATCGTCCACAACCCGCATGTCGTCGCCTCGCTCGAACGGGCCGGCGTCCACCAGCTCCCGGGCCCGGACGACATGGACGGCGACATCGGGGTAGCGACGGCCGAACGCGTGAAGACCGGGCGAGTCGCCATCACCGCCCACGGCGTCGGCGCGCGCGTGGTCCAGGAGCTGGAGCGGAGTGGCCTCGACATCGTCGACACCACCTGCCCGATCGTGACTCGCGCCCAGCGCTACGGCCAGAAGTTCGTGCGCGAAGGCTGGCACGTCCTCATCTTCGGTGACCCCGGCCACAAGGAAGTGCGCGGCATCGTCGGATGGACACTGGACGCGAAGGGCCAATCCCGCGCGACGATCGTCCCGGACCCGGGCATCGAAAGCCTCCGCAAGCTCATCGAAGGGTTCCCCGGCGGCTTCCCGAGCAAGGTCGGGATCATGGCCCAGACAACCCACAAGGTTGAAGACTTCGCCCGCTTCGTCTCGAACCTCATGCTCCTCCAGCGTGACCACAACTTCGAGTTCCACGTCGTGAACACCCTCTGCCACGCCACCACCGGCCAGCAGGAAGCCGCCGCCCTCCTCGCCCGCGAAGTCGACGTCATGGTCGTCGTGGGCGGCCGCAAGAGCGCGAATACGCGCCACCTCAAGGAAGTCTGCGAAGAGCAGGGCACGCGCGCCTATCACATCGAAGGCGCCGGGGAGATCCAGGCGGGCTGGTTCGATGGTGTGGAGCGGATCGGTCTGACCGCGGGCGCATCGACACCGGATTACTCGATCGACGAGGTTGAGCGCCGGCTGTGGGAGTTGCTCCCCGCATGATGCGCACCCCGGCCCCGGGGGTTATCTCTGGCGTACGTCCCGGGTCTCTGGCCGAGGAGGCGGGGATTGCGCCGGGCGACGCGATCGTCACGCTCGGTGGCCGTGTCCTTCGCGACGTCGTCGATTTCCAGTTCTACCAGGCTGAAGAAGAAGTCGAGGTGCACGTCCAGCACCCCGACGGAACCGAAGAGCTCCTCGTCTTCGATAAGGACATCGACGAAGACCTCGGCTTCGAGTTCGAGCGTGCAACGTGGGACGACGTGACGCTCTGCAACAACAACTGCTTCTTCTGCTTCCTGAAAGGGCTGCCGAAGGGCATGCGCCGGCCCCTCTACATGAAGGACGACGACTACCGCCTGAGCTTCCTTCACGGCAACTTCGTCACGCTCACGAACCTGACCGACGACGACTGGGCGCGCCTCGAAGAGCAGCGCCTCAGCCCGCTAAACGTCTCCGTGCACGCCACCGAACTCGACCTTCGCCGCTCAATGCTCGGGAACCTGCTGGCCCCCGACATCCTCGACGTCATCAGGCGGCTTGGCGCGCTCGGGCTCGAGGTGAACTCCCAGATCGTGCTCTGCCCCGGCGTGAACGACGGCGAGCATCTCCTCCGCTCCATCGAAGACCTCGCCGCGCTCTACCCGACCGTGCGGAACGTGTCCGTGGTCCCCGTCGGCGCGAGCCCGAAGCTGGAGGACTGGTCGATCGCCCGCGATGGGATCGAACTGGTCCGCCCCACACCGGAGTACGCCCGCTCGGTGATCGATGCGATCCGGCCGATGCAGCGGGCCTTCCGCGAGCAACACGGCGTCACCTTCGTGCAGTGCAGCGACGAGTACTACATCACCGCTGGCGTGACCGTCCCCGCGGCCCATCTCTACGACGGGTACCCGCAGTACGAGAACGGCATCGGCATGGTCCGTGCCATGCTGCAGGACTGGCATGGCGTCAGGCGCCGGCTTCGGAAGAGTGGTGCGCCCACGGACATGGAAGGACGACGGGTCGTTCTCACCTGCGGGACCTTGATTGCGCCCGTCCTCCGCGGCATCGCCGAAGAGCTTTCCGCGCTTACGGGCGCGACGATCGACGTCCGCCCGATCACGAACACCATCTTCGGGGAGCGCGTGAACGTCAGCGGACTGCTCTGCGGGGCGGACTACATTGCCCAGGCCGGCGGCGCGCAGACTGACTGCTACATCCTCCCGAGAACGAGCCTCGACTACTTCGGCAAGAAGTTCCTCGACGACCGCACCATCGAGGAGGTCGAGGCCGGGCTGGGCGCCCCCGTCACCTTCGCCAGCCAGTGGAGCGAGGTCGTCGACATTCTCGCCCGAGGGCCGCGCGACCCGGTGCGGTCGGCCGCCTCGAATGGGGCGTTCTGGAGTGAGCCAGTCGCAACACTCCCGGCCGGCGCTACCTGGGAATAGACAGGGAAATTCGCCCCTAACCTTCGCGCGATAGTCAGCACAGGAACCTGCTACTATCGAAATATGCCTCGCATCAGGGTTGAGCCGCTCGGTATTGAGGTTGAAGCATCCACCGGGGATACCGTCCTCGATGCGATGAACGCCGCTGGCTACTTCTGGCCCGTCGGCTGCGCGAAGAACGGCGAATGCACGAACTGCGCCATGGATGTGGTCTCCGGCGTCGGACGCCTGAGCCGCATGGGCCGGTATGAGCGGCAAAACCTGATCCGCCAGCGCGGCCCGCGCGCTATCGAAGATCCGCGACTCCGCCTCGCCTGCCAGGCACACGTTGAAGGCGATGTCATCGTCCACAAGAACGGCGTCCGCCTCGACGGCGTGTTCACCTTTGGTACGGAGAATCGGGCTTGACACCGATAGACGTGCGCTATGGGCGAGGCCCAGCCATCATGGATGAGAGCGGCGACGGCCGCAGTCGGGAGTAACCTCAGCTTGGAACTCGCACAGCTCGAAGCATTCGTCCAGGTCGCCCACCACCGGTCATTCAGCCGGGCCGCGGATGCGCTCTTCCTCACGCAGCCATCGGTCACGGCGCGAATCCAGTCACTCGAACGTGAACTCGGCGACCGGCTCTTCGAGCGCACCGGCCGGAGCGTAACGCTTACCGACGCCGGTCGCGCTTTCATGCCTCATGCACAGCGCGCGTTGACCTCCGTCCAGGAAGGGACCGACGCAATCGAAGCTGTGCGTCACGGCGAGGTCGGGACCATCCGGCTGGGCGCAAGCGCGAGCATCGCCACCTACATCCTCCCGGCCGTCCTGAAGTCATTCCGCGCATCCCGTCCCCGTGTCCACGTATCTCTGAAGACGGGATCAAGCGAAGACATCATTGAGTACCTGCTCTCCGGCGAGATCAACGTCGGTATCTGCCGTCTTACCCAGCACCCGGAGATCGAATCGACACACGTCTTCAACGACGACCTCGCGCTCGTCGTGCCCGGCGCACATCCCTTCGCAGCGCGGGGCCACGTGACCGTCGCCGAAGCCGGCCGCGAGCCCTTTCTGTTCTTTGAGCGAAGTTCGAACTACCACGGGCTCATCTACGGCATGTTCCTTCGCGCCGGTGTCGTACCCGAGTCAGTCATGGAGCTGGACTCGATGGAGACGACCAAGCACATGGTTGAGGAGGGTCTCGGCATCGCCATCCTCCCCGTCGTGCAGGTCCAGCGCGAGGTGACGCTCGGCAGCCTGAAGGTCATCGACCTCGATGGGATGGAGCAGCCCGCGCAACGGGAGATGGGCGTCCATGTGCTCCGCAACCGCGTCCAGGCCCCGCCGGTGCGCGACTTCCTCAAGATGCTGTTGGCGGAGTTCGGTGTAGCGCCCGAGCCCGTCCGAGCCTAGCTCAAGTAACGGGTGCCGCGACGACCAGTCCCCTCTGATCGCGTTATGCTCGACGAGGCACACCGGAATCAAACGATGTTCGGCCATCGACCTGGCCATCGACCTAATGGAGACAAGCATCGGCGATCACCGTATAGTTTCGCCTTGCGAGCGGGCCGATACGTGTGCCCGCAGCTCCGGTGTGCGCCGGGGCAAACAATCCGGCAAGGACGGTCCATGGAACCTTATGTTTACTTGGCGCCCCGGAGCCTGAGCGAGGCCTATGCCGCGCTTGGAAACGGGAAGCGGACGGCGATGCTAGCGGGTGGCACCGACATCATCGTGCAGATGCGCGAAGGCCGAAAATCGGCCGACCAGGTCCTCGACCTGAAGTACATCCCCGAGCTGATGGCGATGGGCTTCCTCCCCGACGGGACCCTTGAACTCGGTGCGGCAACCTCGTGCGCCGTCATCTACGAGGACGCGGAAGTCGCACGACGGCTCCCGGGCCTTGTGGACGCTGCAAGCCTGATCGGGAGCATCCAGATCCAGAGCCGCGCCAGCATCGGCGGAAACATCTGCAACGCCGGCCCGGCTGCTGACTCGGCGCCAGCGCTCATCGCCCTGAGCGCGATCGCCGTCATCGGCAGCGCCTCGGGGACCCGCGAGCTGCCCATCCACGAGTTCTTCACAGGCGTCGGGCGGAATGCCCTTCAGCCCGGCGAACTGCTCCTCCAGATCCGCATCCCGGCGCTGCCCGCGCGCGCCCAGTCGTTCTATCTGCGCTTCATCCCCCGCAACGAGATGGACATCGCAGTCGTTGGCGCCGGCGCAATGCTCCAGCTCGACGAGAGCGGCGAACGCATCGAAGCGGCACGCTTCGGCCTTGGCGCTGTCGCGCCGACGCCGCTCCTCGTCCCGGGCGCCGCTGATGCGATCATCGGCAAGGCCCCGACTCGCGAGACGTTCGAGCTCGCCGGAGACGCGGCCGCCGCAGCGGCAACTCCGATCACCGACATGCGCGGTTCCATCGCGCAACGCAAGCACCTCTCCAAGGTGCTCACCGTCCGCGCCCTCGAAGGGGCCTTGGCACGCATCCGGGGAGGGAACTAGCACGATGCAGCGCTCATACGTCCAGGCGACAATCAACGGAACCCAGACCGACTTCCTCTGCGACCCCCGGCAGAGCCTCCTTGAGGTGCTCCGGGACGAACTCCAGCTCACCGGTTCAAAAGAAGGCTGTAACAACGGCAACTGCGGCGCCTGCAGCGTCGTCCTCGATGGACGCATCGTAAACTCGTGCTGTGTCCTCGGCGTCGAAGTGCAGAACCACGACATCATCACCATCGAAGGCGTCGCAAACGGGAGCGAACTGCACCCGCTACAGCAGGCATTCCTCGAAGAGGCGGCCCTCCAGTGCGGCATCTGCACACCGGGGTTCATCATCGCCGCGAAGAATCTTCTCGAACGCGAGCCTGATGCCGATGAGCCCCGCATTCGACACTGGCTTGCGGGCAACCTCTGCCGGTGCACCGGCTACGATAAGATCATCCGGGCCGTACTCAAGGCCGAGACCGAAATGCAGGAGGCACACGCATGACCACTGTTGAAAAGCCCACGTACAAAGTCATCGGCACCCGCCCCGTCCGTCCGGATGGGGTCGAAAAGGTCACCGGCAAGGCGCAGTACGGCGCCGATATCAACCTCCCGGGCATGCTCTACGGGCGCGTGCTGCGCAGCCCCCACGCCCATGCCCGCATCCTCAGCATCGACACGACCGAAGCCGAGAAGTCCGAAGGCGTGATCGCCGTTGCGACCCACAAGGACCTCCCCGCCGCTGCTGACCGCGTCGAAGACCTCGGCGAAGGCGCCGCCAACCTGAAGGACCTCAGCGACAACGTCCTCGCGTCGGACAAGGTCCTCTATCGCGGCCATGCGGTCGCGGCTGTTGCCGCCACCTCCGTCCAGGCGGCCGAAGAAGCCATCACCAAGATCAAGGTCGAGTACGAGGTCCTCCCGCCGGTCCTCGATGTTCGCGATGCGATGCGCCCCGACGCGCCCCTGCTCAAGGACACCCGCTTCACCATGCACACGCCCGGCGGCCAGCAGGACTCGACCCCGAGCAACGTCGCGACCCACCTGCAGTTCGTTGGTGGCGATATCGAGAAGGCGTTCGGCGAGGCCGACCTCGTGGTCGAACGTGAGTTCACCACCCGCATGGTCCACCAGGGCTACATCGAACCGCACAACGGTACCGCCAACTGGAACTCAGATGGCACGCTGACCGTCTGGACGAGCACCCAGGGTGCGTTCACCGTCCGCGCCCAGATCGCTGAAATCCTCAAGCAGCCCGTTTCGTCAGTCCGCGTCATCCCGATGGAGATCGGCGGCGGCTTCGGCGGCAAGATCCCGATCTACCTGGAGCCCGTCGCTGCTGTCCTCTCGAAGAAGAGCGGACACCCCGTGAAGCTCACCATGAACCGGACCGAGGTCTTCGAAGCGACAGGCCCGACCAGCGGCACCTATATCAAGGTCAAGATGGGTGTGAAGGACGGCCGGATCACGGCCGTCGAAGGCTCCCTCGCCTACGAAGCGGGCGCCTACCCGGGTTCCCCGGCAGGTGCGGGCGCGATGTGCTTCATCAGCCCCTACAACGTCGAAAACTTCAAGGTCGACGCCTACGACGTGGTCGTGAACAAGCCCAAGGTGTCGGCCTACCGCGCCCCCGGCGCCCCCGCCGCCGAGTTCGCCTCTGAGCAGGTGGTCGACGAGATCTGCAAGACGCTCAACGTCGACCCGCTCGAGTTCCGCATGAAGAACAGCTCGGTCGAAGGCACGCGCATGATCACGGGCGCTCCGTTCCAGCGGATCGGCCACGAAGAGACCCTCCAGGCCGCGATGGACTCGCCGCATTACAAGTCCCCGATTGAGGGCCCCAACCGAGGCCGTGGCGTTGCCTCGGGCTTCTGGTTCAACGCTGGCCTCCAGTCGAGCGTCTCCGTGCTGGTCAACAGCGACGGCACTGTTAACCTGACCGAAGGCTCGACCGACATCGGCGGCTCGCGCGCATCACTCTCGATGCAGCTTGCCGAAACCCTCGGCATCTCCTACGAGCAGGTCAAGGCGCTCGTAGCCGACACCGATGGCGTCGGCTACAACGACGTCACCGGCGGAAGCCGCGTCACCTTCGCCTCCGGCCTCGCCGTCTACGAAGCGGGCATGAAGATCCGCGAAGAGATGTGCAAGCGCGCCGCAAAGCTGTGGAGCGTCGGAGAAGACGACGTTCTCTACGAAGACGGCGTGATCCGGCGCAAGAACGGCCCGGATTCCATGACGTTCAAGGAGATGGCCTCGAAGTCCGGCCACACCGGCGGTCCGATCGTCGGCAACGGCTCACTCATGGCGAGTGGCGTCGGCGCGGCCTTCGGTGTCCACATCGCTGACGTCGAAGTCGACCCAGAGACCGGCAAGGTAACGCTCCTGCGCTACACCGCCGTCCAGGACGTCGGCACCGCTATCCACCCGTCGTACGTCGAAGGGCAGATCCAGGGCGGCGCCGTACAGGGCATCGGCTGGGCGCTCAACGAGGAGTATTACTACGACGACTCCGGCCGGATGGCGAACTCGAGCTACCTCGACTACCGCATGCCGACCGCCCTCGACCTCCCGATGATCGACACGATCCTCGTGGAAGTGCCCAACCCGGGCCACCCCTACGGCGTCCGCGGCGTAGGCGAAGTGCCGATTGTCCCGCCGCTCGCCACGATCGCCAACGCGATTGCGGATGCAACCGGCCACCGGTTCATGGACCTGCCGATCTCCCCTCGCCGGGTTTCGGAAGCCCTGAACAACCTCACCTAGTCCGGCCACTGGCCGAAGGGCCAGGCGTCGAAATGCAAAAGCGGGTCGCTGTAAACAGCGGCCCGCTTTGCGATCAGGGCAACACGTCCTCGTGCTCAAGCGCCGCGATCCTCTAGACTCGAACGGAGGGACAGAGCATGGCGAAAGTATGGATCCCGTCTCCACTGCGACCGCTCTGCGGCGGAGTCAGCGCGCTCGAAGTGCCCGGCGCGACCCTGCGCGAAGCGCTCGAAGCACTCGACGTGCGCTGCCCGGGATTCATGGAGCGTGTCGTGGAAGACGGCCGGGTGCGCCCCGAGCTTGCGATCGCGATCGACGGGGAGGCCCGCACCTTCGCGCTCTTTCAGGAACTACGGCCCGACGCCGACCTCACCATCATCCCCGCTATCAGCGGGGGCTAGGCGACGCCGGGGTCCGATTCCTCACTGCGTCCAATCACCGCGAGAGCGGGAACCGGCCGGCGTTCCGAAACGGCCGTCTGCTCAAGCGCTGCGGTGAAGAGCGAACGCGCCTCCGAGGCAGTGCCGTTCACAACCGCGAAGAGCACCGCAAGCGGCGGCAGGTCGGTCGACTCGTTGTTCAACCGTTCGATCTCATGGCCGATCCGGCGTGCGAGCATCTGGGCCACATCCATCGAGGCTCCCGGCAGAATCACCGCGAGCTCGTCGCCGCCCGCGCGGGATGCAAGGTCCGAGGCGCGGACGCATCGCGCGACAGCGCCGGCGGCGCGCCGTAGCACCTCGTCGCCGACAGGGTGGCCAAACGCGCGGTTGACAACCCCAAGGCCATCGATATCGAGGACGATGACGGAGAGTGGCTCATCCGGGGTTCCGCCATCCATGAGTGCGCTGAGTTTTTCGTCGAGGACGCGGCGGTTGGCGAGCCCGGTGAGATGGTCGAAGCGCGCCTCGCGTTCCATCCAGCGTGCGAGCGTTTCGCGGCGGCGCCCGGCGCGGATACCAGCGATTGTCTCCGCCACGCGGCTAGCGAGCGCCTGTGGGTCCGAAAGCAGCCGGCGCTCGATCGCGCCTGATGCGCCAGCCCTCATTGCCTGCGCCACGCGGACCGAATCGTCCTGGCCGTAGAGGACCATCGCCGGAATATTGCATCGAGCAGCCCGGGCGGCAGCAATCAGCTTCCCCGAATCGCGGTCCCATGTGTCCATGTCGACCAGGATGACGTCGAAGGAAGCCGACTCGATTAGCGTCATCGCCTCTGCGGCGTCGCGCGCCCCGTGGACGTGGACATCTCGTTCGAGCAGCAGCAGGTCGCGGACACGCGTCATAGCGCCAATGGCGTCATCGACAACAAGCATTCGGACGATCGTGCGCGGTGCGGCGCCAGCCGGAGCGGTCATCTTTACCTGCCTTCGGGTACATAATCGGCACGTATTTGCGCTTCAAGAGTCTCCCAGCAGGGCAGATACCGTATGGAATCTATTCGAAAAGCGGGCCGCCCTGGTCGATCACTGATCCATCGACGCCGATCACCGAAGGGCGCTCTTCGCAGTAGCCCTCGTTTTCGCACTTGTCGAAGGTGAACGCGGCACGCTTCTTGTCGAAGCGAATCGTCCAGGTCCCGAGGATCACGCCGTCGCGCGCATGGGCGTTCTGAGCCGTGAGTATCTCGATCAGTGCAGCGATCTCTTCGCGTCCCATGGGTGCTCCAGCAGTAGTAGTGGGGAAAGCATAGCGAGTCCGGCGGAGTGCTGAGGAGGGTTGCTCGTGTTGGGGTCCAGCCGTACAGTTGTTCTACCTTTTAAGCGAGTCCCGCGAGGCTTGCAAGGGTGAGGAGGCCGGCACATGCCCGGCGACAGAATGACTGTGTGCGCCTTTCCATGGAGTGTGGGGAGGCGTTTTCTATGAGAAGCGAAATCCTCCTCGGGACCGAGGAGATGGGCCGTACCGTCCGCCGCCTCGCCCACGAGATCATCGAGAACAACCGTGGCGCTGAAGGCCTCGTGCTTGTAGGCCTGCTCTCCCGCGGGTATCCGCTGGCGAAACGCCTCGCCGCAGCCATCGAAACCTTCGAGGGCACACCGGTTCCCGTCGGTCGCCTCGACATCGGGCTCTACCGGGACGACGTGACCCGCCGCGTCGTGCCCCCCCAGGTCCGCCCGAGCGAAATACCCGCCGACATCAATGGCAAGACCGTGGTGCTCGTCGACGATGTCCTGTTCACGGGCCGGAGCGTCCGGGCAGCGATGGATGCGCTCCTCGATTACGGCCGCCCAGCCCGCATCCGCCTTGCCGTGCTCGTCGACCGCGGCCACCGCGAGCTCCCCATCCGCGCGGACTTCGTCGGCAAGAACATCCCAACGGCGATCTTCCAGGACGTGCAGGTACGCCTGGTTGAGTCTGACGGCGAAGACAGCGTCTACGTGGCCGACGAGGAGGCGATGCATGGTTAACGTGACCGAGCGCGAGCAGGCCCCGGCGGCAGGCGCCAGCCCCATCGCCGAACCGGAGTTCCGCTGGTCCCGGAAGGACCTGCTGGACACCGATACCCTCACCCGCGCAGAAATCGACGCGATCATGACGACCGCCGACGGGATGACCGAGATCCGCTCGCGTCCGGTCGGCCGGGTGGCTACCCTCCGCGGCGCGACGGTCGTGACCCTCTTCTACGAACAGTCGACAAGGACGCGCGCCAGCTTCGAGGTCGCCGCGAAGGCACTCGGCGCCGATGTCGTAAACCTCGCCGCGAGCGGCAGCAGCGTCGAGAAGGGCGAATCGCTCATCGACACGGTTCGGACGCTCGAGGCGATTGGCGCCGACGTGATTGTGATGCGCCATCCGCGCTCAGGAGCGCCCTACCTCGCCGCCCGTCACAACGCCTCAAGCATCGTCAACGGCGGCGACGGCACCCACGCCCACCCCACCCAGGCCCTGCTCGACCTCTATACGATCCGGAGGCACGTTGGCGATGTCGCGGGCAAGAAGGTTGCGATCATCGGAGATGTGCTGCACAGCCGCGTCGCCAGTTCGAACGCATGGTGCCTGACCGCAATGGGCGCCGAAGTCGTGCTCTGCGGGCCACCGACACTCCTCCCCGCCACGCTCACCTACTGGGGTGAGGGAAACGCCTTACGCGTCACCACCGACATCGCTGCCGCGCTGGATGGGGCTGACGTGGTCATGACCCTCCGGCTCCAGAAGGAACGCCAGGACAGGGGCCTCATCGCTTCTCTGCGCGAGTACGCGCGCCACTATCAGGTCAACGAATCCCGGCTCGAGCGCGCGGCGCCCGGTGCTCTCGTCATGCACCCCGGCCCGATGAACGAAGGCGTCGAAATCTCGCCAGCCGTCGCCCACGGCGCGCGCTCTGTCATCGAAGAGCAGGTGGCGAACGGCGTCGCGGTGCGGATGGCAGTCCTCTATCTGATGGCATCGGGGAGGCACGGGTGAGCGAGCGACTCCTCATCGCAGGCGGTCGAGTCTTCGACCCCGGTCGTAGCCTCGATGCAACGGCCGATGTCCTCATCGAAGCCGGCGTCATACTCCAGATCGGCCCCGGCCTCGACCGCGATGGCGCAGAGTTCATCGACGCCACCGGGATGCTCGTCGTCCCGGGCTTCGTCGACATCCACGCCCACCTGCGCGAGCCCGGTTTCGAACACAAAGGCACCATCGCCACAGAAACAGCGGCGGCGGCCCGCGGTGGCTTTACCACCGTCTGCGCGATGCCGAACACCGACCCGGCGCCGGATAGCGCGAGCGCCATCGAGTCGTTGCTTGAGCGCATCCGCATGACTGCTGTCGTCCGCGTCCTCCCCATCGGCACGATTACGAAGGGCCGCGCGGGCAAGGAGATCGCCGAACTCGCGGAACTCGCCGAAGCGGGCGTCATCGCCTTCAGCGACGATGGGAACCCGGTGCCGGATGCCGCGGTCATGCGCCGCGCACTCGTAGTTGCCCGGTCGCTCGGGCTCCGGATCAGCGAGCACAGCGACGACCCCGTCCTGAACGCCGGCGGCGTCATGAACGAGGGCCGGATCAGCGAACGCCTCGGGCTCGCCGGGCAGCCAGCCGCGGCGGAGATCACCGCCATCGGGCGGAACATCGCCCTCGCGGAAGCAACCGGCGGCCACATGCACATCGCCCACATCAGCACCGCACGCGGCGTCGAACTCGTCGCCGACGCGAAGGCCCGAGGTCTCGGCGTGACCTGCGAAGTTACGCCGGGCCACCTCTTCCTCACCGAGGACACCGTCTTCGGACCAGGGCCGGACGCCGCCTACGAAACCAATGCACGGGTCAACCCACCGTTGCGCACCGAAGCAGACCGCCAGGCCCTGATCGAAGGCCTCCGCACCGGGGTCATCGACGCCATCGCGACCGACCACGCTCCCCACGCCATCGAAGACAAGCTCTGCGAGTTCGACTTCGCGGCGCCCGGTATCAGCTGCGCCGAAACAGCATTCGGGACGCTCGCGACGCAAATCGAACGCGGTGAGTTGCCGCTCGACCGCGTCATCGAAGCGCTAACCTCAGGCCCCGCACGCGTCTTCAACCTCGGTTCGCTGGTGCCCGGGATTGGCTCGCTTGTCGAAGGGGGCGTCGCGGACATCGCGGTGCTGTCGCTAACCGACCGCTGGATCGTCGACCCCGCCGCGTTCGTCTCGAAGGGCAAGAACACGCCGCTAACCGGGATGACACTGGCCGGACGGGTGGTCGCGACCGTATGCGCGGGGCGCGTTGTATTCCAGGTAGAGAGCGTGGAGGCAGTGGTTTGAGCGAGGCACGATTGGTCCTGGCGGATGGCAGCGTCTTCGAAGGGCGCGCGGTCGGCGCGCGCGGCTTCGCGGATGGCGAGGTCGTTTTCAACACCTCAATGACCGGCTACCAGGAGATGCTGACGGACCCCTCATACGCGGGCCAGCTGCTGGTACTCACCTACCCCATCATCGGGAACTACGGCGTCGATGCAAAGGTCGAGGAGTCGGCCCGCATTCAGCCCACCGGCCTTGTCGTGCGCGAAGCAGCTCGCATCCCGAGCCACCTGCGCTCGACCGGGACGCTGGACGACTACCTGAAGATGCGCGGCGTCGTCGCAATCGAAGGCATCGACACACGCGCGGTGACGCGCACGATCCGGCGCCACGGCGTCATGCTCGGCACCATCACACATGTCGAGCCCGCCGAGGTCGCGCTTGCCCGGCTGCGCTCAATGCCCGACTACGACGACGTGAACTGGGTCGCCACCGTGACTACCGACGCGCCCTACGACTGGAGCGAAGCATCTGACGGCATGCCGCGAATCGCCCTCCTTGATGGCGGCGTGAAGCGAAACATCATGCGGTCGCTCGCGAAGCGCGGGTGCGCAGTGCGCGTCTTCCCGGCGAGCACCAACGCGGATGAGCTGCTCGATATGCGGCCGGACGGCATCGTGCTCTCCCCCGGGCCCGGTGACCCACGGCTCCTTGAAACGATGGTCTCCGAGTGTCAGCGGATGATTGGCAAGGCCCCGATTCTCGGCATCTGCCTCGGACACCAGGTGGCAGCGCAGGCACTCGGCGCCGGGACGTTCAAGCTCCCCTTCGGACATCGCGGGGGGAACCACCCGGTCAAGGACATGCTCACCGGGAGCGTCACGATCACGGCGCAGAACCACGGCTATGCGGTCGACGCGGACGGATTGGAAGCCTCAGCGTTCGTCAGCCACGTGAACCTGAACGACCAGACCGTCGAAGGGATCGCGATGCGGACGGAGCCACTGCTAACCATCCAGTATCATGCGGAGGCTTGCCCGGGTCCGCTGGACAGCGACGGGCTATTCGACCGGTATCTCGAGATGGTGGCGACTGCACGCGGAGGGGTTTCATGACACGGACAACAGAGTTGCGCCCGGCAACACCGGCAGACGCCGAACACGTCGCGGCAATCGTGCGCGCGCTCGGCGGTGAAGCGAACATCGGGCTCGACGCCGACTTCGACGGAAAACGCGCCGCCGCATGGATCGCCCGCCTCGGTGACCAGGGGACGATGGTGATCGGATTCGACGGAAGCATCCCGGCAGGGTTCGGCTCCCTGGACTTCGACACGATGGAGCCAGAAACCGGGATTCTCGGGGTGTGGATCGTGCCCGAACATCGCCGCCGCGGCCTCGCGACCGATATCGCAGAGGCGCTGATCGAATTCGCGCGCGAGCACGGCTATCGCCGCATCCGCGGACGGCTGCCCGACGGCAACGAGCCCGCGCTCAGCTTCCTTTCAGGCATCGGGGCCATGGTCCCCTTGCGAAACCCATCCATGACGTTCGAGTTGCCCCTCTAGGTGCAACGGACGGCCAACGGAGGACGAGTGAGCAAACGACCCGCGAATGCCCGCCCCGAGCGGGCGACTCGCGTCCGGCGCCGCTCCACGACGGTCCCCGACATCCTCTTCTGCCTCGCGGCGGCAGCCCTGACGATGGCCGCGATCTTCGTGATCACCTCGTTCACGAACGACGATGGCCTCGGCGGAGACGCGGGCAAGACCCTTGCCCGCGCGTTCGCGGCGGCACTCGCCTTCAGCGGCCTCTTCGTGGGCGCGCTCGGCTTCGGCCTGCTGCGCGACGATCGCGGTGATGTCGAGCGCTACGTCTTCCCAATCGCGCTCGGAATTCTGATCGGTGGGATCGAGGCCATGCTTTTCCTTGCCCACGCCACCAGCTGGATCTGGGTGCCGTTCCTGCTTGTGCTGCTTGCCGTCCGCCCCGTGCGGAAGCTCGGTGCCAGGCTCCTGGGCCAGGGCCGCAGATGACTCCCGAGAGCCACCAGTCACCATCGCAGGACCCACGCGCCCTCGCAATCTGGGACACCTTCGCCCGCACCGGACAGGTCGCCGACCACTTCAGCCGCGCAGCCGGACGATTCGCGGGCGCACCCGCCTGGTCGTTGATCGTGCCCATAGAAGATGAGCAGGTCGTCGTCCGAGCCCGCGAAGTCCAGGCGGGAATCGGACGTGCGCATGGCGCGGAGCCCATCGACCCTGAGCGCCTGCATGTAACCCTCGATACGCTCGCGCTCACGCCCCCAGACGGGTGGCTGAAGGACGTTCGTTCTGCTGCACTGCGCTGCCAGCCCACGTCCATCGTCGTGGGCGGCGCAAGCGCGTTCCCGGAGAGCGCGATGCTCGAAGTGCTGAACCCGGAGCCCATCCGCGCGCTCCGGCAGGAGATCCGCTCGGCGCTGTCGTGGATCGATGGCGGCGTCCCCGATGACTCCTACCTTCCGCACGTTTCGATCGCCTACTTCGGAGCGAATGGCGATGCGCCGGACATGGTTTCCGCGCTCGCGGGCCTCCGGACGATGCCACCAATCGTCGCTGAGGTTCGCCACCTGCTGGCCTCCCGCCTGGAGTTCGATACCACCGGCCGGAGCCGCCGGATTGAGTCATATGAGATAGCCCTTGGGGAGGATGCGTGAAGCCGGAGAGCGTACTGATTATCGGTTCGGGCCCAATCGTGATCGGGCAGGCCGCGGAGTTCGACTACGCAGGCACCCAGGCCTGCAAGGCGATGCGCGAAGAGGGCGTGCGTAGCATCCTCGTGAACTCGAACCCCGCGACGATTATGACGGACCTCGACATCGCGGACGCCGTCTATGTCGAACCGCTGACCGTCGAGGTGATCGAACGGATCATTGCCCGGGAACGCCCCGAAGGCCTCCTGCCAACACTCGGCGGACAGACCGCACTCAACCTCGCCGTGGAGCTCTCCAAGGCCGGGATCCTCGAGAAGTACGGCGTGCGCCTCCTGGGCACACCGCTCGAGACGATCCAGCGTGCCGAAGACCGCGAGCTCTTCCGGGACATGCTGACCAAGCTGGGCCTGGCAGTCCTGGATAGCGACATCTGCCACACGCTGGCGGAGTGCGAGGCATCGGCCGAACGCATCGGCCTCCCCGTGGTCATCCGGCCGGCCTTCACTCTTGGCGGCACCGGCGGCGGCATGGCGTTCACCATGGACGAACTCCGCGCCGTTGCGACCCGAGGCTTGGCCGCGAGCCCCATCACACAGGTCCTCGTCGAGAAGAATCTGCTGGGCTGGAAAGAGGTCGAATACGAGGTGATGCGCGACGGCGCCGGAAACGTCATCACCATCTGCAACATGGAGAACTTCGACCCGATGGGCGTCCACACCGGCGACTCCATCGTCGTCGCCCCGTCGCAAACGCTGAGCGACAAGGACTACCAGATGCTCCGCACGGCGAGCCTCGAGATCATCACCGAACTCGGGATCGAAGGCGGCTGTAACGTCCAGTTCTCACTCGCCCCGCGGAAGGACGTCCGCCACTGGGAAGGCGACCCCGACGATCCCCTCCCGTTCTACGTGATCGAGGTCAACCCGCGCGTCTCCCGGTCGTCCGCGCTCGCTTCGAAAGCCACCGGATACCCGATCGCCCGCGTCGCAGCGAAGATCGCCTGCGGCAAGACGCTCGACCAGATCCCGAATGCCGTCACGCAGAAGACGACCGCCGCGTTCGAGCCCGCCCTCGACTACTGCGTCGTGAAGATCCCTCGCTGGCCCTTCGACAAGTTCGCGCTCGGTGACCGCTTCCTCGGGACGCAGATGAAGGCGACGGGCGAGGTCATGGCCATCGACCGCTCATTCGAAGCGGCCCTCAACAAGGCCGTTCGGTCGCTCGAGGTCGGCGGGAAGAGCCTGCTCTGGGAGCGGCCCGAATGGCGCGACGGCTCGAAAGACGACCTTCGCGCGACCGACGAACGCCTCTGGGTGCTGATGGCCGCGATCCGCCGCGGTGTAAGCACGATGGAACTCTCCGTCGACACCGGCATCGACCCCTGGTTCATCGAACGCATGCGCAACATCGTCGCGATGGAGCAGCGCCTCCTGGGCGATCCGCTCCAGCCCGCCTTGCTGCGTGACGCGAAGCGGATGGGCTTCAGCGACGAGATGGTCGGGCGCCTGGCCGACCGCCTGCCGGAACAGATCCGGACGCAGCGCCAGGAATGGGGTATCCGCCCCGTCTACAAGATGGTCGACACCTGCGCTGCCGAGTTCGACGC